>CAYJTU010000064.1:2167-17813 GCA_964373105.1 uncultured Moraxellaceae bacterium | reverse complement strand
GTATCTCGCGGCGTGGCCAATTCTGGCGGCACAACCAAGCGTTTCGCATAGGTGGCAATGGTGCGGAAGTACACGTTCGGCGTCATGCCTGTACAAGAACCATTACGCTGCCAATCTTCATCCCGCAATTGTTTGTCTGGCATGACGCGTTCAACAACGCGCTCTTGCAGAGGGGACAAATTGGTCGCTTCGCGGCTACAGTTTTCCATGCGTTTGCCATTCGGCCATTCGGCTTGCAAGCTCGAAATGGTGAGCGTGAAGCCATCCTGACATTGACGAAGCTTTTGTAGTTCTGGATCCAGTGCACAGGCCGCAGGGGTCATGTTAATAATGAGAGTAAAGCTTGATGGCGTCGTTTGATTATTATCTTCTGCATGGGCTTTAAAGGTGACCAAGCCACACAGTAAGCTCACCAATAAAATGTACAAGGCATGATGACGCACACCTTGCTTGATCGGATCGAGTGAGCAATGGATGCGTGCAATCAGTTGACCGACTTGCAGAGGATGCTGTTCTGCGATGAGGCCGTGGGTGATGAATACGTGATTGTTATGCAAAAAAAACCTCATTACCTCTCGCCTAAGTATTCGTATGTGTTGTTGCATAGATGTTTGCAAAGCATGCTGCATTATTTGTCGCATAGAGCACCGAGTCTCATTACACCTATCACGCATAGTTCGCAGACCTCCTTGTCGCGTTCCGTTCGATTCGTTAGGTATTACCTTCTATAGGCGTATTCTAAGAGATGTCATTGTTAAACAGTAGCAAGGGTTTGTTAGTGTACAGTACACTTTGCATCACTCTGTTTTTAAACCGTAATCTTTTTCTCGTCAAACTTTTTAGATTAACGAAGATAGCAATATTTTTGGTCTGAAAATGTATCAAAATCTAGGGACCCACCACGTCTTGACTACTTTGCACCGCGATCGTTCCCATTCGCGAGGTCAAGGATTGCTGTCCTTGGTTGAAGATCAAACCATAGTGCACGGCATTGGTCATGACTTTTTTGACATAGTCGCGTGTTTCTAAGAAGGGAATCGTATCGGTATATTGATCAGCCGCAAGTGGGGAGCTTGGCGGCTGCCAGCGTTTTGCGCGTAGCGGGCCTGCGTTATAACCGGCAGTGGCTAACACGGGCTGACTGCCCAATTGACCAAAGATATGGTTTAGATAAAAAGTACCATAGCGGATGTTGGTGTCCATATCAGATAACTGCGAGGCTTTAAAGGGTTCGCCGATACGCGCTGCGACCCAGCGTGCAGTCGATGGCATGACCTGCATCAGGCCGCCTGCACCAACATTTGAGCGTGCACTGATGACAAAGCGACTTTCTTGGCGGATCAATCCGTAAACCCAAGCAGGGTCGAGTCCGATTTGTTTACTGTAGCGTTCGGTCAGCTCTCGAAAAGGGGTGAGATAGCGCAGGCGATCATTGTGCAATGTGGCTGTGCGTTCCGCAGCGTAGATGGCCCGGTCATACCAACTGATTTTATTGGCTTGATCTGCGGCGGCGAGCAGCATGCCATCATCTTGTTTCAGTGAGGCCTGACGTACAGCCCAGTTCCACTCACGATTTGCGTATTGGGCATCGGCATTGATGGCACGTAGTGCGAAAGCCCGTTGAAAGTTGATATCGTTTTGCATGCGACGATAGTCAGCGGATGAGGGTTGATAGCTCGGTGCAAGCTCACTGAATGCCAAACCTAATTTATCGCGGGCGAGTAGCCCGTAGTAGTCGTCATCGGTTGCAAGCGCGGTGTAGAAGGTTTTAGCGACTTGTTTGGCTTGTCCATCACCACGTTGCTCAGTAGCGCGTGCAAACCAATAGCGCCAGATCCGCTCATTCTGTTTTTCAATCCCCATCACGTCCAGTGCGCGCAGTAAACTATTCCATTGACTAAAACGAATCGCTGTCCGCGCATAGGCTTCAGCTTCATCATCACTGAAGGGCATGCCGAGACTTCGATCAAACCAGCTGACTACGCGTTGATCAAAGCCAAATTTGGTAATGTTGGTGGCATAGGCCATCGCCAGAATGCGATAGCCATATTGCAGCGTTGCAGGTGGGAGACGACTTTGATCACGATTAAGCTGGTCATTGACTGCATCGGGATTAGTCGTTGCCAGTTGTCCCAGTGCATAAAAGTAATACATCTGATCTTGCAGGGTGGCGAGCGGCGCATCGGCGAGATAAATCGATGGCGATGTCGCGATATTAGACAGTTTCGTGGAGTCCAACGGGATGTTGAGACGACTGGCTACCGGCAGCGCACGGGTGACCAGACCAGCGCGCAGCATGGTTCGCAGTCGCTGGGTGCGATCATCATCACTGATCAAGGGACTACTGAGCAGTTGATCCGCAATCGTTGAGCAGAGTTCCGAGATTTTGCCCGTTTTTAACCAGACATCATCACGTAGTGCTGATAGCGTCAGGGCGTCACCACCTGCAGCAGTCGCTTGTGCAACAGCGCAGCTTTCATCACTATCTGGATTGGTCAGACGAGAAGCCACTTGGCGGATAGCGGCATAGTCCCCAGCGCGTGCTTTGGCTTCAATATAATCTCCGAGCAATTTCTCGCTGATTGCTGCACCTGGATAGCGATCGGCAAAGTCTCGAATCGCCTCAGGGGTTTGCAAGACGATATCTTTATTAAGTTGCCAATATTCAGGGTAGGGCGCAAGGACACTGTCTGACATTTGTTGGCGATACATATCGAGTGCGCCGAGATTGCCGGATTGTGCCGCTCTTTGTGCGGCTTGAAAATCACCATCAGCAGCTTGTACATGCAATGCCGAGCAGATAGTGAGCGGTAACAGCAGTGATCTCATCATTCCATGCGCGTAAGCACGCATTGCCAGTGATATCGTGGAGATTTGAAATTCAGGCATTACCGCTCTACTCAATAGATATTAATAATAAACAATGTGATATGACGTCTTGTAACAGACCTCTAAGGATGCGTAGAGATGGTCACCGCCGAATCATCACAAAAAAAAGACTCTGTCTTTATAGCATGCCCAGATGTCACCTTAGTTTAAAGTGTTCGGACAATAGTTAAATAGATGGCTCGTGTAAAAATAATGCTTATTTTGCACCATGTCATCTTAATCAGACCTATTGGTGAAGTCGTTTAAAAGCGGTGATGACATTTTATTGTGTGTGCAGTTTTGGATCATGCCGATTCAAAGTAGTCATGCTTTAGTATGCTGGCTGCTTTGGATAGCGTGCGTTTTGGGTGCCAGACCATGCCCAGCATCCGTGTTAAATCGACTTGATTGATGTTGAGCACGGACAAGTCATCGTCGACCAAGGTGGTGGGCAAAACAGACCAGCCTAAGCCAATCGATACCAGCATTTTAATTGAATCGAGGGGATTGGTACTCATACTGGTTTTTAAGCTTAAACCCGCTTGATGAAAGGCATCTAAGGTGATCTGGCTGGTGTAGGTGTTTGCCGCGGGTAGGATGGCCGCATGCTTGATCAGATCGGCGAGCGTGAGGTGTCCTTTGATCTGGTTTTGTTGAGTCAGTGGATGAAAAGGTGCTGCAACAAAGACCAGTGGATCGGTCCAGATTTCCAGATAGGCTAGTCGCTCATCGGCGACTGGAGGCAGCGTTAAAAAAGCCAGTTCAAGTTCGCCCGCGAGTACCGCTTGGTGGGCTTGTTCTGAATCGACGAAGTGGACCTCGAGTTCAACTTCAGGGTGCGCTTGGACAAAAGATTTCAGTGGAGTCGGGAGGTGATGTAAGCCAATGTGATGGCTGGTTCCAATACGCAGTAGGCCGCCCACCTGTTTTTGTGAATGGCTCAGTGCATGCTTAATTTCATCATAATCAAGAAGCCACCGTTTGGCGCGCGGTAATAAATCTTGTGCAGCCTGTGTGGGCTGTATGCCGCGACCAATTGGGGTGAAAAGCGCCACACCGAATTCTTCTTCGAGGATACGCAAGCGTTTACTGATCGCTGGCTGGGTTAGAAAAAGTTTATCTGCAGCCCGCGATACTGAGCCCATCTGCATGACAGTGACGAAGGCTTGCAGTGCGGCTGTATTCATAGGGGCGACTCTGCATGGTGAGTTAATCGACTTGAGGACTGAAATATAATTCATTCCTAAAAGTTTTACTAATTATAAAAATGATAAATTAGTTTTATTGAATTTGTCACGTTATGATACGCACATCCCAGCTCTAAGATGAGCAAGGCCACTGACTGTTTCAGTGTAGATCAAGAGTAATGACAATGACCGCAAAGACATTATACGACAAACTTTGGGACGACCATTTGGTTAAGCAACGTGATGATGGTTCATGCTTAATTTATATCGATCGTCAGCTTTTGCATGAAGTAACCAGTCCTCAAGCATTTGAAGGTCTGCAACTTGCACATCGTAAGCCGTGGCGTTTAGATGCCAACATTGCGACGCCAGATCATAACGTCCCCACCAGCAAAGCTGAGCGTGCCGAAGGGATTGCTGGGATTCAAGATCAAGTATCTCGCATCCAAGTACAAACCTTGGATGACAACTGTAAAGCATTTGATGTGGTGCAGTTTGATATCAATGATGTCCGTCAAGGCATCGTCCATGTGGTTGGCCCTGAGCAAGGTCTCACCTTGCCGGGTATGACCGTGGTTTGCGGTGACTCTCATACCGCTACACATGGTGCTTTTGGCTGTTTGGCGCATGGTATTGGGACATCTGAAGTTGAGCACGTGCTTGCGACACAATGCTTGATTCAAAAGAAATCGAAAAATATGTTGGTGCGTGTTGATGGCGTGTTGGGCGCTGGAGTCACCCCTAAAGATGTCGTTCTTGCCATTATTGGTAAGATCGGGACAGCAGGTGGCAACGGCCATGCGATTGAGTTCGGTGGTCAAGTGTTCCGCGATATGTCGATGGAGGGCCGTATGACGGTCTGTAATATGGCAATTGAAGCGGGCGCGCGCGTCGGCATGGTTGCGGTGGATGACAAGACCATTGCTTACTTCAAAGACAAGCCGTTTGCACCGAAAGCGGATCAGTGGGATCAAGCGGTTGCGTATTGGCAGACCTTGCATAGCGATACTGATGCCGCATTTGATACCGTCGTTGAGTTGGATGGCAATCAGATCGAGCCCCAAGTGTCGTGGGGCACGTCACCTGAGATGGTGATCGCAGTCAGCGAAGCTCTACCATTGATCGAATCAACCAACGATCCGGTCAAGCAAGATGGCATGAAGCGCGCTTATCAATATATGGGTTTAACCCCAGGTCAGTCGCTGTCTGATATTCAATTGGATCGTGTGTTTATTGGCTCTTGCACCAACTCACGTATCGAAGATTTGCGTGCCGCAGCTGCGGTGATTCAAGGTCGCAAAGTTGCGAGCACGATCAAGCAGGCTATGGTTGTTCCAGGCTCTGGTTTGGTCAAGAAACAAGCCGAAGAAGAAGGTTTGCACACCTTGTTCACGGACGCAGGTTTTGAGTGGCGCGAACCGGGCTGTTCGATGTGTTTGGCGATGAATGCCGATAAATTACAGTCGGGTGAGCACTGCGCATCCACCAGTAATCGTAACTTTGAAGGTCGTCAGGGCAACGGCGGGCGCACCCATTTGGTCAGCCCTGCAATGGCCGCCGCCGCAGCATTGGCAGGACACTTTGTGGATGTCAGAACGTTCTAAGTACAGTCCTAAATCGGCGTGTTAAATCATTGTTATTGAGAGTATAGAACATGAAACCTTATATTGTGGAAACGGGTGTCGTTGCACCGCTTGATCGTGCCAATGTCGATACCGACCAGATCATTCCTAAGCAGTTTTTGAAATCGATTAAACGGACAGGTTTTGGGGTCAACTTATTTGATGAGTGGCGTTATTTGGATGAAGGATTTCCAGGTCAAGATAATAGCATCCGTCCACTGAACACCGAGTTTGTCCTCAATCAGCCACGTTATCAGGGCGCCAATATTTTGATCGCCCGTCAAAATTTTGGCTGTGGTTCGAGTCGTGAACATGCACCGTGGGCATTGGCAGAGTATGGCTTTCGGACGGTGATCGCATCCTCATTTGCAGATATTTTCTATAATAACTGTTTAAATAATGGCATGTTGCCAGTGATTCTGGCAGAAGATGAGATGGATGTGATTTTTGCTGAAGCGTTAGCGGAAGTGGGCTATCAGCTGACGGTGGATTTGCAGAAGCAACAAGTGATCCGTCCGAATGGTCAAATTCATCATTTTGAAGTGGATGCATTTCGCAAGCACTTTCTGCTCAACGGTTTGGATGAGATTGGATTAACGCTGCAAGACAGTGATGCTATTCATCTTTTTGAAGAAAAAGCCAAGTCCGCTCGTCCATGGGTGTTTAATACGCTTCATGTATGAGTATTGTATAGCGTATACTCTTGCAGATAGAGGTGAGGGCAGTGTGCTTACGCTGCGCTCAGTCACATCTGCACATGGGTGTGCGATATATGGAGCGGTAAACAAATGACTGTACGGAGCAATCGGCAATCGATAGCGATGGGTCTAAAAAATTCTGTGCAATACGTTATGCCATTATTTGTAAAGACGACAGCCACAGTTTGTGTGGCAACGCTATTGTTAAGTCTTACTGCGTGTCAATCTCAAAAAGAGCTTGAGTCCAAGACGGCTTGGATGGCACCGAATTTAAGTCATGTTAACTCGGATTCTTCGGGCGTTGCATCCGTGCACTGTGCCGGTGGAGTAGGCTGTCAGTTCGCAGCACTCAATGGTGTACAGCTGTTAAATCAGGCAACGGGTGAGCCAACAGATCGTAGCAAAAATGATGCGATTTTGCGCTTTGAAGCGCCAACCAGTTATAGCTCTCAGTATTATCTGGCGTTAAGTTCTGCGCCGCATGATATCGATGTTCAGTTTTTCCCCATCACACGATCACGGATAGAGAATTTTACAGTGACACATCGCTTTAGAGCGGGTCACCGTTATGATCTTAATCTGTACCGTCAGCCCCGTGAGCAGTCAGGAAGTTTATTGAGTTTGGCGGGACCTGCGCCACTGTGTGTGGATCTGTTGGATAACAGTCAGCTCTCACGACGTTTTTGCCGCAGTTACGATTTTCAAGCGGATACATCTTCGTTTGTAGAGCAAAAAATCAAATAGTTTCTTGATTCTTTGGCTTAATTTGTTGCATACCGATTTTCTTCGTTATTGTTTTTTACATTTTGTTCTTAAGTGGATTTTGACATGTCTCAACATATTTTAATTTTGGCGGGTGATGGTATCGGCCCTGAAATCATGGCTGCTGCTGAGCAAGTTTTAGCACGGGTGAATGAGAAATTTGCATTGGACTTTACATGGACGCATGGCTTACTAGGTGGTGCCGCCATTGACGCACATGGTGTGCCACTACCGGATGTCACGCTTGATGCAGCAAAAAAAGCAGATGCGGTGCTGCTCGGTGCAGTTGGTGGACCCAAATGGGATACGATCGAACGCTCGATTCGTCCAGAACGTGGCTTGCTTAAAATCCGCAGTGAATTAAATTTATTCGCAAATCTGCGTCCTGCGATTTTGTATCCCCAACTTGCCGATGCATCCAGCTTAAAACCCGAAATCGTCGCGGGTCTAGATATCCTCATCGTCCGTGAGCTGACCGGCGGTATCTACTTCGGCCAACCGCGCGGTATCCGTACGTTAGAAAACGGTGAGAAACAAGGTTTCAATACCGATGTCTATGCCGAGAGCGAGATTAAGCGGATTGCTAAAGTGGCCTTTAACATGGCCAAGCTACGTGGCGGTAAAGTGTGCTCGATCGATAAAGCAAACGTGCTTGAAGTCACAGAGCTTTGGAAGCAAACAGTCACTGATTTAGCGGCAGCAGAGTATCCCGAAGTTCAACTGTCGCATATGTATGTGGATAATGCAGCCATGCAGTTGGTCAAGAATCCTAAGCAATTTGATGTGTTGGTCACGGGTAATCTCTTTGGTGACATCTTATCGGATGAAGCTGCGATGCTGACAGGTTCCATCGGTATGCTGCCTTCAGCAAGTCTTGATGAGCAGGGTAAAGGCATGTATGAGCCATGTCATGGTAGTGCGCCTGATATCGCAGGACAGAATCTGGCAAATCCTTTAGCGACGATCCTGTCAGTAGCCATGATGCTGCGTTACACGTTTAAGCAAGAAGATGCAGCGAAAGCGATTGAGACGGCTGTAGGTGATGTACTTGATCAGGGTCTTCGTACCGGCGATATCATGTCTGCAGGCATGACCAAGATCGGCACTCAAGAAATGGGTGCGGCAGTGCTTAAAGCATTGGGTTAAAATAACTTATTAAGTAAACAAATGGAAAAAGCCGCTGAAATAGCGGCTTTTTTTATCATTACGGCATGCTAATGGTAAACCTTACTTATTAACCACTCATGGTGGCCAAGGCTACAGAATTAACGTGCGCGGTAAGTGATACGACCTTTACTTAAGTCGTAAGGTGTCATTTCAACTTTAACAGAGTCACCGGTCAAAATGCGGATATAGTGCTTGCGCATTTTTCCAGAGATGTGGGCAATCACTTCGTGGTCGTTTTCAAGACGTACACGAAACATGGTGTTTGGTAAGGTTTCAGTGACGACGCCTTCAAACTCGATCAGCTCTTCTTTGTTGGACATATTCGCTCTACATGGTTTGACGGTTGCTGTGATCCTTATCCTATTGATAATAGATGCGCGCGTCATATATTCGGAAAGGACGATATTTTAGCCGTTCGTACGCGCATACGCAACAAAGCAAACGCTTTTCTTTGCTGATTGATTCACATTATGTCTAAAAGCGTAGTTTTAACGACCAGAAATCCCAACGGGTAGGAACTGTAAGTCATCAATCGCTGTAATTTCGACCGTACTTTTCGATTTGTCAATGATGCACATTTCACCCGCTTTGATGTCGTCTGCACTTTTTTGCAAGGTTATCAAGGTATAGTGGGGCGTCTCGATGGTTTTACCTGCTGGAACCGGCGTTTTGAGCTGACTTTGAGCGAGGCATGCCTGCAATGCGCTAATCGGCTTGCCCGAGGTGTCGCTCCTGAAAGTTGATGTATGGATCACTGTATAGCAGCCTGCCAGTAAAGAAAGTGGCGCAAGGATGAGAGCGATGCGATTGATTATTTTTATCATAGGATTTTCCTTCGATTGAGTGATGCGGTCTAACTGTATATGAAATGAGCTTTACAACAACCGCTCAATGGGTGGTTTGTATGAGTAAAGTCAATTGAAATTGTATCCAGTCAAGAAAGCATGATTTTGCGCCATGCTTTTTCACCATTAACCCTTTAATATAAATGATATGATACATCAGATTGGATCAAGACGATCTAGAAAATCCTAGAACAACGGCGCGCCAGCTCGCCAAACCACGACATGGGCTGTTTTGCGATTGAAGTATGGTGAAATGAGTCCGTCGAATAAAAATTTAGATTTGAAGTCGCTGTAAAGAGGATCGTGTCATGCAGAGTGTACAGACTGATGCTGCCATTCTATTTAAGATGGTATATGAAGGAATGCGGCGGGCGGGATTTCCTGCCGATGAGATTTTGCTTCGTGCTGGTGTCGAGATCAGCCGCGTCAATGAATCGGCCCGCACACCTAATCATCTCCAAGTCGCATTTTGGAGTGCTGCTGAAGAAATCACGGGCGATCAGGATTTTGGACTCCATTTAGCGGAGTTCATGCCACTTTATCGTGGTCAGGTCGTCGAGTATTTGTTTTTAAGTAGTGCTTCATTTGGTGCAGGCTTGAAGCGTGCTTTTGCCTATCAACGCTTAGTCAGTGATGTTTTAAATGGTTCGCTGCAAGTGATCGGCGATCAGATTTGTCTTTCAAATGAACCGTATCACTATAAAGATGAGCGTGCCCTTCGCCAATTTAGCGAATGCTTCGTCTTAAGTATGCAGCGTTTTTTTCAATTTGTAACGGAAGGCAAGTTTCGTTTTACGCGGATTGATTTTTCTTATACGCGCGGCGCCAGTGCTGAAGAGTATCAGCGCTTATTCGGCTGTCCTGTTTATTTAGGTCAGCCTGAATCGCGTGTCTATTTTGATCTTGAGATCATGGAGTATCCACTTTGGCAATCTGAGCCTGAACTCCTGCGCCTGCATGAACAATTAGCGAATGAGAAATTACAGGAGCTGGCGCGGACTGATTTAGTGGGCGAGGTGCGCCGTGCAATTGGGGCAACGCTGGAAAGTGGTGAGATTTCGCTTGAGACGATTGCTGCACGTCTGAATACCACCTCCAGACGCTTACGCACCCAATTGAGCGAAGCGGATACGAGTTTCCAGCAAGTCCTCTCGGATTATCGCGCGCGACTTGCGAAACGCTTACTGTCACAGACCAGTGAGAGTGTGGAGCGGATCGTGTACTTGACGGGATTTTCTGAACCCAGTACGTTCTATCGTGCATTTAGGCGTTGGACCAATGAGACTCCCGTTGAATATCGTAAACGTAAACAGTCACGTGCCTAATCCAGACGCACGTATGGTAATATGCGCGCAGTGAATATGTTTTTACCAATTGGTTTTAATTGAGTTCTTGCCACAGGGTTATGATGCTGCTCATTAGGTGTCAATCCAGCCCTGACATGAGAGCTTTAATTGGATGATATCAAGCGTTTCACATGACAGATGTGAGACGCTTTTTTTTGCGTGCTGATCGCTCAATCAGGTGGGTATGGGATTTCTTTTTTTCAGACCTAGTAATTGGTGGATATCGCATATAGGAAATTGTGGATGAGTTCTTTGCAAACTGACGCGTTATCACAGGTTATCGATTCGGCAACGCCATGGCGCAAAACAGATACCATGTGGATGCTCGGCTTATATGGCACAGCAATAGGTGCCGGCGTACTATTCTTGCCCATTAACGCGGGAATTGGTGGGCTAATCCCGCTGTTGATCATGGCGGTTCTGGCTTTCCCGATGACCTTTTATGCACATCGTAGCCTATGCCGCTTTGTGCTCTCGGGAAAAAATGCAGGCGAAGATATTACTGAGGTCGTCGAAGAGCATTTTGGGTCAGGGGTGGGGCGACTGATTACGCTACTCTATTTCTTTGCCATCTATCCCATCTTGCTGGTGTATAGCGTGGCGATTACCAATACCGTAGAAAGCTTCATTATCCACCAGCTTCATCTGGTTGCACCACCGCGCGCAGTTTTATCTTTAGTCCTGATTCTGGGATTGATGACCATTATTCGTTTCGGCGAGCAATTCATTGTCAAGGCGATGAGTATTCTGGTGTATCCCTTTGTACTGGTCTTGATGCTGCTTGCGGTGTATCTCATCCCCACATGGAGCAGCGCAGCTTTAGAGCAAGCCTCTCTCGGTGGCGCTTCAGGCATTGGCAAGGGACTCTGGATGACCTTGTGGCTGGCCATCCCTGTCATGGTTTTTTCATTCAATCATTCACCGATCATCTCGGCATTTGCAGTTGCTAAGCGGTCTGAGTATGGCTTGGAGGCTGAGCAGAAATGTTCGCAGATTTTGGCGCGGAGTCATATTCTGATGGTGATTACCGTGATGTTCTTTGTCTTTAGCTGCGTCTTAAGTCTGACACCTGCAAATTTGATGGAGGCGAAGCAACAGAATATCTCTATTTTGTCTTATTTAGCGAATCACTTTCATACGCCGATCATTGCTTACATCGCGTCCTTCATAGCCTTTATCGCGATTACCAAGTCATTTTTAGGGCACTATTTGGGGGCGCGTGAAGGTCTCAATGGCATGATGATTAAGCACCTCCGGCGCCGCGGCAAGGTCATTGATCTTCCTAGGCTGAATAGGATCACTGCCATTTTTATGTTGGTGACAGCATGGATTGTTGCAACGCTCAATCCCAGTATATTGGGCATGATTGAGAGCTTGGGTGGACCCATTATTGCGTGCTTATTGTTCTTGATGCCGATGTATGCGATTCATAAAGTGCCCAGCATGCGGCGCTACAGCGGTCATATCAGCAATGTTTTTGTGGTTTTGATCGGATTAATCTCGATCTCTGCGATTTTATATAAGCTGGTTTGAATCTATGCCTGTAGAGATTGGTGCACTGAATACAGCCTTAAATTGGCAGTGTTCAGTGCGCGTTATTATATGAATAAGCGTGGTCTTGTGACCGTTGGTTTTTAGTTTAAGGCGTCATCGATATTCAGCCAAACCGGACCTAAAGTCACTTCAGGGAGCTCAAACTCTTTAGGGTAGTAGGCATTGATAAAATATAGTCCATCGGGCGGCGCTGTGACCCCCGCAGCCTTGCGATCACGAACAGCCAGTAATTCATCCACCCACTCAATGGGGCGTAGCCCTTCGCCGATTTCCAATAGCACACCGACAATATTGCGTACCATATGATGTAAGAAGCCATTGGCTTGGATGTCGAGCACAATCAGCTGTCCATGACGGGTCAATGTTAAATGACTGACATCACGGATCGGTTGATTCGACTGGCAGGCTACTGCACGAAAACTGGTGAAATCATGAGTGCCGACCAATTTCTGTGCAGCCTGCTGCATCAAGCCTAAGTCTAAGGGATGGTAGTGATGTGTCACTTGACCATTCAATAAAGCAGGGCGGTATGGCTGGTTATAGATCACATAGCGATAACGGCGTGCAATCGCTTTAAAGCGGGCATGGAAGGGTTCTGGCATCGGTTGTAACCAGCGTACAGCGATATCATGCGGTAGCTCGCTATTGGCGCCACGAATCCAGCCGCGGATGGGGCGTACGGCATCGGTATCAAAGTGCGCGATCATATTACAGGCATGCACACCTGCGTCCGTACGTCCTGCGGCATGAAGTGTCACAGGATGGTTTGCTATTTTAGAGAGTGCTTTTTCAACCGTTTCTTGGACGCTGATCACCCCATCTTGCTGAGTTTGCCATCCACGATAGCGACTACCACAAAACTCTAAACCCAAAGCAAGACGCGGCATACACTGATCATTCCCATTCAAGTCATGTTCTACTTAAGCCATAGAGCTCAAATATAGGCCCAGTTAAGCGGTTAAAGCCAACCATTGTTTTCTACGTTCAACCTCATTGGGTTCTGTGATAAGCAGCCACGTGAGTTTGGCAAAGATCGCTGGCAGTGGCAGCATTTTAGCAGATAGTACACCACAGGCGGCTAACCAATTTCCTGCTGCATAGCGAGTTTCTACACCGCCAAAGGGCACTTGTGTCGTGATGACGACCAGTACGCCGCGCTGTGCTGCATTCAATAAGATTTGTTGAATCCTTGAATCCTCGGGGAAGTTTCCGAGTCCATACGCCATCAAGATCACCGCCTCAGCACCCGAGGTTAAAACCGACTCAAGCTGCTCACCTAAGATATCGGTAGGCAAAGGCGCGGCATAGTATATCTGGATGTTGGTAGCGGCGAGTTTTTCCTTCAGACTCTGAAAGTCGCTATCTGTGATGAGATCATGAGTGGCGAGATGGGCTTTAGAGGCCGAGATGCCTTGTGCATCTTTTTGTCCTGCAAAAGCGATCAATTCTTGAGTGTGAATTTTCTGTACCGTATCTGCTGCCCAGTTTTGTTGATTAAAGGCGACTCGCACCCATCCTAGATCCGTCAGAGCGGCGGTTTTAAGTGTTTGGTAGGCAATAGTGAGGTTGCCAAGCGCATCGCTATTGGGGTTAAGGGTGAGGTCAAATGGATCGAGGAGCGGGAGTTGACTACCCGTCACGATCACTTTTAGTCCAGAGCCTTGTAGCGCGGTTTCAAGGAAGGCGGCCGTGAATGCAAGGGTATCGGTGCCATGCAAGATCATCCAGTGCTGGATGTGCTGATGATCAGGGTGGAGGAGGAGTGCCAATAGATCAGCCCAGTCTTCAGGGATTAACGCGCTGCTGTCTTTGATCTGCCCAGAAAAAAATGACCATACCACGCTTTGATCGTTGAACTGTGCATCGGTATCGATCCCTGATGATCTGGGTAGGTGATCCTTCATGACTGTTTCTAAAAGCGGCAGAAATTGTTTAGCTGGTAAAGGTGCTAAGGGCTTCCCAGTACAACCGATGGTCCCGCCAAGATAAAGAACGCCGAGATGTAGATCACGTATATTAGGCATAGATAAAGAGTGAACGATGATGTTTGAAAAGAATTAATCGCGTAAGTCAGACATAGATACAATATCAGTCTAACTGAGGATATTATAAAAAAATAAGGCGGCTATGTGATAGCCGCCTTATTCTTGCATGAACAGTTAGAATTATGAAGCAAGTTTCGAAATGAGCTCACGTGCTTCGATCTGTTGGGTGCTGGCACCTTGTTCAGCAACTTCAGAGAGCAGTTCACGTGCACTATTGATCTCGCCGAGAGCGATATAGTTACGTGCCAAATCCAGTCGCGTTTGATGAACATCAATCGACTTGAGAAAGGGGAACTCAGACTCCAAAGAAGTCAGGAGGTCGTCCGTAGGCAGTGCTGCAGCGATCGTCGAAGATTCATTTGCGGAGACTATAACGGGCACTGGCGCAGTGACTGGTTCAGGTTCGACGGCTTTAGGCGTCGGGAGTGAAAAGTTTTCATCGGCGAGATCGGTCGTCCAATCCAGTCCATCATTGGCCTTCACCTCGAGCTTATCTTGATCTAGGGCAAATGACTCATCCAAGTCAAATTCAAGATCAACCAGTTCACCCTCTGCATGCAGCGGGGTGGTCACTTGAGGCGCTGGCGCTGCTAATGAATCAGCCAGCTTAATTTCAGGCGTTTCGGTCGCAATATCGTTGGATACGGTATCTTTAAAGACCAGTTCTTCAAAGATAAGATCAGTAGCATCGAATACGACGCCTTCTTTTTCTTTGGCTACTGGCGTCGTTGAGTCACGGGGGGTGAATGTCAAGGGCTGCTCTTGCAACGGTGCAAGTGCGGAAACCGTAGAGCTTTCTGGTGTTTTTAAATCTTCAATCGCATCAAGCTTGAATTCTTGATCGAGTGACGGAAAGTCATTTTCAGGCGATGAGGCGATGGGCTGAACAGTCTCGTCGAGAGTAAATGCCAAACCATCATGCTGTATTTCATCTGCTGGAGAGGCCGCTTGAGCCGCTACAGGCGCAATCGTGGTGTCTGAATGATGATAATCAATAAAGCCACGGTTATCGACAGGTTCTGGTTTGCGCTCAAGTTGATCGCGTAACTCCTCAGCTTGAATCAATGCAATGGGGTCATCTAGCTTTTCAAGTTGCTCAAACTGCGCATCAAAAGATTCATGGTCATTTTGTCTGAGATGGATAGCAAGCAATTCGAGCATCAAATCGCTACGCTCAGGCTCTTTTTGCAGTCCCTTACTGAGTACTCCAACCGCTTGCGGATAGCGCTGCTGAGCCAGGAGCTGTTTGGATTCTTGCAAAGCATCAATCGCAATCACCGGATCTGCAATCGCAGGTGCAGTAGCGACAGCCGCTTCTTCAATCGGTGCTTCCGCGACCACTTCACTCGTCTGAGGTGTTTCAAGGGTCGGCGACGTCGTTTCGGTTTTGACTTCAGGGGGTGTTTGTTTGTTTTTGCTGAAAGGGCGAGTCTGCGTTTGTTCGTCTTTGGGCTTGATCGGAATCAGTGCGACCCCGATTAAGATGGCGACGACAATCAATCCCAGAATCCAACCTGGAATACCGAGATTGAGGAAGGTGCTGTCATCGTCT
>CAYJTU010000064.1:0-2157 GCA_964373105.1 uncultured Moraxellaceae bacterium | reverse complement strand
TCATCGTCTGCAGCAAAAACAGATTGCGAGGTCACAAGGCTCATGCTGATGAGTATCATGAGAGGGCGCAGTGCCGCCGTTAAATATTTGAGTGCCGGGCTTTTCGCTGGCGTAATCCAATTTGAAATATCTTTTTTCATGGTTATAAGCATCCTAGTTGCGGTGTTGTGGTGCTGCTTCCTTACGATTTTTCAGTCGTTGCATTAAGTCTGCAAGCTTAGCATTTTGCAGCGCCAGTTTTTGCTCATTGGCTTTAATTTGTGTTTCAAGTAGATTAATCTCTTGATTCAAAGCGATATTTTTTTGTCTTGAAACCGTGATTTTTGAATTTATCGCCGTAAGTTTTTTCTGTTCGGCTTCACTGTTTCCTTGTGTCGCTCCACCTTGGATGTCACCCTGCTGGGTGGGTGCAACCAGTGTCATCTTGGCATCAGGTAAGTGGCCACGACGGACAAATTTACTTTTACTGGTCGCTGTTTGTTCATTTCTAGGTCGTATCGTTGGCGCTTTGTTGCTTTCGGTATCTTCATTTTCGATACGCACCGCTTGGTTGACGGGTGGACTTTCTTGTTCGATGCTTTGTTGTGTAGGAAGAGCCAGTACTGCACCATTCTTGATTTGATTCGGATTACCGCCGATAAACGCCGCTTTATTCAATTGTTGAATCGAGCGCATAATCACAGGAATCGGACGGTTCAAGTCTTTTTGCATGCGCGTTGCGATGGCCCATAGCGAGTCGTTACGCTGGACCGTATATGCCTCATTTTCTGCGGATGCTGTTTGGCTGGGCTCCGACACTGGTGCCGTGGCATTTTCACTGCTGGTGCCAGTCGTACCGTCACCCTCCATAGCTGGAGGGGCATCATTACTTGCGATCAGAGGACTTGTGGCTGCTGCAGTTGGGTCTACAGCGGGTGTGTTGGCCAACGGATCGGCAGGTGCTGAAGAGGGTTGTGTTTCCGCCAGTTCGATTTTTTGTACCGGTAGGTTCATGCTTTCCGTTTGTACGCGTGTCAGTGGTGGATCGACAAGCGCGGTTACTTGTTGTAAACGGACATTATTACCAAAACCAATATGTACGAGGAATTCGATGTAAGGATCATTGAGGGGGTGATCACTGGTAATCGTAATCACGCCGCGCTCAGGAGAAGTCAGCTTGGTACTAAAGCGCAAGTCACTTGTTGCTTTCTTTTTATTGATCCCCAATTGCATAAATTCGGCATCACTGGCAAGACCCACTTGAATACTGGCTGGACTCACGCCTGCTATATCCGAGATAACCAACTCAGCACGAAAAGGCTCACCTAGCGCAGACTTCACTCGAATAGGTTCGACAGTTAAAGCATATGCTGAGCCCATGAGCAATGTCTGGCTTGCCAGTAAGCTTGCGAGAAGAATATTTTTTTTGAATCGTTGCACTTGGTGTGTCATCGCGAATTTATAAGACCCATATTCAGAAGTGAAATGATCAGTAATCGCTGGAGTCATGGTTTGCTGGGTGACGTGTTTCAATTCAATATTCCGTAATAACGCTGCGCGCTTCGCGATTTGCATACCAACTTTCCTGTTGTGCTTCGTGATTTCTACTCGTTATGCCTAACTTTAGTGGTGGTCACGAGGAGACTTTTCTTGATTACCCCAGTTTACGACTCATTGGTGAGGCACCGCAATGCAGAAGTGCCTCACTTTATTCGATTTAATAGAAATTTTTAAAAATACTTTAGCGATAAGGTGCACGGGCTTGAAGATTGTGTGAATGCCATCACGCTATTGGTGTAGGGGATGGCAATTCAATAACAACAGAATTAACTTTGTTGTTCAATCAATAGGCGAAGCATCCGACGTAGTGGCTCAGCAGCACCCCAGAGGAGTTGATCACCAACGGTAAATGCGCTTAAGTAGTCGTTACCCATATTCAACTTGCGTAAACGACCCACAGGGATTGAAAGCGTCCCAGTGACTGCAACAGGGGTTAAATCCTGCATGCTGGCTTCACGGATATTTGGGATAACTTTAACCCATTCGTTTGATTCACGGATCAGTGCTTCAATGTCATTCAATGGCACATCTTTTTTGAGTTTGATGGTTAATGCTTGTGAGTGGCATCGCATTGCGCCAATTCGTACGCATAAACCATCAATCGGAGTGATATTTCCG
>CAYJTU010000063.1:11050-18057 GCA_964373105.1 uncultured Moraxellaceae bacterium | reverse complement strand
ATCACTTCTGCTTTTTTCAGGCCATTGATCAAACGGCTGTATGACAGACCATTCAAACGTGCACCTGCGTTGATACGTGCAATCCACAATGCGCGGAAGGTACGTTTTTTCTGACGGCGGTCACGGTATGCATATTGACCAGCTTTCATCACGGCCTGTACGGCTACTTTATATACGCGTGAACGCGCACCGTAGTAACCTTTTGCACGGGCTAGAACTTTTTTATGACGGCGATGAGCCGTTACACCACGTTTTACACGAGCCATTTAAAATCTCCTTAAAGGTATGGGCACATACGGCGAACAGCTGCAACGTCACTGACGTGAACCATTACACAACCGCGTAGTTGACGGATACGCTTCGGAGACTTTTTGGTCAGAATGTGGCGTTTGTATGCTTGCTTACGTTTGAAACCATTTGCGGTTTTTTTGAAGCGTTTTGCAGCTCCGCGCTTGGTTTTGAGTTTGATTTTACTCATATCAGCCTCTTTTTTGGAACCCGTTTAGTTACATCACACCCAACTGCGTGATGACCTGCGGGTAAGGGAGGCAGGATTATACGGGATCATGACGGCAATATCTAGCCAATATGAAGGCTTTTTTTGAGGAGGATATGCTATATCTAACTTACCTCCCCACAGCAACTGGACCCGTGCGATCAAATTGCTGCACAAGTCCAATCTTAAGCCACAAGCGCTTACAGCGATGATTTGGCTGGGATTGCATTTTTTCTTTTTTACGTTTGAGTATTGAAGGCTTTTCGTAGTAGCCGAAACGCTTTTTATACCAGCGCCGATCGCTATCCATTGAAACTTTATTTTTGAGTGTTTGCAGTGCTAATTCAATATCATCAGATTCATTAACATATACGCGTACTGCCATGACTTGCGTTTTAAAGACTCACACCTGTCTATAAAATTGAAATGACTTGGAAATCGCCCATCAAAGACGACCAAAACAGTAATGATCTTGTCATTAATAAGATCAACAAACAAGCTATCGAATCAATTTCTGTAAATCATTTAGGGGAACAGTTTTAGGAACGCAATGTCCATATTTGGTCAATTTGCCGAGATTTGTTTGCCACGAAAAACCTAACACCAGAAAATATAGTCCGAACACGATAATAAATACATTAAAATAGCCTTGATATTGACCTCCAAAATCAAGAAACCACTCCACGCGGTTTAATTGCAAAATGCCGTAGACCTGCATAAAGATTGCCACGCCTACGATCAATGCATCAAATTTATAAAAACAGGAATAGAGTAAATAGCCCGCAGAGGCGATATCGAATATGAATATAAAGAGAAACCAGTACACTAATCGCATCGCACCCATACTCTCTTGATATTCAAAATAATGACTGAGCCTAAAGACTAAACCCTTTAATCACCCCTTTAATCAACTTTGCAGTCTCCACAGGTTGCTCCAACGGAAACATATGCCCGCCTTCGCTTAAGGTATACGGAATGCCTTGTTGCTTTTGCAAACGCTGCGGAAAACCACGACCATAGAACTGACTCTCACGACCTGCAATCATATGCGCGGGCACTTTGGGAGCATGACGTGGGGACAACCAGAACCATGACGGATTGGTTTGAAAAATCTTGACCTCGACGCTTTTCGGAATCGTCAGCGTCACACCACCATCAGGCGCGTCTGTCAGACCATACTTGATGTAGGCGTCAAAACAATCTTGATCAAAGGTTGAAAACAAACCACGCCCACGCAGCTTTTCAGCAGCTTGCTCGCGACTGTCCCAATGATCCCGGCGACGGCTCGATAGAGCCGCAGGTGTCCGCTTGTCATAGGCAGCAGGTGCAAAAATCTTGGCCAGATGCATACCTAACGAATAGACCCCATTGATCAATGGGGGATCTAGCATGACCAAACCACTCATCAACTCAGGAACACGATACGCTGCCATATAACTGAGCAGTCCACCCAGCGAGTGACCGAGCGCAATCACCGGACGTCGGTTGCCATCAGCATCCACAGCGTGATGCTGAATGCTTTCAATCACTTGATCACGCAGATTAGTCCAATGATTATTGACCGGAAAACGCGGATCGACACCAATCAACGGCAATGTCACTACATCAAAACTACCACCAGCCTCATCACGCAGTGCCGAGAAAATTTTCTCGTACACTGCGGAGGGGATACCATTGGCATGGGCAAAGTGAATCAACGGCTTTATCGTATTGCTCATTTCCGTCTCATTTCAGTGATGCTTGTGAGTTCATGTCACTCGTCACAGACGACTTCAATGATGCACCGATGCCAAGACCTAGAGTGGTGCCTAAACGCCCCATGATGCGGTCGATAGAGTTGCGATCCACACTATAGTCCGCAGTATCTTTCACTTTTAGCTCACGCTTGAGACTTTCTACACTGCCGGCTTTATCCGCAAGGCCCAAGTTGATCGCTTGCTCCCCGCTCCAAAATAAACCAGAGAAAGTATTTTCATCTTCTTTCAAACGCTTACCACGACCTTCTTTCACCGCTGCGATGAAGTGCTGATGGACATTATCCAGCACACCTTGCACGTGAGCTTTTTCAAACGCATCTAGCGGCTTGGTCATGCTCAAGATATTCTTGTGTGCACCCGCAGTCATGGTGCGATCTTCGACACCCAGTTTTTGAGCCAGAGCAGACACACCGTAATTCGGCATGATCACACCGATTGAGCCTACGAGACTCGATGGGTTGACATAGATTTCGTCAGCTGCAGACGCAATATAATACGCACCAGATGCGCCCATATCACCAATGACAGCATAGACTTTCTTGTCTTTATGCAGGTCACGCAAACGGCGGATCTCTTGCCAGATTTGATCTGACTCCACAGGCGAACCGCCCGGTGAGTTGATATTCAAGACCACCGCTTTGCTCTGTGAAGCCTCAAATGCGGCATTCAGTGCAGTGATGATGTCGCCACTGTTGGCAGGTAAGCCCTCACCAATCTCACCCGTAATATCCACAACCCCAAGATGCGGGGTGGTGGTCACGCCTAGATTCTCTTCTTTGCCACAACTCTTTGCCAAAGCAAAAAAGAACAATAGAAAAAAGAAGAAGGTCGTCAGTTTAAAGAAAATATTCCAACGTCTGGCACGGCGCTGCTCTTCAATCGATGCGAGTAAGGTTTTTTCCAGAATTCGCCACTCTTGACCCGCGAGTTGCGGATGAGAAGAATGTGGATCTGGGGTTTGTTGCGGGGTATTGGGGTTCGGTGGCCAACTAGACATGAAACAACCTTTTTTATGATGCGATGAGCGCGATATGAAACAGTAGCCATACCTTGCTATAAATGCAAGGAAATGTCCATGCCGATCCAGTTACTCCTAAGCTTAAATATCGATCTCAATGACCATAATGTATAATTTATTGGAGGGTTCAAAGCTACTCTTGCCCAAGATGTGTTAAGTTCTGTTTTTAAGATATTTTTATCATGTGATCGCCATGCAACTTTGACCTAGCATTCCCGGCTACTTTAAAACTGATTCCCCGATAATCATCAAAGAAAATATCGTATATAAGCCCCAACCCTGATGAAAAGAAAAGTATGAAAAGCAAAGAACGTCAAACACCCCTGCTGTTTATCCTAAAATTTTTCTCATGGCTATCTATAGGGGCTTTGCAAAGTTTTGCGCGTGGTGTTGCGGGGATCGCGATGTGGTTCCCCAATAAAGGAGTCGTGTGGACAGTACGTCGTAATCTGCTGATTGCCTTCCCAGAAAAGTCCGAGGAAGAGCGGCTTGCGCTTGCGGCGGCATCGCTGCGCTCACAAGCCATGAGTATGCTGGAGTTTATAAAGAGCTGGGGCAATCCGCCCGAATTCAGCGTCAGTCAAATTCGAACTGTATACGGTGAAGAGATTTTCTTAGAGGGTTTAAAAAACCCAAAGGGGCTGATTGGCGTCATCCCGCACTATGGCACATGGGAAATGATGAATCCTTGGGTCAATCAGCATACGGCACCCACGATTATGTATAAGCCTGCCGATGATCCCTCGCTTGATGCCTTTGTCCTTGCGGCACGGAGTCGCTTGAGAGCCACACTGGTTCCGACCGATGAGCGCGGGGTGCGTGCGTTGTTTCGCACCTTAAAGCAAGGCGGTTTTAGTGCCATCCTACCTGACCATGTACCCGATGAATCGGGCGGCATACTCTCGACCTTCTTCGGCCATAAGGTCCTGACCACAACGCTCGTCTCACGCCTTGCTCAAAAGACCGGTTGTGGCGTCGTCATGATGTCCTGTTTGCGCTGCACCGATGGAGATGGCTTTGATATTTACTTTGAAAATCTCCCCGATAGCATTCGCAGCCCCGACCTACAGATTTCAGTTGATACGCTGAATCATGCGGTGGAAAGTCTGATCCGCCGTGATCCAATCCAGTATCAGTGGGCCTATAAACGTTTCAAAGATGCCCCGCACTTTGCCGGGATTTATCAAAAAACTGACGCTGAAGTCCGCCAAATTCTCATCGATAAATCATCACTTTAAATCTAGATATCGTGGTTAGCGCTTTAGCCACAAGTACTCATCTCGATAACGGCTCACGTCGAAACTTTTTTGACCGCCCAAATCAATCGTGAGCGTTCCGCCATTGACTGTTGATTCAACGTGGATGTTTTGTGCTTTTAATCGCACCAATAGCTCATTCGCGGGGTAATTCTTACTGCGCGCACCAGCGGAATACACAGCAAGCTGAGGTGCAACCGCAGTGATAAAGGCATTCGAACTGGCTCGGCTCGAGCCATGATCTCCGAGCAGTAAGACGTCTGCGGTCAGCGATGGATTTTGCGCAAGTAGCTGCCTTTCGACATCAAAACCCGCATCACCCATCAACAGCATCGTGGTGCGCTGATTTTGTCTTGCTGGTGTCGTGATCTTCAAGACACAACTCTGATCCTTTTCATCAAAGATATCCTGATCAGGCCATGGGGCAAGAACATCAAAATCCACACCATCCCACTGCCAGTGCCGCCCACTGTGACAAAGTGTCGTCGGCCTATCGAGGTAAGGCTTACTACTCACAACTTGGTCGACAGGTATGTGCTCAAGCACGGCTGCTGCGCCGCCGCTATGCTCATAGTGACTATGAGTGATCATCAGTTGATCAAGATGAAAAACCCCTGCCGCCGATAGTGCAGGCAAGACCACTCGCTCCCCCATGCCCTCGCGGGCACCTGCGCGCTTTGCACCCGTATCAAACAGCATCGCATGATGCTGGGTTTGGATCAGTACCGCTAAACCCTGCCCCACATCCAAGACTTGTACCCGAACCGGTGCATCTTGCTGTGAACCAAAAAGCGGCTTACTCATCCACATCGGAAAAAAACAAATTGCCAAACAAGGCAAAATCAGTCCGCGAGGCAAACTACCTCGCGGCATCAGCACAATCAGCACCACCACCACCAATGCAGCCAGCCCAATCGGTGTAATGGTTAGAAACAGAACCTTAAGAGGGAGCAGTAAAAGCAGTGCGTGCAATTGCTCTAGCAACCAAGCCGCCAAAATCCACACGGCATCAGCAAGTCCAGTCCAGAACGGAAAAATGAATAAGGCAATCAGTGCCAGCGGCACAACCAATACTCCAATCAATGGAATCGCGATCAAATTGATCGCGATGGACAAGACAGGGATCTGGTGAAAAAAAGCCAGCGTCACAGGAACCAATAGAACAAACATGGCGGTTTGGAGCTTGAGCAGACTCTGGATATGCTGCTTAGTACGTTGCCAGCGGCTACCCAGCACCGAGGGCTGCTGTACCACACTGATTAGAATCGCTGTCGCGACAAAAGATAACCAGAGCCCGCTTTGATAAATCGCCAAAGGATCGATCAACAGCGTCAGTGATAATGCAATCAACAGAATATAAGGCGTCGACCATTGCTGCCTGAACAGTGCAAGCGCGCTTGCGATGCTGACCATCAACACCGTACGCTGCGCAGGTACACCCCACCCTGCCATAACGGCATAGGCAACGACGACGACCATCACGACAGGAATCAGAAGAATTTTGCGCGGCACGTTCAAATAGAGCTTTGGCCAAAGATTTAAGAGCTGTTGAATCAGCCATGCAACCATCAACGCCGCTAGTACCACATGCGGACCAGAGATCGCCATAAGATGACTAATCCCCGCTTGCTGATAGAGCTGTCGTAAATCAGGATCGATTAAGGCTCGATCACCTGTCAACAAAGCCAACAGCACCGCACGAGCTGGAGAGTCGAGCATCGATAGATGATCACGCAGATCCTCACGTAACCGATCTACATGGTCTAAAGGCACGCGTAAACCACTTGCCTGCGGTTCCACAAGAATGGCTGACTCTAGAGACCCTGTTGCACCGATATGCTCAGTGAGCAACCACTGCTCCTGATCAAATGCAGCAGGAGAAGCAATCCCATGGGGTGGAATCAATTTGACTTTAACCTGCCACAGCTCACCCGCACGGAGATGCGCAATTGGACGACGCTGTTCGGCACTGAGGGAAAATTTAGGATAAAGCAACCAACGTTTCGGTACGCCTGCGATGGGATCAACGACCTCAACTACTTGTCGCCAGTTTTCATCGACGCCATCACTGATCCCGATTACTCGAACTGTTGAATCAAGGGTTTGCGATGCCTTCAGCCGATCACCTAAAGCCGCTTGCATCGTTAAATGCGCATAGCCTAAACCAAAGCAAAAAGCAGTAAAGATGGCCATTAAACAATAGATGATTGATCGTCTACGATCAAAACGAGCCATGAGGAGGGTTGGAATGGTGATCAGACCTGACCAAATCCATACAGAATTGGACGCGGGATAAACGACAGTGATCATGACGCCCGCAATAAAAGCGACTAAAATAACCATCACGATCTGCTGCTGAACAAAATCAATTGCATGTTTTTTATTCATAATATTGATTGTTCGCAGTACTTTTCAAAAAAGTATTAATAAAAAGTCATCATAGAGACGACTTTTATTTGTTATTGTACCGAAGTACAGTA
>CAYJTU010000063.1:0-11040 GCA_964373105.1 uncultured Moraxellaceae bacterium | reverse complement strand
GATTAATGACACCGCTCAAGAGATCATGCCGGATAACTTCAGCATAACCCAGATTATCGCTGATCTTTCAAAACCAAGAGTCACATGCCCAAAAAAATCATCAGACGTTATATTCCAACCCCAGAACGTATCGCAGCCCTTCCTGGCATACATCGACTTGGCTCACGAATTACCGACCCAAATCTGTGGCATATCAACCGCAGATCGATTGCGGGTGCAATGTTTTGGGGGATCGTTTGTGCATGGATTCCACTGCCGTCACAAATGCTGATTGCTGCAGCTTGCGCCATACTGTTTCGGGTGAACTTACCGCTCTCCATTGCGCTGACTTGGATTTCCAACCCCTTTACCATGCTGCCGATTCTGTATTCGAGCTATTGCATTGGTTCTTTAATTTTTGGTGTGCCGATGCTGGACATCGCACAAATCAAACACATCATCATGCAATTAACCACAAGCTTATTCGGCGACTCAACCATCCCAGTTCCGACACGATATCATTTCAATCTAGGTGCGCTCCTTGTGGGTTTATTGATTGAAGCGGTGGTGTTAGGTACGCTTGGGAATATTCTGGTCAAATTGTTTTGGCGATGGCATGTGGTTCGCGACCTGCGTGCACGGCAGATCTTGCGAAAACAACACTATCAGGACCCAGACCAATCATAAAAAAAGAGCTACATATAAGCAGCTCTTTTATCGTTCACACTGGCCGCATTAATCCAACCAGCGCCCATCTTGCATATGCATAATCCGATCAGCTGCACCCGCTAAAGACTCATCATGGGTCACCACCAAAAGTGCCATGCCCAAATCCCGACGTAACTCACCCAGCAAAGCCAGAATACCCGTGGCCGTTTTGCGATCGAGATTACCTGTTGGTTCATCCGCAAGGACAACCGAAGGACGTGTCACCAGCGCACGTGCCAGTGCCACGCGCTGACGCTCACCGCCCGATAGCTCACCCGGCTTATGATCCAAGCGATGACCGAGGCCAACCTTTTTAAGCAGCTCAATGGCTTGGCTTCGCGCCTCATCTACCGAGACATCCCGTCTAAACAGCAGCGGCATCGCCACGTTTTCAATGGCATCAAACTCAGCCAACAGATGATGGAACTGATAAACAAAGCCCAAAGACTTATTACGGACTTCGCCGCGCTTGGTTTCATTCATTGCAGAGAGCAACTCACCATGCACACGGACCTCACCAGACGTTGGCAGATCTAAGCCACCCAGCAGGTGAAGCAAGGTGCTTTTCCCAGACCCACTGGAGCCGATAATCGAAACAAATTCCCCTGCTTGGACCGTCAAATCCAGCCCATGCAGGACCGTCACATCATTCCGGCCTTCATCGAATGTCTTGGATAACTTTGATGCCGCAAGTACCGGCTGCACATTACTTTGGTGGGTAGGGTTTACAGTCAAATCAGTCACCTTGGATTCATTTTTTTGCGGATTTTTCTCTAATAGATCATTCATAACGCAGCGCCTCAGCTGGTTGAATTCGCGCCGCGCGACGCGCTGGATAAA
Organism: uncultured Moraxellaceae bacterium; assembly: GCA_964373105.1. Taxonomy (GTDB): domain Bacteria; phylum Pseudomonadota; class Gammaproteobacteria; order Pseudomonadales; family Moraxellaceae; genus Aquirhabdus. The sequence goes on along the minus strand of CAYJTU010000063.1, from coordinate 9,513 downwards.
TGGTCGCTATGAAACTGAGTACTAATGAAATCACGACGATGAAAGCAACATTTCCCCAGCGTAACTCGGACGGTAAATAATTAACAAAGTAAGCGTCGAGTAAGTGCAATCCAAAGAATGTATTAATCCAGCTTAAAAATGGACTAATCCCCAGCGCAGCACCAATGCCAAGCAGCGTCCCTGAAAAAGTCCCAAATGCACCAATCACCAGACCTTGAACGACAAAGATTCGGGTAATTGTTTTCGGTGAAGCGCCTAATGTACGTAAAATCGCAATATCGGCTTTTTTATCATTCACCACCATCACGAGGCTGGAAAAAATATTTAGGGCCGCAACCAAAATAATTAATGAAAGAATGACCCCCATGATCGTCCTTTCCATTTGGATCGCTGAGAATAAATTACCTTGCGTTTGCGTCCAATCTGAAGCGTAGAAACCATTGGGTAACTGACGTGCTAAATCACCGGATACTTCAGGTGCGGCGAACAAATCATCCAACTTCAAACGCACACCTTGCGCACCATCGGGGAGACGCAATAGTTTTGCGGCATCATTGAGTGCGATATAGCCGAGACTGGAGTCAACCTCCGCACCGACGCTGAATATCCCAACGATCGTAAAGCGTTTGAAGCGTGGTACCACTCCTGCTGGTGAAGCAGTGGCCTCGGGCAACACTAAGGTGACTTTATCGCCGTTCATGAGACCCAAGTTATCGGCCATGGTTTTGCCGATCACAATGCCAAAACTGCCATCCGTCAATGCATCCAACGAGCCTTCAGTCATATGGTTTTGCACGATCGACACATTTTTTTCTAGATTCGGATCGATGCCACTGATGAGTATACCCGCCACCTGCCCTTGAGCAGTCAGCATGCCTTGCACTTGGGTAAAAGGCGCAGCACCAATCACATGTGGTTGCTGTTTCGCTTTATCGACCAACAGTGGCCAATCGGTAATGATTTGATTAGACGCCACGGTAGCTTGCGGAATCATGCCCAAGATTCGATTTTTGAGCTCTCGATCAAAGCCATTCATCACAGACAACACGGTAATGAGGACTGCCACGCCAACCATAAAGCCAAGAGTCGAAATAAGCGCCGTAATGGAAATAAATTTATTACTCCGCCTTGCGCGGGTATAACGTAGACCAACAAATAACGACACAGGTTTGAACATACACAAGTTCCAGCAAACGAAATAACAGTGAACGCGAAAAATAACGCGGTAAAAAAGAATTTATTCTAATACATTGCTAGAATACCTGATAGAAAATGCTAGATATGTATGAATTAATTACATATGATTGAGCAATGACCGTTCTCATTGGATACCTTGCAGACTCGAGTACACAATACAGTAGGCATCAAAGCGGTTAAGGTTGTAAAATCAAAAAAATGAGAAGACAAGATGTTTGATATTTGTCCGTAAAAACTTGATAATAGTGATGTATTACACACTTTTGATATGCTACTTTAAGCATGAATAGAGAGTAAAAAATCTTTTTAAAAAAGTAACGCTGGCGCTTTAACCAATGTTAACGCCGAAACTGGTAAGGATACCAAAAAAATTGGCTACTGATTGGCCAAAGCATAATAGGATGTTATATGGAAACTACGACGACTCACCTCATTGGCGACAACATGAGCCCAGAACACACTGAGCGCCGTTTGCTATCGCGTATTAATGACACGTTACGCATCAACTATCAGTTGATTACCCGTACCAACGCCATGATCGACCCTTACGATTCTGAATTCGCGATTCCGCGCTACTTTCTGCTGCTTGCAGAACTGGATGAACTCGAAACTGTGCAACAAATGACGCTTGATGCCTTGGCCGTCAAGCAACCCGAAGTTGCACGCGTACTCGACCTCATGAATAAAAAAATCGCGCTACTCACAGGCTCTCTCTACGACAGCATGGTTGAATCACTGCTGCCGAGTCCGACGCGCGTCAACATCTCTGAAAGTGGCTTATCATTTTATGCTCGAGAACGCATCCCACCTGGCTCACATATCCATCTGACCTTGAGCCATCCAAGCAATGCCTTTCATCTTGCTGCCACAGCACGTACTGTGTATTCAGAAGAAGAAGATCTTGAAGGATTCCGCACGGGGGCATACTTCATCAGCTTGCACCCTCATGATCGCTCTAAACTTGCGGAGTGTATTCAACAAAAAACGATCGATGAGGCAAACCTACAAGAATACCAACTGCCTGAATCCTTCAAAGCTGAAGAGTAATGGTTTAACCCCCCATGCACATCGGCAACAGTCATTCGATGTGCATGGATTTTGAATCGTACTTAGCTTGTCGTACTAGGCTTTCTGCGCACGCCATCAGTCTGGCGCAAAATAGAGTAGCAATCCCCCTAGCACAATCGCCGCCCCAGTCAGCATCGACCACGTCAAATGCTCATTGTTGATCCACATGCCCAAACCCAGTGCGAGAATGGGTGTCATCACGGTAGTGAGTGACAATGTGGCAGGCTTTACCCGACTGACCAAATAAAAATAGCAAAACATCGCCAGTACCGAGGCAAATGTAGCGCTGTAGAGCAAGGCACCGACACACAACCAACTGGGCACCTCAAGCGGCCTCTGCGCCCAATAAAAAGGCAGCAACACCAGTAAGCCGATGGCAGAGAATAGCAATGATCCTGTCGTTTGCGCCAACGAGTGCAGACTCACCCCACCCTCGCGGGTGTTCTCATAGCGTAGCCAAAAGATAGAACCGACATAGCACACCACGCCGAGCAGCACGTAGCTGATGCCAACGATGATATGCCCTTGCATTTTCGCTGCGCCAAAGATGGCCGCCAGACCCAAGACTGAAATCAACATCCCGAGCCATTGAATAAAACTCAAACGCTGGCTCTTGAAAACAACATGTGCTAGGAAGCCCGCGACCAAAGGTGACAAGCCATAGATCAATGAAATCAGACCCGAAGGGAGATACTGCGCCCCTAAGTAGGTGAATAACATCGCCCAAAATAAACTGAATGTTCCCGCCAAATAGCAACGTATCGCTGCTCGGTCCATCGGCAAGGGCTCTTTAAGCAACCACAGTACCGCTCGCGCAACGATCAGTGCGATCATGAATCGAATGGTTAACGACCATATCGGATTGAGCTCTCGTAAACTCAGTACCACGGATAAAGGGGTGGTTGACCAAATCAAAACTAACCCAATATAAGCGATGGACGTATGGAGTTGGCCAGTAGGCTGCTCTGTCTGCAATACTGTGTTGGCGGCAGCGGTATCAAGTTCGGCATTCACGATCGTATCCTAATTCACTCATCGCCTTCGACAGGCAATTGATTCAACTCCTCTCATGATATAAAGCATTTACATGACAAAAAGAGCACAACAAAAAAGGCCGCTACATGAGCGACCTTGAGAAATAAAAAAAACACATCAATCTCTATCGTCGCCCAGACACGTCAATACGTCCAATCACATTGGCGTGATCAGCGGGAATTCGGGCGAGAGAAACGAAGAGAGTTTTCATACTTTGATATTGAACTTTTGCTGAGGACACGTCAATGGTTTTATGGAAGAAAATAAAGTGCAACTGGTCAGGATTACACTTTATGGACAACGATCAATTTCTTAGCAGAACTTCAAACTACCGAAACAGTTTTGAATGGGATATTGGTTCAAATCCAGTGCAGCAAGATCCACTCGTCCGCCAAATGCGCCTGATAGTGCTGTACCGATGGGAATATATACATACTGATTCGTCGTCAATGGATTGACCGTTACACTGGGTAACGACATCCACCATCCCTGCTGCGCTGCAATGGCATTAAAACCACCGACTGTAGGCCAGCGGACTGACTCACTTTGTAAACTCAATGAAATATCTTTTGCGGCGACGCGGTTGCTCGGCGTACTAGATGGATCTTGAACCAATAGATTGTGCACAGCCGCAAGGGGCTGATTGTTCACATGAACATTGCTCAATGATATCGGAAATGGAAGGAATAACGTTGCAAGGCCAGAAACTGTTGCATTCGCGGAAATGGGACCCAAATCAGTGATCATAGATTGTCGATTCAAGACAAGCTGTTGAAAAAAAGGGTTGGTGGTCGCAGAGCCCGATAAGCCCAGATCAGTATGGACATTGGTCAACGAGACTTGTCCTAAAGAAAGGCCTATCGAACCCGACAGCCTGTTAATACCGCTGTTATTAGCAGGGTCGGCTGTACCATTACTTTGCTGAGCAGCGGTATTGGTATTCTTGCCAATCGACAATTGCCCCAGCGCACCTTGTGCCCCTAGATTAAGGCCGACGACTTGTCTTGTTGCCAAAGAGCCTGGATTCTTGATCGCCAGCTGTATAAAAGGATTGGTTAAAACAGCATCTGAATCGGCATAGGTCCCACTTGCCCCAGCACTTATACCCGTCAAACTGGCTTGGGATAAATCGATATCGCATCCTGCGCCTTTTAGGCCGCCACAGCCGAGCTGAATTCTGCTCGCATTTAAATTGAGTTCTACTTTACCTTGTAAACCTAAGGTATAAAACCCGGTATTGGCATTGGGGTTAGTGCCCCCTTGATCAATATAACTGGTATAAAATGCAGCCTGCCCCACTTCTTCACTCAGTGCTTGGTCGTCTAAGGTTTGCATCGCATTTCCAGAATGTGTACAAAGCAATGCACACACACCAAAACCAGCAATTTTCTTTATATTATTCAAATTATTACTTCCTTTTCATACATTTATTCAGCAAACTATTGTGCTTATCTTTACGTTATAAGTCCGTTAGAAAGTAACCGGTTTCAACATCAACGAACTGGTTATTTGCCCGCCTGTGACAACCATCTTACCTAAAGTTTGAGGCGTGGTCACAGTACCACTGGTTGATGGATAAAAATTCACTTGATTAATCAATAGCTCATCACCAATAGCATTATTGGGGTTGATTAACAACGTTGAGTTAATAACTGCATTATCTTTATTGAAATTAATCGAGCCATTGGTGATTTTTAAGCGGCCTGAGATCTGATCCAAGCCGAGCGCAGCACTATTTGTCGGCACAACAGAAGTATCAACTACGCGAAAAAAACTTGTTCCAAGATTACTATTGTTTACATCTTTAAATAAGTTCAATTCAGCACTAAACCCAATGGTATTTCCAGGAGTCAGCGTAACAGAGCCACTATTAGAGGCAATCTTCAAACGAACCCCAAATAAGCTATCGTTATTCGTGGCGGCAAAGTAATCTTTAAATCCACTGGGTGAAGACCCTGGCAAGTACCCTGCAGCAAAATCACCTGAAGCCGCCAGCATGAACTCAGTAAAGTTTAGGGTAATCGACGATGCACCAATTTGCAGATTGCCTGCAGACTTGATAAAAGCGTTGATATTACGCAATCCTAAATACTGATAATTCTCAGTGGTCGCAAGCGTACTGGTATCAGCCACAAAGACGGCAGTATCTTTACGGGTTGTTTGATTCATGCCCGTCGTCGATGCATCTAAAGAGAATCCCATTTTCCCGTTAGCGCCGACTGTATCGCCGTATACGGTCAAATTCGCATTAAAATTATTTAAGACCGGGATTAAGCTCCAATTTGAAGCAGTAGTGCCAGAGATCCATTCGGGGTTACCTGATTTAATCTCTCCAGTATCGTTATTATAGAAATTAGTTGTCAGCGGCACGCCTGTAATCTCTAAACCACGAATCGACAACAAAATGCGATCTTGATTAGCGAGCGTTGAAATCGAGTGATTAAAATCGGCTGCAGTGAGCTTAAAGTCGTTATAGGAATTTACAGTCCCCGTTGTAAGTGCGGCTTGTGTTGGCAGTAATACTTTCCCAGCATTTGAATTAAGCAAATTCAAATACACATTGCCTGAATCAAACTTTGCATTGCCGACTGCTGTTTGCACGCTATCAAATGGCACAAAGTTACTCATAATCAGTCCATAACCTGGTGCAGCGCCTGCCCCTGTGTTATAGCCTACCGTTCCCGACTCTTTAGTATTTCCAGCCTCGCCGTATTGCAAACTAAACGTATTGCCTAAGGTACCACGCAGTCGCATCGCGATACCTGTGGCACCGATTTGGTTGGTACTATCTTGAGTGTTGTTTCCATCGGCAGTTGTATTGGTTCCTTGAGTCCCGCGCACATAGATATTGGTGTTACTTAGACTGCCAGAAATACCGAACTGTAAGAAGCCCAAAGCATTTGGGCTGATGCTTGGCGTCGCACCTAAAGCGCCCGGTTGTTGCCCTAGGGTCATCTGTATACCCGCTTTAGGACGCGTAGTCGCTGTCGCAGCTACCGAGTTTAAGTTTACCGATGTGCCTTCCAATCGCAAACCGTCGGTAGCATCGATCCAAATACGTCCTGTAGCACTAATACTGGCTCGGATATCAGACAGCAACAGTTGGTTGTTGTTATTTCCAAGATAGACATTTGCACCATCCAACAAAATCGACAGCGTTGCTGAACCCGATTGGTTAAATAGGCCATTGGTCGTAGTCAGCGCAAGATTTGTGGATGCCGGAGCTGTAACCGCAAAATTACCCAGTGAGGTGTTATTACAAGCAGCCGTTGAGTCGCAAATCTCTAAGCGACTACCCGTGAGCAGAACCGGACTTGTCAGCGATATATTTAAGCTGATGCCTGGTGTCGTCCCACCAGAAGTCCCTGTGTTGAGCTTGATATCAGCGCCAAAGTCGCCACCAGAAGAGGATTTCAGACTCACCGTTGTCGCCTGAAGTCTCTTTTGCGTCGTAGCATCGGTATTATCTTGCCAATACAAATTGCCGAAGTTAGCAGTCGTTGCAGATGTTGTAATATGGATACCATCCGCACCAGTGGTATCACTGAGTCCTTGGTCATCTAAGACCGTCATCGCTTGAGCTGCATTGCTGGCAACTGCACTCATTGCAAAAAGCAAAGCACCGACCGCTTGAGAAATCTGCGTCTTGGAATAGTTAAACTTTCTCATCAGTTCGCACTCCTTGCTTACTTAGAAAACATAAAGAGCGTGCCACCGACCTTCAGTTGCCCATTGATATTGATACCCAAGATACCTGTCTCTCTAGGCCCTCCACCTGGACCACCCGCTAAATCATATTGAGATCCAGAAGTGGCACTGGTATAAAACACGGGAGCCGCTAAATAGATATTCTGGTCAGCTGTCGCGCCTGGAATTGAAATGGCGCCTGCGGCTTTACCCAAAGCCAAGTTATAGCCCAAATTGGTAATCGTAATCGTATCATTCATGCTCATTTTTAAAGCAATCGCACTCTGTGGGTTTCCCGCAGTGGGTGTCACTGTCGCACCGTAGAGCGTAATACTCGGAATATTGATCGAGCCATTAAAACCTTTGAGTAAGATCCAATCGGTTTGATTATTGATCTTAATGCCCACACGGCAAAACTGCAGAGCATTCTTACAGGCGGTAGACAAACCACCCGCCCCATCTTGATTGATATTCATCGTCAATGCGAGCTGTAGACCGGTCGTACCGCCATTGGTGTCAGAAAGCTGTTCATTGTCCATCGGCTGCAGAGCCGCAGAGGCGGATGATTGAACGATACTCAGCAGCAAGGCTGTGCAAAGGGATGATACATATTTCATAATTGCTCTCCCTTAGAGTCCAGTCAATGTCATTTTGAGATGCTGAATCATCAACCCATCAATCGCAGCAGTCCCCAGATTGACACCGTTGGTTGCTGTGCCTCCAGAAGCCACAGGAGCTTTAAACGTCACACCCACCACACCCGTGCCTGCTTGAGCACCACTGGATGTATAAAGCGCATTGTAAGAGTATGCTGGCGTATTCGTCGCCGCATTCAGTGTGGCTGAATTATTATAGTAGACATCGCCAATCGCGATAGATCCATGCGTCGCTGTCGTTGGACATCTCGCTTGCGCGCACTTGCCTTGAGCGGGTGTTAAGCCAGGGGTCGAGGTACCGTCATAATTAACATAAAACTGATTATAAGCGCCTGCATTATTCGGAATTCGGGCGAGCTCTAAAACGACACCCGTACTGTCGGATGACAACATCAACGGTTGGTAATTGGGTTGCCCCAAAGGCAGGTTCATCGCTAAACGCGGCAAATAAATGCCTTCATTCTGATCAAAGGTCGGATCAGCACTGTATGGTGTCACACCATTTCCCGGGGAACCCGCAGCAGTCTCCGCCACAGAGAGGCGCAACACGCCGTTGGCATTGGTATTGAATCGCAGTACACCATTTAAGCCCAAGGTGTTGTTGTAGGCTGAATTGACTGTAGAACTTCCTGGCGTAGCAAACATTGAGATCTTGGTGCCATTGATACTCAGACCATCCCAAATACCCTGAGCTTGCAAAGCAGGGACGCTGCTATTGCGTTGATTCGCCGTCGGATCCAACTGATTTACATCCATCCACAGACCCAAACGGATATTGTTGCCATCTTCTGATGCCAAGGTCGAAGTGGGCGCTGTGATCACTAAATTCGGTACAACAACACTTGAACCATTCAAACCGGGCGCCCCCGCGCCATTTCCATCCACATTCAAGAGGAAATAATTACCATCTTCCTGAGAGCCCCAATTCAATCCTGTGCCGCTAAAACGCGAGTTATGAGCCGTGTTCATATCCCCAGCATTGGTATTTTTAGAAATCGCCAGACCATAGATATAAATATTGGCCTTACTGCCGCCTGCGGCTGGGCCAATCGGCATTAAATTGATATAAGCACCTGGTTGAGCTTGAAGTTGGAAATCAGTCGCAAAAAAAGCCAGACCTTCACCCGTTGCATCACTCAGCTCAATATCACTGATTTTTTCAAGGGCATAGGCGGGAGCAACAAAAAAAGCCGAGCAAATAGCCAGCACTAAGACATGTTTGTTTTTTGGAATTCGCTTCACAAATTGGGTAGTCCCAACAGGCAATTGCACAGTCATCACATACTCCATATCGTAGTGCAGTCATACTACGAAGCTTATTTTGTCTGACGAATGATCAGACAAACTGCTGTTATTATTCAGTTGTCCTTTCCTGACCTGATTTTACTTACACGCACACAACATACACTTATAATGACATTATGAATTATTTTAAAAATAATGCAAAAGCCCTAATGTAAAAAACAGATGCTTCAAGTCCAAAAGCGCATTAATAATTATTAAAAAATATAGACTTAGATAAACATCACTCAAATAAACCGTTGGTCGGAACATTGCGTGAAAATGACTATTTGTTGGCAGTTATTATAATGCTTTAGATTAATGTAAGCTAAAGACGACATTCATTGTAGGTAAAAATAGGCATGGCGAATTATGCCTATTTTTGAAGGAAGATTATGCCTTTGGCAAAGTCACGCCGCGCTGACCTTGGTATTTTCCACCACGATCTTTATATGAGGTTTCGCACACTTCATCCGACTCGAAAAACAGCATCTGCGCCACACCTTCACCTGCATAAATCTTGGCGGGGAGATTGGTGGTATTCGAAAATTCAAGCGTCACGTGACCTTCCAACTCCGGCTCCAGTGGT
>CAYJTU010000062.1:0-18171 GCA_964373105.1 uncultured Moraxellaceae bacterium | reverse complement strand
CACTGACTTGACCCAACCTGACGATATCCATGAACACGATGAGTGAACCCCAATGAGTGAATCGATGGCCAATCAGACCACCCCAGAACAATCAGCGATTATTCCCCAGTGGTTAAAGCCAGCACACCTCAAAGGCATGCAACGCGGGATCGAAAAAGAGTCTCTGCGCATGCAAGCCGATGGCCACGTCGCCCAAACCGATCACCCCGCGGCACTCGGCTCTGCACTCACCCACCCACGGATCACCACCGACTACTCTGAAGCATTGATTGAACTGATTACCCCGCCTTGCGATACGCCGCAAGCGGCGCTGGATTGCCTGCGTGACTTGCATCAGGTCACCTATCAGGCACTGCCTGAAGGCGAGACCCTGTGGCCACTGTCGATGCCGTGTATGCTGGATAAAGACGAGGAAAAAATCCGTCTTGCCGCCTATGGCACCTCCAATATCGGGCAATTTAAAACCCTCTATCGTCGCGGTCTGGGCGTTCGTTATGGCCGCAGAATGCAGACTATCGCCGGCATTCATTACAATCTGTCATTCCCCACCACCTTATGGCAGGCATGGCAAGAAGAACTGGCACTGCATCCCGTCAACACCAATCCGACCTATGATGCCGAATGCACACCGCCGCCATCGACAGCGCTGTCGCTACAAGACTTTGCCAGTGAAAAATACTTTGGCTTGATTCGTAACTTTATCCGCATGACGCCGATGGTGATTTATCTGCTGGGTGCCAGTCCCGCCGTTTGCGCCTGCTTCCTGACAGGTCGCCAGCATCACCTCGACAAGCTCATGGATGGCACCCTGTATTTACCGTATGCCACTGCACTACGCATGGGCAAACTGGGCTATCAAAACAACGCACAGCGCAGTCTGGGGATCCACTATAACTGTCTACGCGCCTATGTCGCAGGCTTAAAGCGAGCCATTGGGGATGTCTATCCGCCATTCACAGCACTGGGGCTCGATGATGCGCAGGGGCAACCGTTGCAGATCAACGACCATATCCTGCAACTGGAAAATGAATACTACAGTCTGATTCGCCCGAAACAAATTGCCGAAGCGGGTGAGACGCCTTCCGCCGCCTTAGCGGCTCGCGGTGTGGCCTATGTCGAACTGCGTGCCGTCGATCTCGACCCCTTTACGGATGTGGGCATTAGCCTTGCTACGGCCAGCTTCCTTGAAGTCTTAGCCCTGTACTGCCTACTTTCACCGAGCCCTCTACTGCTGTTTGGCGAAGAAGAACGCATAGCGCGCAATCAAGGCCGTGTCGTTGATCAAGGTCGCCTTGCGGGCTTGACCATTGAGACGGCTACGGGTGAAGAGGTTTTCAGCACTTGGGTCGCCAAGCATTTAAGTGCAATGCAGCCCGTTGCAGCACTGCTGGATAGCGCACATGGTAGTCGTGACTACCAAGACAGCCTCGCCGTCATGCAATCGCGCCTCGACCATCCTGAAACAACACTGTCCGCTCGCGTCTTAGCCCAAACCGAATCCAAAGGTATTTGGCGCTTTGGCTATGAACAGGCACAGCAGTACGCAACAACGCTCACCTCGCTGCCGCTTTCAGACGCGCTGGCAAAGGAGTACGCAGAGTTCGCAAAACAATCAAGAATACAACAGAATGCCATCGAAAATAGCGATACGATCAGCTTCCGCGAATATCTTGAGCACTGGCGCAGCGTGCCCGTCAGTGACGCGGAAAAAATCGTACAAAATGCCTAATTGCATTTAAACACCCCATTCGCTATTGAGACATCCGTACTCTTAAGGACCTCCGCTATGACCCGACGCAGCACACAGGGACTCAGTTATCGACGTGTCAGCTTTGCTTTATTCCTTGCCAGTGTTGTCGGCATCGGCTTTGCGCTCTATCTTCAGCATTATCAGCATCTGGATCCTTGCCCACTGTGTATATTTCAACGCATTGGCCTGATCATCATGGGCGCTGTCGCACTGATTGCAGCCTTGCACAACCCCAAGAGTCTATGGGTCCGTCGCTTCTATAGCCTACTGGCCACACTCGGGATACTCTGGTCGACGGCAGTGGCTGGGCGTCATGTCTGGCTACAGCACCTGCCCCCGGAAGATGTACCTGCCTGTGGCCCCGGACTTGATTACTGGCTTGAGGTCTTCCCTCTGAAAAGTGTCGTGCAAAAAGTGCTGCATGGTTCAGGCGAATGCGCCAAAGTCGATTGGACGTTCCTGAGCTGGTCATTACCGCATTGGGGATTGATCTTCTTTGCAGCCTTGCTACTGGTCAATCTTTGGTTGTTGTTTCGACGTAGCCGCTAAGCGCGCGCAGCGTACACAGACATAAAAAAACCGTCCTCAATTGGACGGTTTTTTTATTTACCCATGTGTTAGCAACGAATTTAGCGGACGGTCGCAAAGGCTCGCCGCGTTTTCACAGGGAGCAATGCAATTCATCAGTGCGGATGCTTTCCACAACCCGCTCCGCTTTTACTTTGCTTGCCTACTTTTAGTTTTCAATTTCTTGTTTCATGCCGTTCTATGTCGAAGGCAATCACAAACCCAACAGCCGCTCGGCGTTGCCGTGGGCAATCAGGGCTTTGTCCGCATCACTTATTGGGAGACGCTCGATGAAGTCACGCACACCGTCAAGACTCTGGTAGGGGTAATCGATGGAATACAGAATGCGCTCCACCCCCATCAGTGCATGGATGAACTGGAAGTGCGGCAGCGTAAGCATGCCGCTGGGCGAGACATACACGTGCTCGCGATAGGTCTGCACGATGGGGCGCTGCAGGCCTGAGGCTTCTTGTGGGATGGCGTCTTCCAGCCGTTGCAAGAAAAAGGGCACCATCTCGCCCCAATGACCGCTGATGACTTGCAGCTTGGGGTAGCGGTCGAACACGCCTGCCAGCAGCATGCGGATGACCTGAATACCCGCTTCGTTATGCCAACCCCAGGCGAACATGGCCAATCGCGCGCTCAGTTCCCGATCGAAGCCGCCGTAGTATGGCGCTTGCACGGCGGCCAGCGGCAGGCCAGGGTGAACGTACAGCGGCACGTTCAGTTCATCGAATACGGCGAGAATCGGCGCGTACTGTGGGTCATCCAAAAAGGTTTCGCCAGGGCGCCCATTGATCAGCGCGCCTTTGAGACCCAGCTCTTTGACCGCGCGCTCCAGTTCCCGTGCTGCTGCCTCAGGCGCTTGCCAGGGCAACGTAGCGAATCCACTGAACCGCGTGGGATGGGCTTGTGCCGCCTGAGCCAGTTTGTCATTCGCGGCACGGTTCAGATCGATTGCCTGCGCTGCAGGCAACAACTGGGGAAAGCCGCCATAGGAAAGCACCTGCATGTCGATGCCTGCTGCGTCCATGTCCGCCAAGCGTGCTGCACCCATGACCAATCCCTTACGGGCTGATTCGCTGGGGGCGATGACATGCGGTCGAGTGGCATCAACAATGCGTTGACCGTCTACGACACGGCTACCCCAGTCGGGCAGGTAGGGCGCCTCAGCAAGGGCGAGGCTTTGGGTGGCCCCACCGATTGCGGGGTCGAGCACATGTTCTTCAACACAGATCAGTTTCACATGACCTCCTGCTTTCTCGTCTAAGCCGATTATGCCAACAGGGCATCGCGCAATGCTTCGCCCAAGTGTGCTGCGGACTGCGGATTCTGTCCAGTGATGAGCCGGCCATCAACAACCACGTTGTCAGCCCAATTGGCGGCGGTCTGATGCTGCGCACCGCGTTCAATGAGGGTGGACTCCAGCAGGAAAGGCACCACATGAGTTGACTGTACCTCCTCCTCCTCACCATTGGTAAAGGCGGCCAAGCGCTTACCCGCAACCAGCAGACTGCCATCGGCACGCCGTGCATTGACGAGGGCTGCTGGCCCGTGGCATACCGCCGAGACGATGCCGCCCGCCGCATCGATTTCGCGAATCGCTTTTTGTACCGCGAGGCTGTCGGGAAAGTCCCACATCGTGCCGTGACCACCGGCAAAGAAGATGGCGGAGTAGCGCGAGGGGTCCACATCATCTATCCGCAGGGTGTGGGCGATGGCGTGACGGAAATCCGGATCGGCCCAAAAGTGGGCAATGACTGGATCCGTCATATCCTCCAGCCCATCCAGCGGCGCATCGCCACCCAGTATGGAGGCGAACTCAACGCGGATGCCCGCAGCGTAAAGCTTTTCCAGAGGATGGGTGACTTCAGCCAGATTGTAGCCGGTGGGAATGCCGGTAGCGCCCTTCACGGCATTGCTGGTGACGACGAAGAGGATGGGTTTGAGTTCAGCAGCAGGCTTAGTCATGATCTATATTCCTGTATTGAAATGACGTTAAAACTTTCGTTTAAGGCTAAAGATTGCCTAAGAAGGTGATAAAGCTATGCATGGCGAACGCCTTACGGACAGAGAAAGACATCCTACCCTGCATCACATTGAAACCGTTGCGGCGGACTAGGTCGCTCAAGCATTACCGGGAGCAAAAAGCGTTTCCCAGTTCAGGAAAGGACCCAGCGGGATAACCTCCCAATTGAGAAGCCCAGCCTTAGCAAGTGGGAATTCAAGCAGCGCTGTCTTAGCGGCGTCTACCGACTCGGCTTCGGCGATGATGGCAACGCCGGGGCGGTCCTGACGGAAATAGATGTCGCGCACCACGCCGCCCTTATAAAGCTGCCAAGCGTGACGTGCTTCGTCCAACATATGCGGTTGGTATTTATCCAGACTGGCTCCGGGCTGAGGAATGTCGAGGCAAAGAAATTTCATGGTAAGGCTCCTTGGTAAAAAAATGAATTAATGGGTTTGAAGTCGATGCACGGTCTCTGCCACGCGCTGTCCCAGATAGGCTGCGGTGTCGAGGTCGCTCTTGATTGGGGTGTCGTCCGGTCCTTGGTCGCCGTTGGATTGCGCCATCGCACCCAGCCAGCTTCCTAGGCGATTGAGGTCGTGCACGCTGCCATGACTGTTGTCGTTGCCGGGCTTCAGGTCGAGACCGACCCACAACATGCCGTGTTGAGCAGCAAACAGCGCCATCGAGATCAGCGAGTGCAACTTATCGCCGTTCTGCGCTCCCGAGTTGGTGAAGCCCGCGGCTACCTTGTTGCGCCACTTCATCTCGGCCCAGACTGGCTTGGTCGAGTCTTCGCAAAACTGTTTGAAACGCGCACTCGGAGAGCCGTTGTAAGTGGGTGAACCGAAGATGATGGCGGTGCTGGCCTCAAGTAAGTCCCAAGGGATAGGGCCTTCTGATACCGCGATCAGTCGTGCCTCTGTGCCCGAGACCCGTTGCACGCCTTCAGCCACACTTTGCGCCTGTTTGGCGGTGTGGCCCCAGATACTGTCATAGATGATGGATATCAGCATATATTTCTTCCGCTTCAAAATTTTGATGTTGTGGTGCAATCGTGCTAAGGATTGGCGAAAGGACAGATCAGGACTAAAAACAAAAACTTTGATGCTTTGTTGCCTAGCATTCGCCCTACAACACAAATTGGTATGTTATAGTAGAAAATTAAAACCCAATGGAGAAAGATATTCCAATGGATAGAGAATCAAATTCACCAATGCTCCAAATGAGCCCAGCTCCAGAGCGACAAGATCGGCTAGATGGCATTACTGTGTTTGTGGAAGTCGTACGTCTGGGGAGCTTCGCGAGTGCCGCCGAGCACCTTGGTCTGACACGCTCAGCGGTTGGCAAATCGATGGCGCGGCTGGAGACACGTTTGGCCACGCGGCTGTTTCATCGCACCACGCGCACGCAAAGCCTCACTGACGATGGCCAAATCTACTACGAGCATTGCTCGCGGGCACTTGCCGAGTTACAAGTCGCCGAAGCTCAGATGGAATCAGGCCGGCACGAAGTGGCTGGGCGGCTGCGGGTTTCCATGCCTGTGCTGTTTGGTCGCCACTGCGTCGCACCCATCCTGCTAAATCTGGCACGGCAGTACCCCTTGCTGGACCTGAATTTAAGTTTCAGCGACCGACCTGTGGATGTTCTGGCTGAGGGCTTTGATCTCGCGGTTCGCTGCGGCGTACTCGGGACAGAGAGCCAAGATCTGCGGGCCCGTAAGCTAGACGTACTACGCAAGCGTGTCTGCGCCTCGCCAGGCTACCTGGCCGCACATGGCCGCCCCCAAAGCACCGCCGAACTGCCTGCGCACAGCATTCTGCTTTACCGACGTGCGGACCGCATCAACGTCTGGCAGTTGCCTGACGCTACGGGTCGTATCGTGGATATGACGCTGCCCTCACGCCTGCAGCTTGACGATCTGGAGGCCATTGCAGATGCGGCCACTGCTGGGCTTGGCCTTGCGTGGCTACCTGAATGGCTAGTAAGAGATCGTCTACGCACCGGTCGTCTGGTCAGCGTACTCGATAACCAACCCGGCGCGACGATGCAATGCCACGCAGTCTGGCCCAACGCACCCCATATGCCCTTACGCCTACGGCTTGCAGTTGACGCCCTAGTAGAACAACTGCCGAAGATGGTGGAGGTGATATAGCGCAGACAAGCAGAAGCCGCGAAGCCAGCAACGCGGGTTGCTAAAAATAAGTTGTCAGGTACGGCGATTTATGCTAAAAATTATACGTCGAAAGAGCGCAGGCCGGATGGTAGCCCGGTCACCTCCAACCCCAAGGAGGCAGCTTTCCTAACAAGGTATCCACGACACCTGTACCGGCTTGCCGGTTATATAGGTGTGCCCGTGGAATGCTTGAGTCTTCGTCGGCACACCTTCTTATTCTTAACCAAGAAGGACCATCGACATGAACCTGACAGCAAACACCATTCTCATCACTGGCGGAGCGGCTGGCATAGGCCTTGCGCTAGCGCGGCAACTTTCCGAACGTGGCAATTGCGTCATCATCTGTGGACGAAGCGAAGAAGCACTGTTGCAGGCACAAGCTGAACTTCCCGCCTTGATTATCCGCACCTGTAATATCACTGATCACACCAGCCGCCAAGATATGGTGAGCTGGCTGAATACCACATATCCTGCACTCAACGTCGTGATCAACAATGCAGGGGTTCAATATCGCCGAATGTTCAACGAAGTCGGCGCACTTGAAAATCTCGAACAGGAAGTGGCGACCAATTTTACCGCGCCTGTTCAACTCATCGGCGAACTCCTGCCTTTGCTGAATCGACAGCCAAATGCAGTGATCATCAATGTCAGTTCAGCACTGGCATTTGCGCCGCTTGCTGGCATCCCGATCTACTGTGCAACCAAAGCAGCGATGCATTCCTTTACGCTCACCCTGCGCCACCAGCTCAAGGCTACAGGGATCAGGGTCGTGGAGATGGCACCGCCGATCGTTGACACTGGCTTGGGTGGCGGGGATCGGATTGCGGGTACGTCTAACCAGCGCATGATGTCCCCAGAAGAGTTCGCAGCTGAGGCATTGACCCAGTTAGAAAACGATCAGGATGAAGTGCTGGTCGGTTTAGCTGCTGGCGCGCGCAAGATGGGTGAAGCCTTGTTCGAACGGATGAACGGTACCTAACCCACCACGTTGTGCATAGACGTTCATGCAACGCACCCATCCAAAGGATCCAATCTTTTGATCGTTGTACTCGTCTTCGAGGAAAAGTAACTTTTCCTTAGACAACGTCACCGGCTAAGAACTCTCTTAAACAATGGTGCCATAATCTGACACCATTGCGATCTACACTAAGTTTCTTTACACCAAAAGGAAACTATCATGAAACAAACGAATGGCACGGCTCAATGGCTCAAATCATCAGATAGGAGCGGTCTGCTATGAAACGTATTCAATATGACCAGTATGGTGGCCCAGAGCTGATGCGACTTGAAGACTTCAATCTGGCCATACCTGACAAAGGTCAAGTGGCCGTGAGAGTCAAGTTTGCAGCGATCAACCCCATCGACTGGAAGCTGCGCAACGGTCAAATGAAGATCGTTACGGGAAATCGCTTTCCCCGTGCAATGGGCATGGACTTTTCTGGGACTGTCATCTCGGTTGGTCCTGGGGTGACGCGCTTCAAACCCAATGACGAAGTGTTTGGTCTTGCCCCCTTCAAGGAAACAGGTGCGCTCGGGCAGGCAGTGGTCACCAATGAAACGTCACTGGCGAAGAAGCCTGACAACGTTTCCTTCGAAGATGCGGCCTATCTCGGAACGCCCGGCGTCACAGCCTGGAATGGTCTGGTAGACAAGGCAAAGCTGGCAATCGGCATGCGCGTCTTCGTCAATGGCTGTGCTGGCGCGGTAGGCGAAGCCACAGTGCAGATTGCACAGATGCTCGGGGCAGTGGTATCGGGTAGTTGCAGCGCAGATGACATGGATCGAGCTCGCTCACTCGGTGTACAATCGGTCTTCGATTATCGGACAACCGATCTGTCGAAGATCAGTGAACGTTTCGACGTGGTCTATGACACGGCAGCAACCATGACAACTGCGACGGGCCTCGGCCTGCTACGTGAAGGAGGTGTGTTCTTGGATCTTAATCCGACGCCGGGCAAATTCATCCGTTCAATCTTCAGCCGAAGACTGAAACCAATTGTCTGCACACCCAAACCCGACATTCTCGAGAGTATTGCTCGTGCCGCCAGCGAAGGAAAATTTCGGCTTCCAATCGCCGAGATTGTGCCGCTGAGCGAGGCCATCCAACTGATCAACGCGCTTGAGACGGGTCATAAGCGCGGTGGCAAAGCCCTCGTAGCGATGGATTGATCGTGTCAAGAAGCCATCGCTTATTCGACCTGATGCAAGTCCTTCGTCGGCACCGTGGTACGGTGTCGGGTGGAGTACTTGCGCAGGAGACAGGCGTCTCGCTACGCACTATCCGTCGTGACATCGCTACGCTGCAAGCCATGGGTGCCGATATTGACGGTGAGGCAGGTGTCGGCTACATATTGCGACCGGGATTTCTTCTTCCGCCACTGTCCTTCACAGAGGAAGAGATTCATGCACTGGTGGCTGGTGCACAGTGGGTCAGCCACCAAACTGACCACGCACTGGCTCATGCTGTTCAGAACGCGCTCGCAAAAATTAATGCCGTGCTCCCGTCTGAAATGAGGCGAGCCTTGGATGACAATACGCTGTATATCAATCGTGTAAAGAAAGACGCTTCAAGCCTTGATTTGGCGCTGGTACGACACGCCATCCGTGAACAGCGCAAGATGCGTATAACCTACAGGGATGAAAATGGCACAACCTCGGAGCGAACCATATGGCCGATCATGCTCGGTTTCTTCGAATCTCAACGGTTCATTGCTGCATGGTGCGAATTACGTAACGACTTTGGCCGTTTTCGTACCGACCTCATTGTGAAAGTCGATTTCTTGGACGATCACTACTCGGTGGCACGCAGGCAACTGGTCAAAGAATGGAATGCTCGGAAAGGCCTGCCTTGCAAACAACAAGATGGTAGCTAAAATCGACCATATGCCGAGCAGAGATTCCTTTGAGACGTTCCAGTGATGGATGTACGCTATCAAATACAGCATACCAAACTCTATTAGAGACTCTGCCCCACCTGAGGAAGGAGGGACAGACACCAAAGCCTCAACCCATTATTTATTAAACAAACCACCCAACTGACCTAAAATCGCACCGATTTCATTGTCTGCAGCGCCCGCAGTGGAGGTATCGCCGTTCGGGGTCAATTGATTGATGATTTGCGGCAGCAGTGAGGCAATCCCCCCTTGGACTTCCGCAGGACTCGCGCCTACTTGAGAGGCCACTTGCGCGATCTGATCTGCGCCGAAGACTTGACCAACAGCCTGAGGATCTACCGGATGGTTCTCACCAGCGCCAATCCATGATTGCGCTTGTGCACCTAAACCTGAGTTCGACAGTGAAGACAAGACATTGCCAATCCCGCCTTGTTGTTGTACCCAGCCTAGCACCAACGGCAGCAGTGCAATCAGCAGTTGTGGGCTACTGCCACCGAGATTGAAGCCGCCACCTTGTGGATTGGCTTGCGGTTGTTGTTGTCCACCACCGAGCAAGCCACCCAGTAGACCACCTAAACCACCTGCACCGCCCGCTTGCTGCTGCTGACCACCGAGCAATCCGCCCAGTAAACCACCGAGACCACCTTGTTGGCCGCCTTGTCCTGCCAGTGCTTGTTGTGCGATTTGACCGACTAATCCGTCTAACATTCCCATGATCATTTTCCTCTTGTTTTGCCCTATGGATGTGCGATGAATGATGATCGGCGTCCAAATGAATCTTCTGCCAACTGATCTTCTGCTAAAAATATAGTGCGCACTTTGAGCCGCAAAAAAATCTGCATGCCGTAAAGCGTTAGTAAGGAGTTTATTGCAAGGAAATACAACAGAAATTTGGTATGGATTCGTAATTGTAAAACGATAACTACATCACACTTCATACTGGAACTGGGTCAACATCCCTTCTTCATAAACGCGGAGCATCCGTATCAACAGCAATCCAGAATCGGGCCAAGACCCGTAAACGTCGCCACTCATCTGCATCGACCTGATCGCGCCAGATGAGCCAATATTTGATTTGAGATCTAGTTTGAGACCTGTTGTGCGGCTTCGCCTGATGTGGCGCCCGGGGCTTTACGCGAAAGCCTAAGACCATGACCCAGCCGACCCGATGCACACGATCCAATTGACCTTCTTCTTTTACAGCTTGACCCGCTTGATTGGCGTTGTGACGTTTCGTCTCCCAGCGCCAAAATTGCCGATCCATCTGAATCAAATGGATGAGCACAGCCCGACGACGATCCAGAAACCAGCGAAAAATCGCATAGCCAGCGATAATCATCAGGATTATGACTTTGGCCTCCGATGAAAGATCGCTCTGCACACACAGCAATCCCACACACAGAAACGCCACGACATTCACCCCCCGTTGCATCTGGCTGGGCTGAATCGTGGCGTTGATTTGCATGCTGATGCTCTTTAAGCGCGAAGTGACTTCAGACGCGCGATGATCGTCAGCAGATGGCTAGGCGGCGGCGTGACGTTCATAAACCAATCCAGCAGATCAGGATCTTCTTGATCGATCAACTCAGAGAATGCCGCCTTCTCGGCGCTATCAGCCTGTAAAAAGTGCTCACGCACGTAGGGGTCAAAATAATAATCCAGCTCTTTAAGCCCACGCCTTGCACGATAGATCACCTTGCGATCCGCAAGGTTAATTTCTGGGCTTGCCGCTTGTACTTGGTGACTTGCATCTAAGTTCGACATTAGGCTTCTATTCCTGCACCGAGATACGCCGCTTGTACGCGTGCATCATGTAATAAATCTTGCCCTGTGCCACTTAAGGTCATTTCGCCATGCTCGAGTACATAAGCACGATCCGCCAGCTGCAAAGCCCCGCGCGCATTTTGCTCGACCAACAGGATTGATAGACCGGTCTCTTTCAGTTCCGACAGTGTCCTGAAGATCAGCTCAATCATCAGCGGCGCAAGGCCCATGGAGGGCTCATCAAGGAGCAATAACTTAGGACGCGATAACAGCGCACGCCCAATCGCCAGCATCTGCTGCTCCCCACCCGACAACGTACCTGCCAGTTGGTCACGGCGCTCAGCCAAACGTGGGAAACGGGCAAAGATCGCATCCAGCTCACTGTCACGCCAATCATGCAAGTAGGCACCCATTTGCAGATTCTCCAACACCGTCATCTTGGCAAAGACCCCGCGTCCTTCTGGAACCAATGCCAAGCCTTGCCCAACCCGCTGATGGCTCGCTAAAGCATTAATTTCCTGGCCTTGATAGATCACCGAGCCTGTTGACGGTACTAAACCCGCCAAGGCATTTAAAGTAGAGCTTTTGCCCGCGCCATTGGCACCGATCAGACAGACCAGCTCACCTTGATTGACTTCAATGTTGAGACCCTGCATCGCATGGATATTGCCATAGCGCACATGCAGATTGCTGACACTCAGCAGTTTTTGATGGGCGGTCATGGGGTTGCTCCTGCGTTATCGTGTACCGGCTCAGCACTTGGCTTCGCCCCTTTGCCAGAGTTCGGCATATCATCACCGCCTAAATAAGCCTTAATCACGCGCTCATCACGGCGGATCTCTTCTGGCGTACCATCGGCAATCTTCTCGCCAAAGTCGAGTACACTGATACGCTGGCAAAGCCGCATCATAAGACCGACATCATGCTCGATCAGCACAATCGTCAGGCCATCGGCATGCAGACGACGAATCAAATCTTGCAATTGTGCCGTTTCGGTCGGATTCATCCCTGCTGCGGGCTCATCCAGTGCCAACAGCCGCGGTTTGAGTGCCAGCGCACGCGCAATTTCCAAACGGCGCTGATCACCATAGGACAGCGTCCGCGCTACCCGATCCGCGACGTCTTTGGATAAACCGACATATTCCAGCAGACGATAGCCTTCTTGACGGATGAAGCGCTCTTCACGGCGTGCGGCTGGGGTACGCAGCACGGCACCGATGATGCCGGTCTTGGTCTGGCTGTGCTGCCCGACCATGATGTTCTCAAGCGCCGTCATCTCACTGAAGAGGCGAATATTCTGGAAAGTACGTGCCAGCCCCTTGGTCGCTAGGACCTGTGGACTGGTTTTCAGACTTAAGGACTCACCCGCAAAATGAAACTGTCCAGCATCGGCTTGATACATGCCAGTCATGACATTAAACAGCGTGGTTTTCCCCGCACCATTGGGGCCGATCAGGCCATGAATGGTGCCTTGTTGCACGGTTAAACTGACGTTCTTTAACGCATGTACGCCGCCAAAGGATTTATTGATCCCTTCCAATTGCAGCAAGGGCTGATCTGAGGATGTTGGTTTGCTCAAATCAGTCATGATGGAACTCCTCTTTACGGCGACGCGACGGCAGTAAGCCCTCGGGTCTAAAGAGCATCATCCCGACCAACGCAATGCCGAAAATCAGCATCCGCACATTATCTGGGTCTACCACTTGGCGACCAAACAGCGCCTCTTGCAGCGGATGAATCACGGCACGTAGCGCCTCAGGGGTTAGGGTCAGGAGCACTGCGCCCAAGATCACCCCTGCGATATTCCCCATACCACCCAGCACCACCATACACAGCACCATGATCGATTCCATAAACCCAAAGCTGGTCGGATCGATAAAGCCCTGAAAACTGGCAAACATACCGCCTGCAACCCCACCGAAGCTTGCACCCATGGCAAAGGCAAGCAACTTGATATTGCGAGTATTGATGCCCATTGCCTTGGCGGCCAGCTCATCTTCACGAATCGCCACCCAAGCCCGACCAATCCGGGAATTTTCAAGCCGCATACACACGCCGATGATGATCAGCACAAGGATGAGAAACAGGTAGTAATACAGATAAGCGCCGTTAAAATGCTGGCCAAACAGATCAAAACCGGAACCAAAGTGATGGCCAAAGATCGAAAGCGTGTCAATGCCGCTAATGCCTTGCGTGCCGTTGGTGATATTGACGGGACGATCGAGATTTTGCATAAATAAGCGTACGATCTCACCGAAACCCAAGGTCACGATCGCCAAATAGTCGCCGCGTAATTTCAGCGTTGGCGCCCCCAAGATCGCACCAGCAAGACCCGCAAACCCTGCACCGATCGGAATCAGCAACCACGGCGAGATGTGGATATTCAGATGCGGCGAGGCCAGCACCGCCACCATATAGGCACCCAGTGCATAAAACGCGATATAGCCCAGATCAAGCAAGCCGGCATAACCGACCACGATGTTCAAACCCAGCGCCAGCATACAGTAGAGCAGCGCATAGTCTGCAGTGCGCACCCATGAAGGACCCATCAACCCTAACGCAAAAGGCAGCAAAATCAGCGCAATGGTTAAGATAAAGAACGCTGTCTTCTGTTTCATCGAGCGTGGTTTGGTCTTTCTTGGCGCAAGTGTGTCATTGATTATCGTCATTATGCGCGCTCCGACTCACGTTCGCCGAGTAAACCAGAAGGCCGTACCATCAGTACTGCGATCAATACCACAAAGGCAAAGATATCTTTGTATTCACTGCCCATTAGACCACCCGTCCAATCCGACAAGTATCCTGCACCCATCGCCTCGATGATCCCCAGCACAAATCCACCCAGCACAGCACCGCGGATATTGCCAATCCCGCCTAATACCGCTGCGGAGAAGGCTTTGAGACCGAGTAAGAAACCCATAGTCGCACTGGCTTGACCGTAACTGGCGGTGTACATGACGCCTGCTAAACAACCCAGCCCCGAACCCAGCATAAATACACTGCTGATGATGCGATTGACATTGACACCCATCAACGCAGCCACTCGATCATTCTGTGAGGTCGCACGCATGGCACGACCTAAGCGGGTCCGCTGCACCAGCATCCATAAGCCCAGCATCAATACAATCGACAGTACAAAAGTACCCATCTGATAGGCAGTAATCCGCGCGCCCAAAATATCAAATGGCTCGCTGGTCAGTACTTCAGGAAAACGTTGATAGCCGCGACCCCAGATCATCATCGCCAGATTTTGCAGGACGATCGACACGCCGATCCCAGTGATCAACGGCGCAAGACGTGGTGCGCGGCGTAGTGGTCGATAGGCGATCCGCTCGATACTAAAACCCAGTAAGGCACATACTGGTAATGCGAGGAATACGGCAACCACGAGCAGCAAGTAAGGAGGAATGCCTAAATTTAAACCAATTAACGTGGTTAGAATCGTGACCGTGGACATTGCGCCCACCATCACCACGTCACCATGCGCAAAGTTGATCAGACCGAGAATCCCATAGACCATGGTATAACCAAGTGCGATCAATGCATAAATACTGCCAATAATCAAACCATTAGCAAGCTGTTGAATGAAAATATCCACGAATACTTGTATTCCTAAAAACGTATAGGGTGATTATCCTGACTGTCATTTGAACAGTCATCAGGACGATCAATTAGAGGTATTTTAAAGCATGAAGTATGCCGCTTTTATTGAATTCGCGATATATAGATTGTTTTCTATTTTTATAACCGACCATTTGCTCTTTCCATCTGATTCATAATGCTCAGAATAAACCTAAAATTGATCGTTTTATAATGACGCCGTTTTTAAAAACACCGTTTAGAAACTCTCCCTGAGCACATCGCCCAAGGTTAGCGCACCAGGCACAAAATGTTGCAGTAGCCATGCCCCACCGACCACTACCAAAGCGGTAAAGAATAAAGAAACGCGCGTCAACTGCCAAAAAGTGTAGAGATAGGGTTGGGCATCGGCACGGCGCAGTCGTTGATAGAGCTGCACAGAGATCACACTGTCGAGGGTCAGCTCCGCCATCAGCGTTGGCGCGGCATAAATCAGCCAGAAAGCCGCTCCGAGCAAGACAAACAGCAGCAGGAACTCCAGATCGACCATATTGGAGGGCAAGGCATTCCCCACATCCAAATAGTCCGTTTTAGATCGGTGCTGCGCGGTTCGTGGATGCTCGCTCTCGGCGGCATCCTCTGGGCTGAGCGCAATATTCTTGGGATGCGATCCTGTCCATAGCCATAAACTGATGCACAGTGTCAGGTAGCCGAAAGCCAGACCCACCGCATAGCGCATGGCCATACTCTCCACGCCGACCTTGAGCAACAGTGTCGACACGACAAAAGCAATCAGTCCAGCAAGCAGCACAAAACTCGCCATGGTCAGCTTCGGCGAGCGCCACCAGCGGATCTCATATTCAAGCGTGCTTATCGCCTGTTTACGCGTGCGAAAAAAGGGTTTTCTACGTACCTCTGAATCATCAGTACTCACTCCCTACTCCCTATGGCACTCATCACCAAGTCACTCACGCCCCTAGCGATCAAGCGCCTCTTCATCACAGACTATCGCTGCAAGTCGTGCATTCTGCTCAAGCAACTCTGCACTGAAGGATTTGACATGATGGGTGATCGCAGACTCTGCGGTCAGCACACTGGCAACACCCGCAGTAGACTCCGCCGCATAATGCTGAAGGAACAAGCGCATCACATGCTCCACGCCTTCCGGTTTCACAGCGCGCAGATCACTGTCAAAATACGCACCGCGGGTGTAACTGCCCGTAATGATTTCATACGATGGGAAGTACTCACACATGCTGTGCTGCAAGGAAATTTCTTCGGCGGCCGCACGCAGCACCGACTTGCTGTAGGTTGTAGACACCAACACATGACGATCTTGATAGGTCGCGATCAGCGGCACGGGCGATACCGTAATCAGCATCTTGGCTTTGGGATTCACCCCCATAAGTCGCCCAATAAAGCCTTTTAAGTCGGCAACCACATCAGCAACGGGGAAGTTGACGAACTCATAGCGTGCCGCATCCATTTGGCCTGCAACCACACCCGGTGCCAGTGGAAAGACCGCCCCATCTGCACGGCTCAACCATGATTCGGTTAAACCTAAGGTAAACACCAACACATCCAAACTTTCAAACATATCGCGGACTGCCGCGAAATGTTTCTCCCGATCAGCTTGCAGCGCCTCAAGCGTGGCAAAACCATCAGGCTCCACTTGCGGACGGAAGGGATCGACCAGCTTGCCATCATCACGGACCCAATAGTTTTCTTCAGGGGCGTAATGCCCATAAGCGCGATCAAACAATTGCAGGAGCTGGCGCGCGGTATAGATATTGCCAAAACGTGCGGAAAACACGCCATAGTTGCGGCGCTGTGCTTCATCCGTGGTCAGATCAATATCAGAAAGATCACCTTGCTCACTCACAAAGTAATTAAAACCCTTCTTTTGCAAGGTGCGTGAAATATGCTGGGCAAAACAGCTCCCCGCAGTCGCCACCTTGTCTTGACGATCGATTTTAAACCCTGAGCGCAGCACGGGATCGACATCTTTCATGGCGGGCTTTTCTATGGCACGGCGCCAGAACTGATAGTCTGCCAAGCCGCGATAGGGATTGCTGCTCGGGGTGCCCGCTGGCCGCGGCACCTGCGCCAAATCCAGACTTGCATCTGGGGCAATGACAGGTGCTGTAGCAACACGTGGGGTGGACTGCGTATTGCTGACAAACTGCGCAAGATTGTCAAAGCGCGCATGACTAAAACTATCACAGGTCAGCTCATCGCGATTAAAGGTTTCAAAAATCTCAAAAGAACCGTGGACAAACTCCTCCAGCCCCAGCATCTCGACTTGGCGGCCCGCCGCATTGCCGCGTTTAAAATGCAAAGAGGTGTACTCAGGCTTCATACCCAGCGCACGACCAATCTCAGGGTAGACCGGCCATGCCGTCAAGCTGCCCAAATCATCTTTAATATAATCTTCAACATAAGGTAAGGTGCTGATCCCTTCACGCGCTAACGCTGCCCTTGCCACATCAGCAAGCACAAACAGCTTGGGGTGATTCATGGTGTGCATCCAGCAGCCGCGCTTCGACCAATTGGCGATATGGTCTCCAAGCGGAATCCCGCAGCGCTCCCATTCATGATTGAGCCATGCCACCGAGGCATCCCAGTAGTCAAAGAAACCGAGCGCCTCATAGACATCAGGGTTATATAACGAAATGGTTTTTTCAGCACTCAGGCCATTCTTCCAACTATAGAATGCGATGGATGACCCATAAGGCCCGATCGGACTGGGGACATGATAACCCTCCCGGTGGGTATGCACACAATCAGGCTGAAAGGCATTGAAAATCACGATCGGTAAAGCTTTGCTTTTCTGACGAATTTCAGGATAGTAGACCTCGATCAGGTTGACCGTATCCCAGCCAGACTGCACCAATACCAGATCGGCTTCCATAAAATAACTGATATTGAACTGCCCCATGCGTAAGCTTTGTAGTAGCTCTGGCGTATGACAATAAAATTTAGTCACGACTTCCGGCGAGAGATAAGGCATCAGTTTCGCCATACCCCGCCCATGGCAGTTGCCGACGACGACTATCCGCATCTTGCCCGGCGTGTGCCACAGCTCATCTTCGTTTTCAGCGACCGTATGAAAGTCTGCGACGCCAGAGCCAACGTTATTGCGAATTTTGTATTCTTCGGATTGCATCAAGAGATTGATGAGAGAGCTTTCATCAAAGTTTTGCATATGTGCGGCGATGACTGCCGGCGACTCTGGAAGTCGGCCCAGCATAAAGCGGTAGGCCCAATTGACTGCATCTTCACTTAACGCCATGTTGAATACCCCAAAAAATTAGTTCGGCATCAGCCCATATCCGGCATGGGTATTTAGCGCTGAATCACACGAAATGACGAATGAAATTTTCTTATATTTAATTGTTTTTTTGGTTTTGCGTTTGATGGCGATGGCGATCGA
>CAYJTU010000061.1:16961-18347 GCA_964373105.1 uncultured Moraxellaceae bacterium | reverse complement strand
GTGATCCTAAATTGTAATTCGTCACTTTTAGGATTAGCCATGATGATTCCCTTTAAATACTGAGTTTTGTAACATGGCGGCGGTTACCATAGATCAGTTGTACAGCACCACGTGTCACGGTAATCGCTGTAAACAGCGAGCAGATGATTCCGATCGACAGTGTGACCGCAAAGCCTTTGATCGGCCCAGTACCCACTGCAAATAGAATCACAGCAACAATTAATGTGGTGACGTGCGCATCGATAATGGTGCTAAATGCACGCTCATAACCCAGCACAATCGCGGTAATAGGTTTGGCGCCGTGTCTGATCTCTTCTCGAATCCGCTCACAGATCAAGACGTTGGCGTCAACCGCAATACCGATGGTCAATACGATCCCAGCAATACCAGGTAAGCTTAAAGCAGCTCCGATGGCTGACATGATTGCTAGAATCATGGCAAGGTTGACGAACAATGCAAAGTTGGCGATCAAACCGAACAAACGGTAGAACACCAACATGAACAGCGCAACTGCCGCAAAGCCGACTTGAGTGGATAAGATACCCTTATCAATGTTGGCTTGTCCCAGTGACGGGCCGACTGTGCGCTCTTCGACGAAGTACATTGGGGCAGCCAGTGCACCTGAGCGAAGGAGTAGGGCAAGCTCAGCAGACTCTTGAGGGCTACCAATGCCCGTGATTTGGAATTGTGAACCCAGTACCGATTGCACCGTTGCACGGTTAATGACGATTTTTTCAGTATACGGGGTACGTGTTTCAACAGATTTTCCGGTAGCGGGGTCGGTGACATAGGTGATACGTTGTTTATTTTCAATAAATAAAACAGCCATTTGTTTGCCGACTGAAGTACGCGTGGCGTCATTCATCAGCTTACCACCGGCACTATCCAGAGTGATATTTACAGATGCTGAACCATTTTGATCGAAACCTGATTGCGCATTTTGGACACGCTCACCCGTAAGGATGCGTTGACGTTTGAGCAGTACAGGTGGGCCATCCAGTTTTTCAAAAGGAAAGCTTTCTGCACCAGCAGGTACAGGACCTCCCGTATAGGTTGCTGCTTCATCTGCAACCATGCGGAACTCAAGATTTGCTGTACGACCTAATACACGCTTTGCTTCAGCCGTGTCTTGGACACCAGGCAGGTCTACCACGATACGGTTACTACCTTGGGTTTGAACCAGTGCTTCAGCGACACCCAATTCATTGATACGGTTACGCAGTGTGGTTAAGTTTTGACCGACCGCGTATTGATTAATTTCTTGTATTTTCGCGGGGGTATAGGTGAGTGCATCGACAAAGCCATCGCCCACGGCAAGTTGCTGAATACTAAAATCTGGAAAGTCGCGGCGTAGTGCGCTGGTTGCGGCATCACGATCTGCAGACT
>CAYJTU010000061.1:0-16951 GCA_964373105.1 uncultured Moraxellaceae bacterium | reverse complement strand
ATACAACGTTGATTCCATTTTCGGTTTGTTGCACGGTGCGGAAAACCAGGTTTTCTGTACGCAATTTACGGCGAATATCGGTAGCCGCGGTATCTAAGCGTTGTTCAACCGCTTTAGACATGTCGACTTCAAGCAAGAAGTGCACACCACCGCGTAGGTCCAGACCCAATTTCATAGGCGCTGCGCCAATGCTACGCAACCAATTCGGCGTGGTCTGTGCAAGATTCAAGGCAACAACGAAATTATCACCCAGCGCACGGCGTACAACATCCTGTGCTTTGAGCTGTTCATCACTGGTGCGTACACGCAGCAAGGCAGTCTTGCCATCGAAGCTATCACCATGTGAGGTGATATTGGCCGCTTTCAGCGCGGTTTCCGCCTGAGTGAGCACGCTCTGATCGATTGTTGACCCTGCTTTAGCGCCAGTGATTTGAATCGCGGGTTCATCAGGATAAAGGTTTGGTAGCGCATACAGTGTACTAATTACCAAAACCAGTAGGATTACCACATATTTCCATGCTGGATAACGCATCTGTGCTCTTCTTTAAATATAGAGATCTTTGAACTTAAATTCTTCGCAAATAGATTTTTCACAAGTCGCTTGTAATAAAGCCTGTTTTGAAAAAGTGCTTTGAAAAGATTCTAAAAACTCAAACCATGAATATGATAAAAACATGTGACGTGCCCTGTCACATGTTTTTGATCAAGCGGCGACCACGGCGGCAAACATTGCATTGCGTGGCTTGATGAGTGATGCGTGCATCACTTCATCAGACGAGGCATTAAAGCCACGCGATCGTTCCTTACGGCAACACAGCTACAATCGCTGATTTCTGGACTTTGACATCAACGCCTGTACCAATCACGATTACCGCGTATTCGCCTTCAACTTTTTTGACTCGGCCCATGAGTCCACCAGCAAAAACCACTTCACTGCCCGCATTCACCGCTTCTATCATGAGGCGATGTTCTTTGGTGCGTTTAGATTGGGGACGCCAGATCAGGAAGTAAAAAATCGCCACAAAACCAACCATCATTAAAATAGACGGTAAAATCGATTGTTGGCCTGCGGCAGCGGCAGGAGCCGCGTAAGCTGAAGCAATAAACAAACTCATGATGCAAGTTCCTAAAAATAAAAAATATTTTCTAATTTCAAACCTATTTATATGGGTTAAACCCAGACGAAATACGCAGCAATCAGATCTAAAGCGCATTCAAAAAAAACCAAGGTAGCAATGTACCTTTTTATCCATGACGAATCAAACAGCGGATGATCAGCTGTGTAATATTCTTTAAAAAAAATTGGGTAAACAATCGGCAAAATTTCATCAAGCGAAAAAAGTACATTCTCTTAATGCAAATCCAGCAGACTTAAATTTTTAAGCCCAAATGAACAGTCAAAAAAAATGCCCTGATGGAATACTTAATGGGTGATTAAGCGTCTATCAGGACATCCATGAGGCTATTGTTTCAATCTTTCAAGGCTAGCTCATCAGAATTAGCACAAGTTTTTTCATTGAAAAAGGATTAACCATAAGTCAATTCACGAACTTTGCCGCGAAAGACCCAGAACGCAAAAATGGTATAACCAAAAATCGCAGGAATCGCAACCGCTGCACCAATCAAAATCACATTGAGCGCTTCGGTCGAACTAGCGGCTTCCCAAACGGTCATTTGTCCAATCACCGCATAGGGATATAAGCTATAAGCCAGACCCAATGCCCCCATGACCAGTGCGCCAATCAATAAGGCAAACGGTAGCCAGCACAAATCCGCGCGGACACGAGGCATGTTTAATACCCAGCGAAGTGCAATCAGTGCGGTTGCGGTTGCCAGAGGGATCGGTAATAAACCGATGAATTGCGGCAAGGTAAACCAGCGGTCACGGACTACCGTACTGACCCAAGGCGTGGCCAGTGAAATCAAGATCATTCCGAGTACCACGGGCACCCATGCGAGCTTCGCCCAGCGTGTGGCTTTGACTTGTAGTTCGCCTTCAGTTTTAAGCAGTAACCAACAGGCCCCGAGGAGGGTATAGGTGGCAGGCACAGCCAGTGCAATCGCAAAGGCAAACAAGGTGAACTGCCAGCCCTCAGCAAAACCTGTCACATAGCGACCGAGCATCCAGCCTTGTGTCGCGGAGGCTAAGCCTGAACCGATAATAAACACATAGTTCCAGCTCAATTGATGTTCTGCGCGTGCCTTGACACGGAAGTCAAATGCCACACCGCGCATGATCAGGCCGATCAGCATAAATGCCACGGGAATGTAGAGATTGCCCAGAATGATGCTGTTGGCTTTGGGAAAGGCGATGAGCAAGATGCCAATGCCGAGTACCAGCCATGTTTCATTGGCATCCCAAAAAGGTCCAATAGAGGCGACCATGGTATTGCGTTCTTCAGGGTTGGCGCGGTGCATGAGCATACCCACACCTAAGTCGAAACCATCTAAAACGACATAGATAAATAGAGCAAAACCCAGCAAGCCCATAAAGATCAGGGGAATAATTTGTGCCCAGCTCATTTTTGTTCTCCTGATGTCGAATGAGGTGAAGAATCAACACCTTCATTGGCAATGATCGCAATGGCTTCGCCTGAACCTGTGATCGGTTCGGCTTCGGTCTTTTTGGGGTGTTCCGCCATATATTTGAGTACGCCTACATAAGACACGATCAGTACTAGATAAACCACTGCATACATGGTCAGGGTAAACGCAATATTGGCTGGTGGTGTATGGGTGACGATCTCACTGAGTTTAATCAGTCCATGCACGATCCAAGGCTGACGCCCAATTTCGGTGACGTACCAACCTGCAAGTGTGGCGAGCCATCCCGCAAAGGTCATGCTGGCTAAGCCATAGAGGAAGAAGCGGGGGAATTTTAAAACATCACCTTTGAGACGACGTAGTTGATAGACGCCAAACCAACTGGCAGCAAGCATCAGCATTCCTACCGCGACCATAATGCGGAAACCAAAGAAGAGCGGTGCAACGGGTGGATGGACTTCAAATTCATTCAAACCTTTAAGTTCTCCATCCAATTCATGGGTCAGAATCAGCGCAGCACCTTTGGGAATGCCGATAGCATAGTCATTGGTCTGGGTTTCCTTATTGGGCCACGCGAATGCCAAGAGTGGTGCGCCTTTTTCGGTATGCCAGATGCCTTCAATGGCCGCGATTTTTTCAGGCTGATGATGCAGGGTATTCAAACCATGTTGGTCACCCACAAAGATCTGAACGGGTATCAGTATGGCGGCCAAGATGAGACCTGTTTTGATCACTTGTGGGGTTGCTTCATCTGCAGTTTTTTTGATGACTTGCCATGCACCAAGGCCACAGAGTAAGAATGCTACAGTCAGAAATGACGCAATCAGCATATGCACAAAGCGGTATGGGAAGGAGGGATTAAAAATGACTTCAATCCAGCTTGACACGTGGTAGATGCCTTGTGCATCGACCCAATAACCCTGCGGCGTTTGCATCCATGAGTTGAGTGCGAGAATCCAAAAGGCAGAGAGTGTCGTGCCGAAGGCGACCATAAAGGTTGCGAACAAATGCACACGCTCACTGACCCGATTATGTCCGAACAGCATAATCCCTAAAAAGGTGGCCTCAAGGAAAAAAGCCGTCAGGACTTCATATCCCAGCAATGGGCCTGCGATATTACCGACACGCTCCATATAGCCCGGCCAGTTGGTACCAAACTGAAAGCTCATGGTGATGCCACTGACCACACCTAAAGCAAAGGTCAGGGCAAAGACTTTAGTCCAAAAGCGATAAGCGGTGAGCCAAGATTGCTGACGGGTTTTGATCCAGCGATGGCGAAAGAAAAGAAGTACCCAACATAGGGCAATCGAGATGGTGGGAAACAGAATATGAAAACTCATATTCAACGCAAACTGGATACGACTCAGAATTAGAGCATCCATTACAACGTCCTCTACAAGGCTAAGAATTCATTCACAAAGCGCTGTTTTAAAAGACTGCTGAATTTTTCTTGCTTTTGTCGTCATGCAGTTGATTTTAAAACCACAGCTTATCGTGTCATACGTCACATGATGTAGGGTTTTACCGCTTGGTCTTGATGATACGCCTTTTCATTCTGATTGGGTGAACTGCGCATACTTTTTCGCACAGTTTTGAGGCGAAATGGCATGGGTAATTCCGAATTGGCTTATGGCTAAGACTGATATGGTGCGTTTCATGGAAAAAGTATTTGCATAATTTCCATATTTCAATAATAATTGAAATATGGAAATTAAATCGATTGTCTCGGCTTTAGCCGCACTTGCTCAAGAGTCTCGCCTAACCATTTTTCGTTTGTTGGTACAAGCGGGACCTGCTGGGCTACCTGCTGGAAAAATTAGCGAAGCGACGGGGATTGCGCCGTCATCGCTGTCTTTTCACCTCAAAGAAATGAGCCATGCTGACATGGTGACGTCGCGCCAAGAAGGACGCTTCGTCATCTATACCGCGAACTTTCAGACCATGAATACGCTCATTGCTTTTTTGACTGAGAATTGCTGTCAGGGGATGCCGTGTATGCCGGAAGGTCTGGCATGTACTGCTGGTAAAACGGAGTGTGAGAGTCCTACTTAATCAACAACAAAGGGAGAGCGTCATGTCGGATCGTATTTTCAATGTCTTGATACTTTGTACGGGGAATTCAGCACGTAGCATCATGGCTGAAGCCATCTTTAATACGATGAAAGACCATCGCTTTCATGCGTACAGTGCAGGAAGTGACCCTACTGGCGTGGTTAACCCACTGGCGATAGAGATTGCACAATCAATAGGCTATCCCGTTGAGAATCTACGCAGTAAAAGCTGGGATGAGTTTGCTCAAGCAGATTCACCGAAGATGGACTTCATTTTTACGGTCTGCGATAAAGCCGCTGGTCAAACGTGTCCTATATGGCCTGGACTACCCATGTCAGCCCATTGGGGCTTTGAAGACCCCGCAGCATCTGAAGGTACGGAAGAACAAAAGCAAAAGTTCTTCTTCAATATATTTCAGCAGATTCGCAATCGAATTTATGCATTTGCAAGTTTGCCGCTAGAAACTCTGGATCAGAGTGCTTTGCAGTTTGAGTTGAACAAGATTGGTCAACAGTAACGAACCCTGACTCTTTTAGAAGAGGGAGTAATTATAACGATACTGATGGGGGCTGCTGTCGGTACATCTACCGCAACACTGACAGTAGCATCACTCTTACACAAGGTTGCTTTGTGTCGTTGACCCAGTTGACATTGTTGTAGACATTGCGTTTCCTGACGCTCTGGTTAACCCATGTTCCATGAATCTTCTAAACATCGAAAATGATTTAAGACGAAGCTTTACATTACTGAATGATCTTCGAAGGCAATAACCTAGAGAACCCTAATGACTCGTAATACATCAACGATCACGATCTACCATAACCCTGCATGTGGTACATCCCGCAATGTGTTGGCACTGATACGCAATACGGGGATTGAACCCGAGGTAATTGAGTATCTCAAAACACCGCCCAGTAAACCCACATTGTTAACCCTGATTGCAGATATGGCTATCCCTGCGCGTGATCTTTTACGTCGTAAAGGGACACCATTCGATGAGCTTCATCTTGATGATACAAAGTGGTCGGATGATGAGTTAATCGACTTCATGTTAATTCATCCAATTCTTATTAATCGTCCTATTGTGGTGACGTCTCTTGGCACACGTCTATGTCGCCCTTCAGAAGCGGTACTCGATATTTTACCCGCCCGACAACTCGGTGCTTTCACGAAAGAAGATGGTGAGGTTGTGGTGAATAAGGATGGTCAACGTGTCGCAAAGTAATGAGATTGATTTACCCAATGTCGATGACTCACTGTTTCAAGTGCCTTCAAAAGCACAGCTTGATCATGAAGTCTCAATTGATCATCCACCACGCATACTGATTCTTTACGGTTCACTGAGAAAGCGCTCATTCAGCCGCTTGTTGGCGTTAGAAGCTGGGCGGTTGCTGGAAGCTATGGACTGTGAAGTGAAGGTATTCCATGCCGATGGTTTACCGCTGCCTGATGGTGAGCCCGAAACACACCCCAAGGTTTTAGAGTTGCGGGAACTTGCGATTTGGTCTGAAGGCATGGTTTGGTGCTCTCCAGAACGCCATGGGGCGATGACAGGCATCATGAAAGCCCAGATCGACTGGATTCCATTATCTTCGGGTGCTGTACGCCCCACACAAGGCAAGACCTTGGCATTGCTACAAGTCAGTGGTGGGTCACAGTCATTTAATGCCGTCAATCAACAGAGAATCTTAGGTCGCTGGATGCGGATGGTTACGATTCCGAATCAATCATCCGTACCAAAAGCCTTTCTTGAGTTTGAAGAGTCCGGACGCATGAAGCCTTCCGCTTACTACGATCGTGTGGTCGATGTGGTGGAAGAGTTAGTGAAGTTCACCTTGCTGGTGCGTGGGCGTAAAGATTACTTGGTTGATCGTTATTCCGAACGCAAAGAATCAGCCGAAGAGCTATCAAAACGAGTCAATCAGAACAGCATCTAAACCACCAATTTCTTGTTTTTAATTATCCCATGAGGAAAGCGTCATGAGTCAGAAAGTATTTAATGTATTGGTCCTTTGTACAGGCAATTCGGCACGTAGCATCATGAGTGAAGCACTGATTAACGTTTTAGGTAAAGGCCGTTTCCATGCGTTTAGCGCAGGCAGTCAGCCCAGTGGTCGGGTGAATCCTTTTGCGGTTGAACAGGCGCATTCGATTGGTTATGACACCGCAAATGTGAGAAGCAAGAGCTGGGATGAGTTCTCACAACCTGATTCACCAAAAATGGATATCGTGATTACGGTTTGCGATAGCGCTGCGGGTGAGTCATGCCCACTGTGGCGTGGTAGTCCGATCAAAGTCCATTGGGGCTTTGAAGATCCATCGCATGAAGCGGGTAGTGATGATGCTAAGCGTGCAGCGTTTACCAAAACCTTTGCCGAGATTCGTCGCAAAATTAATCTACTGGTGAACCTGCCTATCGACACGTTGAGCAATGCTGAACTTGAGTCCGAGTTGCAAGTGATAGGCGACTTACCCGTTTAACCCTGAGACGCATTCACGCTTTTTATCAAACTTTATATCAAAGGTGTTAGGAGATGTACCGTGTCGAGTCTATCCAAGGCGAGCCAGTCGATGAGTGTGTTTGAGCGTTATCTCACGATATGGGTCTTTATCTGTATCGTAGCGGGTATCGGCTTAGGCCAGTTGTTTCCGAGTTTATTTCAAGCGATCGGCCATATGGAAATCGCACAGGTGAACCTACCTGTCGGCTTGCTCATTTGGGTGATGATCATCCCCATGCTGATTAAGGTTGATTTTTCAGCTCTGCACGAGGTTCGTCAGCATGTCAAAGGGATTGGCGTCACGTTGTTTGTGAATTGGTTTGTGAAGCCTTTTTCAATGGCATTTTTAGGCTGGTTGTTCATTCGCCATATTTTTGCACCGTATCTGCCAGCCGAACAATTGGATAGCTATATTGCAGGACTCATTCTTCTTGCCGCTGCACCGTGTACTGCGATGGTATTTGTCTGGAGCCGCCTGACGAATGGCGACCCGCTATTTACGCTCTCTCAAGTCGCATTGAATGACAGCATTATGGTCGTTGCGTTCGCGCCGTTGGTTGCCTTGTTACTCGGGATCTCCGCAATTATCGTGCCTTGGGCGACATTGATCACCTCTGTCATCCTCTATATCGTGATACCGGTGCTGATTGCTCAGTTTTTGCGTAAGGTCTTACTGGCAAAGGGGCAGGGCGCATTTGATGCGGCCATGGCGCAGATCGGTCCGTGGTCAATCGCAGCGTTACTTGTAACGCTAGTTCTGTTGTTCGCCTTTCAAGGTGAAGCCATTATTAAGCAACCATTGGTCATCGCACTGCTCGCCGTACCGATTCTGATCCAAGTCATATTTAATTCATCACTGGCCTATTGGTTGAATCGCGCTGTGGGTGAGAAGCACAATATTGCGGGCCCATCTGCGTTGATTGGTGCATCCAATTTCTTTGAGTTGGCTGTGGCTGCGGCAATTAGTTTATTTGGTTTTCATTCGGGCGCGGCATTGGCAACGGTGGTCGGCGTGCTGATTGAAGTGCCGATCATGCTGTTGGTTGTGCATGTCGTCAATCGATCGAAAGGCTGGTACGAAAGAACCACGCCTTGATGAAATGAAAGGTGACCTTTATAGTTCGAGCCTTGATAAGGTCAGCGTTTTAAAGTGCTGCACGACGATGGAGTGCTCATGACGTCTGGACGCGATGGCTAAGCGTGCTATCGGCGCGTCGCCTTCGATGTCTAAGTATTCAATGCCATGAATTTTGACTTGGGCAATCGAGGCGGGCACGATAGAGACGCCAAGACCCGCAGCAACCAAAGTCACCACTGAAGAAATCTGCGGCACGACTTGTCCAATCTTGGGGTCAAAGCCTGCTTTACGACACGCGACAATAATCTCATCATACAAACTATAGCCAATCGTACGCGGGAACATCACGAAAGGCTCATCGCGTAGCGCCATGAGTGGTAATGCCGTATGCATTGCGAGCGGATGCTCATGCGGCAAGACGATTTTCATCGGTTCCTCATCCAGCAACTGGAAGTCGAAACTGTCTAATTTGATAGATCCTGGTCTAATAAAAACCACGTCGAGTTCTTCATTGGCGAGTTTGGTGAGCAACTGCGATGTATTACTTTCATTGAGTGAGAGATTCACTTCTGGGTAGGCTTGCTGAAACGCTCGAATCGCAGTGGGTACAATGGCATTAAAAATCGCAGAAGCTGAAAATCCCACCCGCAGGCGCCCTGTAATGCCGCGAGCTGCACTTTGTGCTGCGCTTTTCGCCCGCTCGACTTGGCTGAGGACATGCACCGCTTCTTGATGGAAAGCTTTGCCCACTTCGGTGAGTTCAGCGCCATGGGCAAGTCGATGAAACAAGGGTGCACCGATCTCTCGCTCTAGATCTTTGATCTGCTGGCTGAGCGGCGGCTGCCCGATACCGATCTTTGCTGCTGCCCGTGTGAAGTTCTGTTCTTCTGCGACGGCCAGAAAGTAGCGGATATGACGGATGTCCATAGAAGGGATCGCTATATATAAAAGCAATGAAGAAGATGAGTATTATATATTAGACTGAATGGTCAGTGAGTTTTAAAATGCGTCCATGATTTAATTCTAGAGATCATCATGCGTGCTCAAGCTGGCCAAGCGCCATCTGCTATTCCACTCAGTCCTGCAAGTTTACCGCTTCAAAAAAAATCTCCACCAGACTCTACGGGTATCACCAAAGGCTCAAAAGCTTATCAACGCATAAATATCGCGTTATTCGCGGCAGGGTTTTGTACCTTTTCGTTGATGTATGGTGTGCAAGCAATTCTACCGTTATTTGCCAGTAGCTTTCATGTCAGTGCAGCAGAGAGCGCTTTGGCTTTGTCGCTGACGACCGGTTTTGTTGCACTATCCATTGTTTTAGTTGGAACCGCGTCTGAGAACTTTGGTCGTAAGGAACTGATGTCGTTGTCCATGATTGGTGCCGCAGTACTCAATCTGTTGGCAGCATTTGCGCCGAATTGGCATGTGCTGTTGGTACTACGTGCGCTTGAAGGCATCATGCTGGGTGGTGTACCAGCAGTAGCGATGGCCTATCTGGCGGAAGAGATCCATCCCGAGGGCTTAGGTCTTGCGATGGGTCTCTATGTCGGTGGTAATGCGATCGGCGGGATGGTGGCTCGGGTGACGACAGGCTATCTGGCTGAGGTCAGCTCTTGGCGCGTGGCGATGGGTGTCATTGGTGGGCTCTGTTTGGTGCTCGCTTTTGTGTTTAAAGCATTACTTCCGGCCTCGAAGAATTTTAAACGCCAAACGGAATTCAAGCTTGCCTTTCATATCAACGCCTTTCGCAGTCATCTGTTGAGACCCGAGCTTGTTTTATTATTCTTCGTTGGTTTTATGATGATGGGCGCTTTTGTCACAGTCTATAACTATGCCGGATTCCGACTCTTAGCCGCGCCCTTTAATCTGTCCGCAACTGCAGTGGGCTTTATTTTCATGGCCTATATCTTTGGCGCGATAGCATCATCGCTCGCAGGTGAAGTCGGTGATCGGTTTGGTCGCTATCCGGTGCTGATTGCAGGCGTATTGCTGACTACAGTCGGTGTATCATTGACGTTGTTTCATTCACTGGCTTGGATCGTGATGGGGATCATCGTGATGACCATTGGTTTCTTTACCACGCATTCCGTCGCCAGTTCTTGGGTGGGTCGCATGGCGGTAGGCACCAAAGGTCATGCGACATCCTTGTACTTACTGGCTTACTATATGGGTGCCAGCGTGATGGGTGCGTTGGGCGGCTGGTTTTGGGATCATGGGTCTTGGGTGTCGGTCGTCCATTTTACGGTGAGTTTGCTGGTATTTGCATTGATCGCTGCTGTGATGCTCAAGCGCTATATAAAAGCATAGTTAGGCCTAAGGTTGGACTAAGTCAGATATAAAAGACCCAGTTTAGTGGGGCTTTTTTAATTCATTTTTGTGCGACATGGCGTGCATGGTGTACGGGATCTGCTGATTGAGTCATAAAACAGTTGGCAATAAAAGTGATGTTTCATATGATGGCCGGACACGCCGTGATTTTAATTTTCCTACTTGAGTTGGGCTATCTATGAATGCTTTGATCCGTATGTCCGTTATATGTGCAAGTTTGGCAATGTCAGTCGTTGCTGAGGCGCGCACCATAGAAGAGATCAAAGCCAGTGGTAAGTTAATCGTCGCCACCGAGACGGCCTATCCTCCATTTACCTATACCCAGAATGGCAAGCGGACGGGTTTGGATGTCGAGTTGATGGAGGCAGTGGCTCAGAAAATGGGGGTTAAAGTCGAGTGGAAAGTCTTATCTTTTGATGTGCTGTTGGTGGGTCTGGCGCAGAACCGCTGGGATATGGCAGTATCGTCGATTGGCATCACGCCCACACGCGCCAAAGCAGTGACTTTTGCTAACCCAGAATACTGTAGTGGTGCCGTGATCGTCTCCAAAGATCCTCAAGTCAACTCGATCGCTACCCTTAACAATAAAATCATCGCCGTACAAACGGGAACAACGTATCTACCGAATCTGCGTGCTATCCCCAATGTGAAAGAAATCAAAAACTACCCGAAAGATGCCGATGCCATCTCTGCCTTGCTGGCGGGGCGTGTAGATGCTTGGGTGAGTGATCGTTTTTCTGCCAAAGCGGCGATCACTTCTATGCCTCAAGCAGGGCTGAGGATAGGAGGATATGTGCTGGTTGAAAAGCTGGCTGCTGCCGTGAAGAAAGATAATGTCAACCTCGCCAATGCTTACAACAAAGCTTTGGCTGCGGTCATGACGGATGGTACTTATCAAAAGATCTCGGAAAAATACACGGGTGAGGATGTCCGCTGCAAATAAGCGCCCAGCCCATTCGGCCCTCTGTACTAACCCAGCGCATGAGGTTTAAAGACCTGTTGTAATTTCTTATATTTTTTAGTGATGCGTATTGCATTAATTCTGCTTATGGCGTAATCCTTGCTTACGCTATCCTGATTGGTCTTTCAAGGCTGAATGGATTCATTGGACAAATCTCTCAGCCTGGTCAATGTTTCACTCAAATCATGGGTTGAACGTAATACCTTTACTGCGATCCAGTTTAGGCTATATATTTAATTTTGTTAGGATTAATTCCAAAAATGCGTACAATTCCTCGTTTCATTCTGACGGCGCTTGCCAGTTGTCTACCGATTGCGGTGAATGCTTTAACCCCTGATGATTCTGCACCATTAGGTAAACTTCCTGATTGGGTACAGCCCTTATCCTACCATTTGGATTTTCGGGTGGACCCCAGTAAGAAGGATTATACCGGTACATCAACCATTGATATCGACCTCAAACAACCCGCCGACCATATTTGGTTGCATGGGGAAGAGCTGGCGGTAACCCAAGCTGAAATATCTGCTGTAGATACGAAGGCCACACCCGCTAAAGTCACCAAAGCAAAATATACAACTGCCGCAGCAAAGGAAGGCGTTGCGGCACTTCATTTTGGTCAGGTTTTGCCAGCGGGTCATTATCAAGTCAAGTTGTCTTTTAAAACGAAGTTTAATCAGCAACTGCAGGGTGTGTATAAAGTCTCCTTTCAAGGCAAGCCTTATGTGATGACCCAAATGGAAGCGATCAGTGCGCGTTATGGCTTCCCAAGTTTCGATGAGCCACGCTTTAAAACGCCGTTCCAGTTGACACTCACTGTACCGAAAGACCAAGTTGCCGTCACCAATACCCAGCAAGTCAGTGAGGAAAAGACCAAAGACGGCTGGCGGACAGTGAAGTTTGCACCGACCAAGCCGTTGCCGACTTATCTGGTTGCGTTTGCCGTGGGTCCGTGGGATGTGACGAAAGGGCCTGATATCGCCGCCACGCAGTGGCGTAAGGAGATCACGCCACTGCGCGGGATTTCACCGCATGGCACGGGTCAGAAAATGACGCTGGCACTCTCAGAGACGCCCGCCATCATTCATATGCTTGAAGAGTATTTTGGATTTGGTTATCCCTTTGACAAGCTCGATATCTTAGGTGCCCCCGACTTTGCAGCGGGCGCGATGGAGAATCCGGGACTGGTCACTTTCCGAGACTATTACATGCTGCTGGATAAGGACTCGCCAGTGTCCTTGGTGCAGACTTCTTTTAACGTCAATGCCCATGAGCTCGCACATCAATGGTTTGGCGATACGGTCACCATGCCATGGTGGGATGATCTATGGTTGAATGAAGCGTTTGCCACTTGGATGCAAAAGAAAGTCACTCAGAAGCTGCATCCAGAATATCGTGCCGATCTTGATGTGATTGAAGGGGCCAATGGTGCGATGCAAAATGACAGTCTGGTCAGTGTGCGTCGTATTCGCCAACCGATCATTAATAACGGCGACATCGACAGTGCATTCGATGGCATCACCTATCAAAAGGGCGCAGCCGTGCTGAACATGTTTGAGCGTTACTTAGGCGCTGAGACTTTCCGTAAAGGGATTCAAGCCCATGTCCAGCAGCATCAATTTGGCAGTGCGACAGCGGATGATTTGATTGCAACACTGGCCAAGACTTCTGGTCAAGGTGATCGTTTTGTGAAAGCCATGCAGAGCTTCTTGGATCAACCTGGCGTCCCGCTGATCGAAACACGTTTGAGCAGCAAAAATGGCCAAACGGTACTGCATGTTAAACAACAGCGCTATCTGCCTTATGGTTCGACAGGGGATGTGAAACAGCAATGGGGGATCCCCGTTTGTGTGCGCTATGGTGAAGCAAACACCGCGATTGTGGACAGCAAGGTCCAGTGTGAGCTGTTGGATCAAGCCGAAGGCGATCTGGTACTCAAAGGCGCAACCGCATCATCATGGTATATCCCAAATGCCGATGCCGCAGGCTACTATCGTTTTAGTCTCGCAGACAGTGACTGGTCACGCTTAAATGCACAAGTGACAACCTTGTCGGATGCTGAGCAATTGGCCTATGCCGATGCGATTGATTCCGCGTTCCAGCATGGGGATATTGATGCCTCCGTGGTTTTGACGGCAGTGAAGAAATTAGCCCCGTCCAAAACGCGTGAAGTGGCTACGGCTCTGATCCCGACATTGAGCTGGTTAAATAAATATCTGGCGAAGACACCTGCAGAGCACGCACAAATCACCACACTTGCACGTGATCTTTACCTAGCCCGTTTGCAGGCTTTAGGTTATGAGCGCCGTGCTGGTGAATCTCAAGATGATGGCTTGCTGCGAGCCACGCTGACGGAGTTCTTGGCGATGGATATCAAACTTCCCGAAGTCCGTCAGGCTTTACTGGCCCAAAGCGAGAAGGCGCTTAAGCCAAATACCAAAGGCGCACTCAATCTGCAAAGCGTTAATGCAGAAGTATTGGGTCCGATTCTTGGGGTCGCAGTGCAAGAGAAAGATCGCAAGGTGCTGGATCAGCTTATAAAAGAGCTAGGCCGTAATGCCGATCCAGCGCAACGTCTATCTTTACTCTACGCAATAGGCGCAACGACTCAAAAAACCGATGCAGAAATTGCCCGTAATGTTGCAATTGATGAACGCGTCAAAGTCGGTGAGATGCGCTATCTGCTGAATTCAAGCCGTTTATACGGTGAAGGACGTGCAGCGCTGTGGGATTGGTTTGTACGCAATAATGAAAAAGTCATCAAGCGGACGGGCAGTCACACCAGTGGACGTATCCCTGGAATAGTCGGCGGTAACGGTTGTAGCCAACAGGACGCTGATCAATTGACGGCATTCTTCCAGCCGCGCGTAAAAGAGCTGGTGGGTACAGAGCGTACTTTCAACCAGACGCGTGAAAATGCCTTACTGTGTAAAGCACTGGTGGACAAACAGCCTTCGGCAGCGATACTTAAATGATCTGCATCTTGCATGATTTGAGTTAAAAAAATGGCGTGTCTGATGACACGCCATTTTTTATATCCACATGAAGCATTATCCAGCGAATGCAGGTACTTCCATATCACGAGCTGTATAGAAGGTTTGTACAAAGTTTTCTAATTGACCTTGTTCAATCGCACTTCGCAAATCTTGCATCAAGGTTTGATAGTAGGCGAGGTTATGGATGGTGCCGAGCATCGCACCGAGCATTTCACCGGTCTTGTCCAGATGATACAGGTATGAGCGAGTGAAATTCAGACACGTATAGCAACTGCAATTGGCATCCAGCGGGCGCATATCATGGCGATACTGGCTATTGCGAATCCGCACAATTCCCGTGCTGATGAAGTAATGGCCATTCCTTGCATTACGCGTTGGCATCACACAGTCAAACATATCGACCCCGCGACGTACCGCTTCGACGATGTCTTCAGGCTTGCCGACACCCATCAGATAACGTGGTTTGTCCGCAGGCAATTTACGCGGCAGGTAATCCAGAATCTTGATCATTTCTTCTTTCGGTTCACCCACCGACAAGCCGCCAATCGCATAGCCATCAAAACCAATATCGGTGAGGCCATCTAAAGATTCATCGCGCAACTCAGGGTACATACCGCCTTGTACGATACCAAACAGGGCATTGGGATTGCCTGTGTGGGCAACTTTACAGCGCTTCGCCCAGCGCAGCGATAACTGCAATGACATGCGGGCTTCGCTAAAGGTCGCAGGGTAGGGCGTACATTCATCAAAAATCAT
Source organism: uncultured Moraxellaceae bacterium (assembly GCA_964373105.1). Taxonomy (GTDB): domain Bacteria; phylum Pseudomonadota; class Gammaproteobacteria; order Pseudomonadales; family Moraxellaceae; genus Aquirhabdus. The sequence goes on along the minus strand of CAYJTU010000061.1, from coordinate 1,738 downwards.
CACAATGTCAGAATTCAGAACTTTCTGAATTTCCATAGACTTCTCAGGCGAGAGGAACACCTTGGAGCCATCAATCGGGGAGCGAAAGGTCACGCCTTCTTCTTTGATTTTTGCACCCAAGCTAAAGACTTGAAAGCCACCCGAGTCAGTGAGAATAGGCTTATTCCATTGCATAAACTTATGCAAACCACCATGCTCAGCAATGACTTCAAGTCCTGGACGCAAGTAAAGATGGAAGGTGTTGCCGAGTACGATATGTGCACCGATTTCTTCGACATCACGTGGCAACATGCCCTTGACCGTACCGTATGTCCCAACAGGCATAAAAGCAGGTGTTTCGACAACGCCATGAGCGAGCGTCACACGTCCGCGACGTGCCAGCCCATCCTGTGCGATTTTTTCGAAGATTAGCGGCTTGTCAGTTGCGGCAGTCATGGCGTTTCCTTAATGAATAGGCTTTAAAACGTGTATTTAAATACGAACATCGTGTCATGGGTCTGCCCATATTAAATCGTTTAAGTGGGACAGATATTTCTGCGATGGTTTATGGATTCAATCCGTCTGCGCGATCTATCAGCATGGCATCGCCATAACTGAAAAAGCGATACTTTTGCGCAATCGCATGCTGATAGGCAGACATAATATTGTCGCGGCCCGTCAGTGCGGAGACCAGCATGAGCAGGGTTGATTCAGGCAAATGAAAGTTGGTCATCAAGCGGTCAATTACCGCGAACTGATAGCCGGGGTAAATGAAAATGTCTGTCTCGCCTGACCATGCTTGCAAGGTACCATTATGCGCGCGGGCAGCGCTTTCAAGTGCACGAGTAGCAGTTGTCCCCACCGCAATGACTTTGCCCCCCAGCGCATGAGTCATATTGACAGCGTCCACGGTTTCCTGCGGTACTTCGCCCCACTCCGCATGCATGACGTGGTCTTTGATGTTTTCCGTACGAACAGGCTGAAAGGTCCCTGCGCCCACATGGAGCGTCACAAAAGCCGTTTTAATACCTTTCGCATGCAGGCGTGCCAGCAGTGCTTCATCGATATGCAAGCCTGCGGTGGGTGCCGCCACACTTGCGGATTTCTCGGGATCATGAAACACAGTTTGATAGCGTGTTTCATCAGACTCATCCGCTGGGCGATTAAAGTAAGGCGGGATCGGGAGTGCACCATACTGCTCTAGCGCAGCAAGCACCGGTTGATCGAATGCGAGTATATAAAGATTATCTTTGCGACCTTGTACCGTAGCTTTAAGCTGACCGTTAGCCAGTGTGAGTACTGCACCTGATTTTGGGGAGTTGCTTGCGCGGACATGAGCCAGCACATGATGTGTATCCGTGATGCGCTCCACCAGCACTTCTACTGCACCGCCACTCGGGCGTAGACCATGTAGGCGGGCTTTGATGACGCGAGTGTCATTGAGCACCAATAGGTCACCTACATTTAAAAGGTCAGGCAAGTCGACGATATGACGGTCATTGATTTCTCCTTGCGTAGAGAGACACAGCAAACGTGAATCACTACGGCCTGCAAGAGGGTAGCGGGCGATCAGTTCATCGGGGAGCAGGTAGTGAAAATCAGCAAGTTGCATACGAAATAAGCAATCGGTTCAAGAAAGGCGCCATATGATAACAAATATTACAACTAAACCGAAGAAGGGGTTGACACAAAAATCTTTGAAGGTATGATGTGCGCCTGCAACATCATTCTTGCCGGGGTGGTGAAATTGGTAGACGCG
>CAYJTU010000060.1:0-18384 GCA_964373105.1 uncultured Moraxellaceae bacterium | reverse complement strand
AAATAAGCAGAAATAGCGGAGATTAAGGCGCAATATTTCGTTTTCACTCGAAAAATGATGCGATGCGACTGCTGAAAAATGTGTGATGGATCGACATGATATTGATATGGATCAGGCATACTGATGCAAAGCGCGAGGGTTGATGATGCAACTTATTTATATACACGGTTTAAACAGTGATTCAAACTCAATCAAAGGTCAAATGTTGACCGATTGGTGTGCGGTCCATCGCCCAGATATTCAAGTCTTTAGGCCTGATCTTAATGTGCCACCGTTGCAGGTCATGCAGATCTTAAGCGAGATTATTGCACAGGATCCACAGACGGGGTTGGTGGGCAGTTCGCTGGGTGGTTTTTTTTCGACAGTTTGTGTGGCGAAGTTTGGTTTGAAAGCCGTGCTTGTGAATCCAGCAACCCGTCCGTTTGAACGTTTCCAGCGCTATTTTACCCACGGTCATCAAGGCTTCACGACAGATGGGGGCTGGACGATCACAGAGCGTGATTTGGCAGATTTGGCCGCTTTATATCAAGCCGTGCCTGTTCATCCTGAACGAATGCTCGTCTTGCTGAAACAAGGCGATGAGGTGCTCGATTATCGGGTTGCAGAAAGCTACTATAGCCAAGATGGTGCGCAGTCGCCGATGATCATTGAGGCGGGCGGCGATCATTTCATGCATGATATGGCGGATAAGATCCCACTGATGATCGACTTTTTATTTACGTAAAGGCCGATTGAAGAGGTTTGTTGCGTTTGTTATACACCAGCATTTACAGTACGATTCATATCGTGGATGTGAGTTCGTGCATCTTGCAAAATGATGCTTTTGATCGGGTTAAATTAGGAATAAGTGTTTAGTGACTCAATATACTGCCGAATCGCTTGAAGTTCTCTCAGGTTTAGATCCTGTTCGTCGCCGTCCCGGGATGTACACGGATACCACTCGCCCGAATCATTTGGCGCAAGAGGTGATCGATAACGCAGTCGATGAGGCACTCGCAGGTCATGCCAATCAAGTGGAAGTGATTCTGTATAAAGACGGCTCATTATCCGTGCAAGACAATGGTCGCGGCATGCCGGTGGATATCCATCCTGAGTATGGTCAGAGCGGCATTGAGATCATCATGACCAAGCTGCATGCTGGCGGTAAGTTTTCAACCGATAACTATCAGTTTTCGGGCGGCTTGCACGGGGTGGGCATCTCGGTCGTCAATGCGCTGTCGACGCGGGTGAACGTCAGTGTGCTACGTGGCGGTACTCAGTATCAGATGAGCTTTGAGCACGGTGAACGCGTCACTGATCTGATTGCAACCGAAGGCTTCCCAAAGCGTCAAAGCGGTACAACGGTGCACTTCTGGCCGGATGGCAAGTATTTTGACAGTCCTAAATTTTCAGTCCGCGCACTTAAGCATAATCTCAAAGCCAAGGCAGTACTGTCCGCAGGACTTAAAGTCATCTTTACCGATGAAGAAAGCGGTGAGAAGCTGACGTGGCAGTTTGAAAATGGCTTGGTCGATTACCTTAAAGATGAATTACAAGGCCGCGACACCGTGCCTGTCGAGCCCTTTGCGGCCACCGGTAAAGCGGAGCGCGCGGCCTGTGAGTTTGTGCTGTGCTGGTCGGAGGAAAGCGGCGATAGTGTGCAGGAAAGCTATGTCAACCTGATCCCCACGGCGCAGGGCGGCACCCATGTGAATGGACTACGCACGGGCACCACCGATGCCCTGCGTGAATTTTGTGAGATGCGTAATTTACTGCCGCGCAATATGAAACTGTCAGCGGATGATGTCTGGGATGGGGTCAATTTCATTCTGTCGCTCAAATTCCAAGAGCCACAATTCTCCGGCCAAACCAAAGAGCGCTTGTCGAGTCGCGAAGCTGCGCCGATCGTGCAGAACATCGCCAAAGATGCTTTTTCGCTGTGGTTGAATAAGAATCCTGAAGTTGGCACTCGCTTAGCCGAGATGGCAATTGAGCGCGCAGGTCGTCGCTTGAAAGCGGCTAAGAAAGTCGAACGCAAAAAGATCGTTTCAGGGCCTGCATTGCCCGGCAAGCTGGCGGATTGTTCCGGATCAACGCGCGAAGATACCGAGTTGTTCTTGGTGGAAGGGGACTCTGCGGGTGGGAGTGCCAAGCAAGCACGTAATCGAATTTTTCAAGCCATCATGCCACTGCGCGGTAAGATTTTGAATACTTGGGAAGTGTCGGCGGATGAAGTCTTGGGCTCCCAAGAGGTGCATGATATCGCCATTGCGATCGGCGTGGATCCGGGCAGCGATGATCTCTCTGAGCTACGCTACGGCAAGGTCTGTATCCTCGCCGATGCGGACTCGGATGGGCTGCATATCGCAACCCTACTGTGTGCTTTGTTTGTGAAGCATTTCCCCGCCTTGATTGAAAATGGTCATTTGTTTGTCGCCATGCCGCCGCTGTATCGTATTGATGCCGGTAAGGATGTGCACTACGCACTGGATGATGACGAGCTCAAAGGCATTCTGTCCAAGATCAAAGGCAAGACACCGCAGATCACCCGATTTAAAGGATTGGGCGAGATGAATCCCTTGCAACTGCGTGAGACGACGATGGATCCTGATACGCGCCGCTTGGTGCAGCTGGATCTCGATGATACGCACCTGACCAATGGCTTGCTTGATAAACTCTTGGCCAAGAAGCGTTCAGGCGATCGCAAGATTTGGCTAGAAGAGAAGGGCAATCTGGCGGATGTCTTGCTTTAAGACCTTAAAGCATGCGTATTGCCGTGGATCGTTTATACTGGTTGCATGTGTTAAGTTCATCGAAAACGTGAGTCGATGAACGTTTGATGGATGAACTGTCATCGTCCTATGCAATCATGGCATGTCCCTATACCGTATGTTGCACCATTGAAATTTTTTCTACACCGAGAATGATTATGACCGAATCCCAAGTTGCGTTAACGGCAGCCATCCAAGCCCTTGATGTTGAGCAAGTCAAAGCATTGCTGGCCGGCGGTGTGGATCCCAATTTCATTGATGAAGAGTTTGGTCCGCCAGCGACCCAAATTTGTGATCGTTTATTTGGTTGGTGGGAAACCGTGATGGATGGTTATGAGTCGGGTGAGCCTTTGGAAGAAGATGAGAAGGCCAAGCTGCTCGCGCCCTATCAAGCGATTCTGCAGGCTTTGATCGATGCTAAAGCCAACCTGCATCTGTGGGATGCTGAAGAGTTCTTTGGTCCACTGTGGGATGCGGCCAGTGCGGCTTGTGTGCCTGTGGTACAAACCTTATTGGATCATAAAGTCGATCCCAATAAGCGTGATGATGAAGGCATGACGATCCTATCCTCAATCTGTGATTTGTTCTTTGATGTTGATTTCGATCTGATTGATTGGGAGCAAGCATTACCCGAAGAAAAAGAAACGCTGGAACTTTTGCGTAAACATGGCGCGCAGACTACTGCTGAGTTCCTCGCCAAATAAGATCAGGTTTATCGATGGCCCCCGCCCCATAATGGAATGCTTTTTCTGGTATGGGGCGGGGTGTCCAAAACTTACTATTAGAAAATCTGCATTGTCATTATTCGCCATGTGATTTAAAGCACAGGCTTTTATACTCATAGAAGAAGAAAATTCGATCAAGTGATCGCGCATTGGCTTATACATCGCGCGACTTAATCGATAAGACTTCAATACTCTATGAGGTAGATATCATGAACGCACACGTAAAACCCCACTCATCAAATCAGTCATCATCAGCGCTGAAAGCCAGCTTCCCAGTTCGGCGCATGGATTTTGAGTTTAAAGACGTGCCTGAGTTTTGGGCTGCGGACGATGCGGGCGTGACCTTCTTTCTGACTGCGATGTCCGCTTTGTTTCCTGCTGGTGAGCAATTCTTTGTCGATGCGGTACGCTCCGTTCGTTATGAAGGCGCGCTGAAAGACGACCTTGCGATGCAAAAAGAGATCAGTGCGTTTATCGGTCAAGAAGCGATGCACTCCAAAGAACACCATCAGTTCAATGCCGCAGGTAAAGCGTATGGCCACGATGTCGATACCTTGGAGCGCTGGACCGATTCTCTGCTGGGCTTGGCAGATCGTTTTCATCTCAGCAACAAATTACAACTCGGAATCACCTGCGCACTGGAGCATTTCACGGCAACGATTGCGTCAGAGCTGATGCGCCGTGAAGATCTGCATGAATTGATGCATAGCCCCGTGATGTACAAGATGTGGCTCTGGCATGCCGTCGAAGAGACGGAGCATAAATCGGTTGCTTATAATGTCTACGAAAAGCTGTATGGCAAAGGCGTGCGCGCTTATGCGACACGGGCTTCAACCATGGCGCTGGCGATGGTCTTGTTGTTCTTGACTCATACCACCTTTATGGCAAGGCTTATGGCGCAGCGTGGCAAGATGCGCCCCAGCGATTGGGTCCCTGCCATCAAGATGATGTATGGCGGTAAGAAGGGGCTGATGTCTCGCATCGTGCCGGATCTGTTTGATTATTTCCGCCCCAATTTCCATCCTGAACAGCATGACACCACCGCGCTACTGGCTAAGTATAAGCAGTTGCTCAATTTCGATACGTATTGATGCCTGTGGGATGACTGCGGGTGAGTTAATGTGTTGAGGTCTTGAAATGTCAAAAACGATTTGGTCGATGACCTGGTCGTTTTTTTATGTGTTTTTTTAATGCATTCGGTAGACGTGCAAAGCTTATCTATGACGAAGCGCTTTTTTTTGGTGTAATATCAAATGCAAATTTTGATCCTAAACGTCAGGTGCAAGATCGCTGTGCACCGACTCTAGGACACCTCCATGGTTAATATGATCGACCGTCATTCATTTTAGGTAGCGCATGAGCAGTCTTAATCCCGCCACAGAAAGTCGTTCCGTCGCTGAGTTCACGGAGCAGGCTTATCTCAACTACGCCATGTACGTGATCATGGATCGTGCATTGCCTCATGTTGCGGATGGTTTAAAACCCGTACAGCGTCGTATCGTCTATGCGATGAGTGAGCTTGGCCTGAAGAATTCGGGTAAACCGAAGAAATCAGCCCGTACTGTGGGTGATGTGCTGGGTAAGTACCATCCGCATGGCGACAGTGCCTGCTATGAGGCCATGGTGCTCATGGCGCAGCCGTTTAGCTATCGCTACCCCTTGGTTGAAGGTCAGGGTAACTGGGGATCACCGGATGATCCGAAGTCCTTTGCCGCGATGCGCTATACCGAGGCTAAACTCTCTGCATACAGTGAGCTACTGCTCAACGAACTTGGTCACGGTACGACCGAGTGGCAAGATAACTTTGATGGGTCATTACAAGAACCCGTGACCTTACCTGCGCGTCTGCCCAATATTCTGCTTAACGGCACCATGGGCATCGCGGTCGGGATGGCGACGGATATCCCGCCGCACAATTTACGTGAGGTGGTGAAGGGCACCATTGCCTTGCTTAAAAATCCGAATTTGTCGGATGAAAAGCTTGCCTCTTATATTCCTGCGCCCGATCTGCCGACGCGTGCCGAAATTATCAGTAGTCCAGAAGACTTGTTGAAAATCCAAATGACGGGTCGTGGCAGCTATCGCGCCCGCGCGGTGTATCATGTCGAAAAAGGCGAGATCGTGATTACCGATTTGCCCTACCAAGTTTCAGGCGCGAAAGTGATTACGCAGATCGCTGAGCAGATGCAAGCCAAGAAGCTGCCACTGGTCACTGATTTGCGTGATGAGTCGGATCATGAAAACCCAACGCGTATCGTGATCGTGATGCGTTCGAATCGCGTCGATGCAGATAGCCTGATGAGTCATCTGTTTGCAACAACTCGGCTTGAAAGCAGTTATAGCGTCAATCTCAACATGATTGGTTTAGATGGTCGCCCGCAAGTCAAGTCGATCCGTACTATTCTGCTCGAGTGGCTGACGTATCGCCAAGAGACCGTGCGCCGCCGCTTAAGCTATGCTTTAGAGAAAATTGAGAAGCGCCTGCATATTTTGGCGGGTTTGCTGATCGCGTATATCGATATTGATACCGTAATTCGGATTATCCGTGAAGAGGATCATCCTCGTGCCGAGCTGATGGCGCATTTTGGGCTGACTGAAATCCAAGCCGATGCGATCCTCGATCTCAAACTGCGCCACTTGGCGAAACTTGAGGAAATGGAGATTCGCCGTGAACAGGATGAACTTGAACTACAAGCCGCCAAGATTCGTGAACAATTGAATAATCCTGAAGTCTTGAAAGCGCTGATTATCGACGAGTTGCAGGAAGATGCCAAGAAACATGGCGATGACCGCCGCTCGCCAATCGTCCAGCGAGCCGAAGCGACGGAGTTGAAGGAATCAGATCTCACTCCTGCGGAAGCGATCACGGTGGTGCTGTCACACTCGGGTTGGATTCGTGCCGCGAAGGGCACTGATATCGACGTGCAAACCCTGAATTATCGTGCCGGTGATGCTTACCTGAGTCATTGCACGGGCAAGAGCAATCAGCGGGTCTACCTCCTGGATAATACCGGTCGCAGCTATGCGCTTGCGGCAGCCACTCTGCCTTCAGCGCGCGGTCAGGGCGAACCCGTCACCACCAAATTGGCACCGCCTGCAGGGTCGCATTTTGTCGAAGTGCTGATGGGGGATGATGCCCAGCCGATTTTGTTGGCAGGGAATAACGGCTATGGCTTTGTCAGTAGCTTGTCTGCGCTCGACAGTACCGTGAAAGCAGGGAAAACCCTCGTGACCTTGGTCGAAGGCAGCGCACTGATGCCGGTATTGTACTTGCCGAAAGACGCTGATCGGATTGCGGTGCTGTCCTCCAGTGGGCGTTTGTTGATTTATCCACTGGCTGACTTGCCAGTGATGAATCGCGGCAAGGGGAATAAACTGATTGCATTGGAAAGCCATGAGGTGATCCGTGCGATGGTAGGCTTAGTGGCAGGGTGCTCGCTGGTGCTGATGTCGGGTTCGCGCCCATTGACGCTGAAAGAAGCGGACATTAGCCACTATTCGGGTAAACGTGGTCAGCGCGGCCATTTACTGCCGCGTGGTTATCAGAAAGCGGAAAGTATGCAGATCGGTTAAACTGGCGCGTCATTCGCCGCCGATCAGCGCAAAAATACGTTAAAAGTGTGATTAAGTCTACATTTTGTCACTTGAGAATCATTTCCGCTTTTGGGTCAGTCGTGATAATGTTACGCCAGCCAAATCGCGGGTTTTTGACCGTATTGAGGGGTTAGGTAAGATCGGTCATAACAACAGCAAAAGCACAGATTATGTACGAAAAGCAATGATAAACTGGAGGCCAGCGACGGGCCAGTATAGCTGTATAATATTTAACCTTTCCTAGGTGTGGAAGGGAATCTAAACGGAGAAAAAGTGGTATGAATAAGCCTTGGTTTGATGCGTATCCAGCAGGGACGCCACATGAGATCGTATTACCAGCCAGCAATACCTCTTTAACAGATGTGTTTGAACAGACTTTCCAACAGTTTGGCGATCGTGATGCATTTGCATGCATGGGTAAACGGATTACTTACAAAGAATTGGATCAAAAAAGCCGTCAATTTGCCGCGTATCTACAATCTCTGGGCCTAAAAAAAGGTGCCAAAGTTGCGGTCATGCTCCCAAACGTTCTGCAGTACCCTATCGCACTGGCGGGCATCATCCGTGCAGGCTATGTACTGGTCAACGTCAATCCACTCTATACCGCACGTGAACTTGAGCATCAATTGAAAGACTCCGGTGCTGAAGTGATCATCGTGCTGGAAAATTTTGCCAGTGTCTTGCAAGAAGTGATAGCCAATACCCCGATCAAACATACCATTGTGACCAGTGTGGGTGAATTGCTGGGCCTTGTTAAAGGCTTTGTGGTGGATCTGGTGGTCCGCCGCGTGCGTAAGCAAGTGCCAGCTTGGGTGTTGCCAGGCAGTGTCAATTTCAACCATGCGCTGAATAAAGTCAGCGCGCGTAAATATCAGCGTCCAGTCGTCGGCTTGACCGATACGGCGGTGTTGCAATACACGGGCGGAACGACCGGTGTGTCCAAAGGTGCGGAACTGACCCACTCTAACTTGGTCGCCAATCTGTTGCAGACCGATGCGATTTTTAGCAGTGCCTTAGGCTCAAGTGCCGATGCGGATCAAGAAAGCATCCTGTGTGCGTTGCCGCTGTATCATATTTTTGCGTTGATGGTCTGCGCACTTTACGGCATGAAGCGTGGTCAATTGATCATTCTGATCCCTAATCCGCGTGATATTCCTGGCTTGATCAAAGAAATCGGCGAATATCAACCGAGCTTCTTCCCGGCGGTGAACACCCTGTTCAATGCGCTGGCACACAATGAAGACTTCCAAAAACTTGATTTCACCAAGCTGAAACTCAGCATGGGCGGTGGTATGGCGGTATTGCCAGCGACTGCAGCACTTTGGCAGAAAATCACCGGCACGCCGATCATCGAAGGTTATGGCTTGTCGGAGACTTCACCGATTGCAACGGCTAATCCAGTCAATATCAAAGCCTACACCGGCACCATCGGCATCCCACTACCGTCGACTGAAGTCGCAATTTTGGATGATGATGGCAAAGAAGTGGCATTGGGCGAGCGCGGCGAGATTGCGATCCGTGGTCCACAGGTCATGAAAGGCTACTGGAACCGTCCCGATGAAACCGAAAAAGTCATGACAGCGGATGGTTTCTTCCGTACTGGCGACATCGGCATCATGGATGACAAAGGCTATACCAAAATCGTTGATCGCAAGAAAGACATGATCTTGGTTTCAGGCTTTAACGTCTATCCGGCTGAAATCGAAGAAGTGATCACCAACCATCCGAAAGTGCTCGAAGCGGCTGCGATCGGTGTGGCGGATGAGAAGAGCGGTGAAGTGCCGAAACTGTTTGTGGTCAAGAAAGATCCAAGCCTGACTGAAGCCGAACTCAAGATCTATATCAATGAAAATCTGACCGGTTACAAGCGTCCGAAGTACATTGAGTTCATCGCAGAACTGCCGAAGAGCAACGTCGGTAAAATCTTGCGTAAAGAACTACGTAAGTAATAAAGTCGAGATGTAAAAAACAGCCCTAAGGGGCTGTTTTTTTATGGCATCGCTTTAGGCGAAGTAGTGAGTGTCATAGCCAAGGGCTTCATTAAATTGCCTTAGAAGGGTGTATGACTTTTTGCAAGATTGCTTGAATTAATGATCCGTACGTGTCAGACATAGGGTTCCCAACGTAGACGTTGGGAACCCGAAAATAGCGATCTCTTCAAGTTATAATGATCTGACCCCATTAGAGCCTGTTATCAATATCTCATTATCCACCTCTATGGCCACCAATGATCCATGTTGCCCATATATAACAAGACAATCCTGCATATATTCAATTTCAAACTGGACAATCCCCGTCGCACAACGACCGTGTACCTTAAATAATTTTTCAGTTGCAATAACAACTTCGTCAGCCCATGGCTCAATAATTAATCTTAGGGGAAGGCCTGAAGCATTTCTAATTACAACAGTTTGATCATATTCACTTATTTGATCACTCACGACTAGTGCCCTCCTTTTTTAAGAATCTGTTGCATCAGTTCGGCTCGTACAATAGGCGTAGGCGTATTTGCCAAAGCTGTAGGGTTCGTTCTCTCTAAATAACTTGCTGTATCAAGATAAAAATTTCTAATGTTATTCACATCTTTTGGGGTAATTTGTCCAAGAATTTCTTGGGCTCTCGTTGACGTCATACTTTGAGTCAATGCTGCCGCATCAGCCGGTCTACTACCCCAATTAATAATATTCCTACCTGCTTCCGCCATGGTCATTCCATTAGTCGCGTAGGGTGCAATAAGCCGAAGCGCATTGCGCCAACCGACATATGATACATTCATCGCATCTGATTCATATCACTATTTGCCATGTCCAACTACCGACGCATCCATCAAAAAGGCGGCTTATATTTCTTTACCGTCAACCTCTTAAAACGTAAAGATAATCCCCTTCTGATCACACATATTCATGCTTTGCGCGAAGCAATAAAATATACAAAATCTAATCATCCTTTTGCCATCCATGCATGGATTGTTCTACCTGATCATATGCACTGTATCTGGGAATTGCCCGAAGAAGATGACGATTATGCGGTCCGCTGGCGCTTGATCAAATCTCACTTTTCCAAAGCACTTAGAAAAACCGAATATCGATCCAAAGTTCGCGTGGAGCGTGGTGAGCGCGGCATCTGGCAACGACGCTTCTGGGAGCATTGCATACGGGATGAGTTGGACTATAAACAACATATGGATTACATCCACTACAACCCTGTAAAACATGGCTATGTCTCAAAACCTCAAGATTGGCAATATTCTACATTTCGCCATTGTGTGAGTAAGGGATTATATGAGGTTGATTGGGGTGAGGATGTGCAAATCATTGCTGGGGATGATTATGATTGAGGCTGGTGCAATGCGCTTTGGCTTATTGCACCCTACGCTTGCTAAAATAGAAGCAGGTCGTGGGTTGAAACCCACGCTACGCTGGCTGTATTCACTTGATATCCTTCTTTAGTTCGAAGAATTAAGTAGGTCATGCAACCCTATTTTTAAAGGGTCATTTAAAAGGATGCTCTTATCTGCTGTGGTGTATATTAATTCCAGCTGGCCTTTTTCTTCATCTATAACCCGTACACCATCCAATACGGCTAAAATACCAAATAGTACCTCATTAGCGGTAGAAGCAATTACACTATTTATGTTAGTTATATCCTCCTCGGGTAAATTATTGTACCACTCGGATATAACCTTCACCTGAGGCAAAATACGTCTGCCAGGCGGATTTTTCAACTTACTAATTACATCTTCCGTTGCAGCATCCCTAACATAACGCTTAAGTGCCTCAACAAATTCTTCATTGTTCATTATAATATTCTCACTTGATAAATGCTTCTGGGTACATACGCTTATTTAACTGAATTAATGTTTTTAATGCGTCATTTGGAGCGTTCGTCTTATTACGCATATCCATAATATCCTTTGCAAGTAGACTTCTTGCTGATCCAGTATATTCACCTCGCAATGTTGGAATCATTGCATGCTCGCCACGAGGTAGCGCAATTGACGGTGCGGTGGCTGGATTATAATTTCCAATAATTTGTTGTGCTGGATTCTTTTGCATCGCATGATGAATATCTAGTCCGTCACCAGCGACCGATTGTCTCTTAAGTGCATCAAAAGTACCAACCTCATATTTAGTTACACTTTTCGCTATACCCCGCTCAAGCCCTCCAATCAGTCCTCCAGGGCCTAGCATAGCTACCCGTACTATAAGCTCTAGAGTTTACATTCGCTGTCGGATAACCATTAACGAAGTTACTGATTGGCTGCGCAAGCCCAAAAGACGCACTATTTGAAAGGCCCATCATAAAGTTATATGCAGGCTGCGGTATCGGCGGTAGATACATCCCTAAGCTAAAGCTACTGAAGTTAAAATTGTAATCTAATCTAGTCGGATCAGTGTTGTTTACAGGATCATTCCCCGCATACGCATAAGGATTCAACCCACCTTCTAGCCCAATAGGTCAGGTTCCATGTAGTGTCTGCTTAGTGCAGTTTTACCCTACAGAACCACTTTTTGCACAGTCCTTCCAATCACTTAACCCAACAACTTCTAGCAACCATCTCTCATATTTTGTAAAAAAATACCATAGGGAAATTTTTAGCCCTAAGCAGAATTAAATAAGTGAAATAGCCTACTTCCAAGAGGCGATCTCTTTTTTTAAGTCAGGATCATTTGCTAGTTTTTGCAATACCTCATTTACTCTTTGATTCTTCTTTCTTCTTCGTTTGAGCGGGCTTAATAATAATAAGCGACTACTCCCATTTTGGGGATCACTTGCAAGCTCTATTAATTCTTCTAATGTCCCATCTGTAACAGCAACTGCTAATGTACAAGCTAAGCCGTCTTTTGCACCTAGCCTAAGCTCCTCGGTATCACCAGGTACTTTTATCCCCCAGCCAGCGGGAGTTTTTTTGTACTCTTCAATCAATATCTTCCATGCCTTCCGCACTTCTGGTTCAGGAATAGCTAACGATCGGGCAATTGTTTCTCTAGTAACATCTGAGTATGGTTGTAATAGGTGCTTTAGCAGAATGGGGATAGCTTGTCTGTACTCTGATGACATACTAATTAAATCTGATACAGATTCTATATTTAATCCGCTCATTTGTAATTCCGCAAGAAGAGGTGATTGTTCCAGCTCAATGCGTCTTACCCTAGCAGCATGCCTTAGCTCTCGTACCTCTCGTTGCTTTACAAACTCTGGATCTGCTTCTAAAAGGCGTGAGTGTTCAGCAGCGGTTATCCACTGATTTTTCTTCGTCATCATGGAATATCTCTTCTATTTATTAAGCCTTTACTAATTGCATTTTGAAGAGGACCCGAGAGCTAAGTGTCGGGAAGAGTATAAAGATTAAATTGTAGACCTTCTCTTTGTGCATATTGAGAGTAATCACGTAATTAACTGGTAAAGCTTAGGTTTTTAACGTTTTTTACTTCGCTAATGCTTTGCCCGGGTATTAGCCCATCGGGGATGCGCGTACGCTCAGCCCGCGTAGGGTGCAATAAGCTAAAGCGTATTGCACCAGCCTCAATCAAATTAGTCTCCTGCAAGTTATTCATACATCCTGCAATCTCTTGGCTCAGATACATAGCCATGCTTCACGGGATTATAGTGAATGTAAACCATATGCTGTCTAAATCTAATTCATCACGTATACAATACTCCCAAAAGCGTCGTTGCTAGATATGGATACATCCATAATTAGATACATTGAGAATATGATATTAATCAGATATAGAAAGGTATCATATGAATGAAGGTGCAATGCGCTTTGGCTTATTGCACCCTACGGGCTACTGCAGGCAACGTCGGTAAAATCTTGCGTAAAGAACTACGTAAGTAATAAAGTCGAGATCTAAAAAACAGCCTGAAGGGCTGTTTTTTATGGCAGTTGTTTTGCGCTATGACGCCGCTTTGGGCGCTGCAGATGGGGGCGCTGGTGGCAATGCCGGACTACCATCTGGATTTAGCCCATAACGCTGCCCCAGCGAGGCCAAGATGATTGTGGCATCGTATTGCTGGCTCTGATCAGGCTTGGCAGTATTGGTGCAATTGATCGTATAGCTGACGATAACCTTTTGCGGCACGGTGTAGTAGTTTGGGCCATAGAACGGATAATCGTAGCCATAACCAAAGCCATGACGGAACGGATAGCGACCATAGCCGCCGTAGTAGCCAAACGAGCCATAATAATTAAACATCGGGCTTGCGACAATCACATTGGGTTGATCGCTGGGTAGGAGCTTGTCGGTGATTTCAAAATAGCGAAAACCATTTTGCACGGTGACTTGAGCCGCCTTGAGCAGCGCGATTTCTTCAGCCCGTGCGGCGGTACTTTCACTGCGTGATTGATAAGTAACTCTAAAGATATTGCTGTTCAAGCGGAACTGATCGTATTTGCCTAGCTCAGCAAAGCTACGCGGCGTAGACAGTGTAGAACAGGCCGAGAGTAGGGTTGCTGAACCGATAAGCAGCAGTGTGAGCGTGGCGCTACGTTTGAAAGGTAGGGTCGATAAAAAAGGTGATTTAAGCATGACGGCTGACCTAAAAATAAGGTGCGGTGGAACAAGAGGTAGCCTTAAGTTTATGCCTGTACTCGCAAAAATAATGTCGTTAATCTGTGATCAGATTTTGCGCTTTCAGTGAAATAGATGGATGACGTATGGAGCGAGGGATTTTTAAGATCAATAATCAGGACGGACGGGGGGGGGCTATCAAATGGTTTCTATGCGGTGTTTGCTTATGTTGAAGAGATCTTCAAGCACCATGCCATCATGGTGCTGTGGATCAATAGAGGACGCTTAAACTTGTTGCGGCTGAATCCCAATGACGCGGCCATAGGCATCATGGTGGATCGTACAAATGTTGGCGGCACGGCCTGCGGTAATTTCGTGCTCTGGAAGCTGAAAGTGCGCGGCATAGTCGGCAAGATTTTTTTGCGGAGAGGGTTTAATGCGGCGTGCAGGCAGCAAAGTCCACAGCAGTAAGGCCAGTGCACCGCACAACACGGACACAATGATATAACCCATGGTGAAGGGTGAAATTTTGGTGACAAACTGAACCAAGAACGGCTGCTTGCTAAACGCATGCGCACCGCTGATGACGACCAGAGGGCGCCATAGGTACAACCACATGCCCCACATCAAAGCGGTGGAGCTGTCCGAAAAAAAGCGCTGATACCAGTGCAGTTGCTGTCGGATATTGATAATTAATGAGTTACTCATGGTCTTTCTTCTCCAAAGAGTGTATGCCACGATCAGGACTGACCCAACGGGCCCGTTTGCCATCGCGCCGGAAAAGCACTTTGGGAAACGCCGTAATCGTGGTGGCGATGTTGATCACCCAAAACACTAAAGGGTACCAAATCATCCAATAATAATTTCGGCCTAAGCCTTTCTCATAGCGACTGTCGAGCCACTTGCTAATGGCAAATTGCAATAAACATGTCGCACCTAAAAACACACCGCTCCCTTGCGGGATGAGGGGTGATCCAACGGCGGGCCATGTGCCTACGGGCATGACCAAGCCAATCACCCAAATCACGACTAAGATCAGCATCAGATAGGACCAAATCAGTGTGAGACAGAGCTCAAACATCAAAGGCCATAAAAAATTCAAATTCGGTCTGAAAAACACGCCGAAATTTTTCAATAGGACTTGTGCGCCGCCCATGGCCCAGCGCAGGCGTTGCTGCCAAAGACCCTTTAAGGTCTCAGGCATTAATATCCAGACGAGCGCATTGGGCTCGAAACGGACATCCCATCCAGCACGTTGTAACTTCCATGTGATATCGATGTCTTCAGTCAGCATATCTGCCGACCAATAACCGACGTCATGTACAGCGGATTTCCGAAAAGCAGTAATCACGCCTGAAACGGTAAATAGTCTACCAAAACTACGTTGCGCACGCTTGATCATTCCGACGATCGACGAGAATTCGCCGACCTGTACCCGACCCAGTAGGGTCGAGCGGTTGCGAATACGCGGATTTCCGGTCACTGCGGCGACATGTGGGTGGGCGACGAAGTGACGAACCATCCAATGTGCAGCATGCGGATCAATCAGGGCGTCGCCATCAATCCCAATCAAGAATTCAGATTTGGCCAGTAAGCTGCCTGCCTGTAAGGCCATCGCTTTGCCTTGATTCTCTGCTAAATGGACAACTTTCAGCTTGGGATAGCGTGCAGCGAGGCTATTCAGTACTTCGGCGGTTTCATCCGTGCTGCCATCATTGATGGCGATGACTTCAAAGTCTGGATAGTCCAGTGCAAGGGCATGACCAATCGTCTCTTCAGCATTGACCCCTTCGTTAAAGCACGGGACGAGGATACTGACAGAAGGGGTATCTTCTAACACGAGCGGATGATCAAAACGAGGCTGTGTCCGCTCATTTCGCCAATAAAACAAAATCGCCCCGATCATCCACAAATAAGACATGAGCAGTGGATAATAAAAGACAAAGCCTAATATGCCATGCCAAACGTCAATGAAATCAGTGATCACCATGAGATCACCTTAGCGTAATTCAGGCATATTAGATTTGCGATCGAACACGGGACGAATGATGGCTGGATCTGGATGGTCTTTAATCGGGTCATCAGGATAGTAAGCAACGTGCTGTGCCCCAGCGTCGTACAGGGTTTGAATCGTTGCGGCCAATTCTGCACTCGGGATTTTTTGATCATTGCGCCAATTCACCGCCTGCAATTCAAACACGACTTTTTTCATGGCATTGGGATAAGCTTTCACTTTTTCAATGATTTGACGCATGAAGGCTTTAGGGTCTTCGGCTTTTTCCATATAGGGCATGGCCATAATCGCCGTAAAATCATAGTTGGCCAGTGAATTATCCAGTGACTGCGCATACCACACTTCAGAGCGTGGGTTGAGGACGACTTGGGCATAGAGATTACGTGCCGTCAGCAGGTTAGGCTGTTCGGCGCGTACAAGACCTGCAAGTTCATTGGCAAAGCGATCGAGGGCATTGATTTTTAGAATCGTCCAGCGACCCAGCAAATCATCATTTTTACGGATATCGTCGATTTTTGCCGGTAAACCCCAGGCTTGGTTCTGAGCAATCCCGAAAGTGCTGGCATCTTCATAATCAGACAAGGTCACATCGTCATGAAACAAAATGCCATCGATCGGTGCGGCACGCGCTAAATCTTGATAAATATCGGTCACGACCAGTCGTGCGCGCTGTGAGAACAGCGATAGACGTGGGTAGCCCATATTGAGATGGTCTGAACTGGCTTTTTGTTCAGTGACGACGACATCTTTATACGCAGGATTGGTCGCAGGGAGTTTCCATGCCAGCAAGGGCATCCACGCAAAGACACGCTTTACCGGTGTGCGGGTGCGAATTTGCCAAGCGACACGGTTAAACAAGTCTGCGCGCATCGGCAGGACACGATTGGGGAAGTAGACCATGTCCGCAGCGCCATCAGCATCTGGATCAGCAAAGGCTTGCAAGTAAACAGTATTGACGCCCATCGCTTGGATGCGATCGAGCAGGTGGCCGAGATTTTTTTCTTGTTGAGCCTGATCGGGATCATAGATGTAGTCCAGATCGACATGCATGATTTTTTCAGGGCGGTCGTTGTCGGAGATATTCGCGATACGGGTCGCAAGCTCCCGATCTAAGTCAGACAGTTGCATACGGCCTTCAACCAAAATACGGCGCAAACCCCACAGCGGTGTGGTGACCGTATTCGGGCCATCATCTAAGGTCAAACCAATCGGCATACCGAGCTTCTCGGCGATGACCCGCGTTTCAATATTGTAGCTGCCATAAGGCCAAGCAATGACGCGTGGCTCACGAATCCCGTGCTGACGCAGCAGTTCATTATTTTTCTTCAGGTCAGTCAGAATGCGTTTTTTATACGTTTCTTCGTCTTCATAGCGTTTCAGTTTCGGCAAGTAGAGACGCGTGGTTGCTGCTGGCTCCATATTTCCTTGCGGATTGGCTTGTATACCATCGTGCAGGCTATAGGAGTGACTACCGACTTCAACAAGACCACTGGCTGTCATTTCTTTGATCTGTGCCCAACTGAGCATTTCATCGCGTGATACCGAGCGGCCATCAAAATTCACCACTTCACCAGTTGTCGGCTCCAGCCAACTGCCGACCACGGCGATCACGGCTGGGGCATTGAACAGCTTTAAGATTGGAAAAGCGTTGGTGTAGACCGAACGGTAGCCGTCATCAAAGGTAATCAACACCGCTTGTTCGGGAAGTGGCAATTTGCCGGCACGTGCTGCGAGCACCTGATCCACACTGACGAAATGGTAGCCTTGGTTTTTTAACCAGTCCATCTGACGGACAAAGTTGGTCGGCGACACGGCATATTGCGGAATCAGCGCGTCTTTGGGGTCAGCCACTTCGTGATAACTGATTACCGTCAATTCAGTCGGTAATGAAGCCGTGGCGATTGTACTGGTGAAGCACAGCACCCATAGGGCGATAAAAGCAATAATTCGAGTCATGATATCGGACAGAAAAGTTATAAAATACAAAAAATTAAAGGTGTAGATCGCACAGCAATTGTGCAATGAGGGTGGCGCATTCTAGCAGGAACGTTTTAAACTTTTTCACTAAACTTAAGGTCTACCGAAAACTTTTTTAGTGCTGCCTGATCATGCTTATTTAAGCATTGAATTCGTTGATCTTTTAATAAATATCGGGTTTGGAGTTCACCCTTTCACGTTAAGCCCGTCCAGTCTTGAGACATTCGCACCTAAATAACCAACAGTAAAACGAAGGCGCTCACCCTCACCCCTTGGAATGGCTGACAACATACCTTGGCTTTTGGTTAAAATCTAGTCACAAAATTGTAATTTTTGTAGTATAGATATTATTTTATCAAGTGCTTAAGCATATAAAACGCGGGCTGCGGGTAGCTGCTGAGGTGTGGGGTTTGGCTGTCATCAAGCGGGCTGATCTCGAAGCCAATTTTTTGCCAGAAAGGCAGTGAGTTCTGGATGGAAACCAGTGCAGCATATTGAATATGCTCAGGTTGTAGAGTCAGGATATGGTTGACCAATTGAGATGCCATTTTCTGCCCCGCGGCACGTGGCAAAATCGCTAAATCATGCAAGTACAGACAGCCCGATGCGGTGGGGTTAAACACAGCACCCAGTGGAGTGACTTTGCCCGGTATGCTGTAGTAGCCAACCAGATAGGCGCACACACCCTGCTCGTCATCCACCACCCAAGCGGTATCTGGACTGACTTCTAAGCGCGTGATGAAGGTGGACTCCGCTTCGATCGCGTCGAGCGCGCCCGAGGAGTTCAGGCACTTCACGAGCGAGCGGAA
>CAYJTU010000059.1:0-18609 GCA_964373105.1 uncultured Moraxellaceae bacterium | reverse complement strand
AAAATCTCTACAATGCGCGGTCTAATGATTTGTATGAATCAACCCAGTGACGCAGGTTTGAAGCCCGAAACATTTTTCGTATCGGCACCGCGAACACGGGTAATAGTTGAGTATGTAGTATGAGTTCATATGCAGTGATTCAAAGCGGTGGTAAACAGCACCGTGTAACCGTTGGTGAATACTTGAAAGTTGAACTGCTGAAAGCAGAGACTGGTGCAAGCATCACTGATAGTGAAGTATTGATGGTTGTGGATGGTGATAACATCCAAATCGGTGCGCCGACTGTTGCTGGTGCAAGCGTAACTTACGAAATCCTGAGCCATGGTCGCCATGACAAGATCCGTATCGTTAAGCATCGCCGCCGTAAGCATTACCACAAAGAACAAGGTCATCGTCAATGGTACACAGAAATCAAAATCACTGCGATCACCGCATAATTTTTGATTTGTTGTTCCAAACGTTGGTTACAAACTTGTTTCTTAAATCTTATTTACGCTTGAGGAGTTAAAACTCATGGCACATAAAAAAGCTGGTGGATCAACCCGCAACGGTCGCGATTCCAATCCTAAGATGCTCGGTGTAAAAATGTACGGCGGTCAAAAGATCATCGCTGGTAACATCATCGTGCGTCAACGCGGTACCGAATTCCATGCTGGCGCAAACGTCGGCATGGGCCGCGATCATACTTTGTTTGCAACTGCTGATGGCATCCTCCGCTTTGCGGTTAAAGGTGCATTTGGCCGTCGCTACGTGTTCGTTGATCCAATCCAAGCATAATGCCATCAGGCATGTGTTTGTGTTGAGATAAAAAAATCCGCCTTTCGGCGGATTTTTTTATGGGTGTTTCAAATCATTGAGGCTTCACAATAATTGCCACCCGACGATTTTCACTACGACCTTCAGGGGTCGCGTTATCCGCGATTGGGTTTTCCACACCGCGTCCAATGACCTGAATGTCTTTGGCAGGGATACCGCCTTTAATCAACGGTTCGGCAACCGCCTGTGCGCGTTTGAGGGATAATTCTTGGTTATAGCTCACTGCACCGGTGTTATCGGTATAGCCGTTGACCTGTAGATGTGTCACATCGACTTTAGTCAGTTGCTGCCCTACGTTGGTGATATTTTGTGCAGTCTCAGGTTTGATATCTGCTTCATTCGAATTGAAGAGCAGTTTTTCAGGCAAACCCAAGGTCCAGCCATCTTGTGTTAGTACAAAGCCTTGGCTTTTGAGCACTGAGACTTGTTTTCTGGACAACCCATTCAGGTTTTGGCATGCGGACAGGGCGAGTAGCAGTGCAATGCAACTGCTGATTTTTAATACATGGCTATAACGTTTCAAGATAAAGCTCCTGTGATCGGAATGGTTTTGATGAAGTCGTTGGATTTGAGGCGTTATTAGTCGGATAGATACCAGCTATTGGTTGGCGATCGTTTCGCGTGATACATCGCTGCATCCGCTTTCGCGAGTAATTGCTCTGGCGTTTTACAGTCTTGCGAGAGTGCGATGCCGATACTGAGATGGATATGAAGGCGTTGGCCATCGGGTAAATAAATAGGATCGTTTAGTGTCGCCAAGATCGCTTCGGCCACGCTGATCGCACTTTTCTCATCGACAATTTGCGGTAGGATTGCCGCGAACTCATCGCCACCCAAGCGCGCTAAAAAATCTTTTTGACGTAGACGAGATTGCAGTCGCACACTGGTCTGGGTTAAAACAAAATCACCTGCCGCATGTCCATAGGTATCATTAATCTCTTTAAATCGATCATTGTCAAAGAACAACAATGCCAATTGCGCACCGTCATGGGCTTGATGAAACAAGGACTCTAAACGTGTTTCAAAGTAGCCGCGATTGGGCAGACCCGTGAGGCTATCGTGCTGTGCTTTATAGGCAAGTGTATCGTTTTCTTGTTTCAGATTTTGATGCCAGCGCTCGATCTCATCCAATAAACTGTTGAAGTCTTGGCTGAGCTCATCGAGTTCCAAGATTTTTGCTTTCGGCAACCTTAAATTAAAGGCACGCTGCTCTCTGACCAGATTTGCGACCGTGGTCATTTTTTGAAAGGATTGAACAATATAGCCATGTGTCCGGTATGAAAAGTAACTGACAGAGATCAGTGTGATCACCAAGCAAAGTACGAGTCCAAGTAAGACTTGACTTAAAAATTTGGTAATGACTTTAGAGTTCCCTGTGACCCAAACGGTTCCAACGGTTTCATCGTTATGTTTGACGGTCTCGGATGTGGGATTTAAAAATATAAAGTGGTTAAAGACTCGATCGATCCTATCAAATGAGCCTTTTTTTGAATTTTTAAGTTCAGCTAACACCTGACCATGAACATCTTCTATTCGAATGGATGAGAAGTCATCGCGATAGGCGAGTTGGTTGATGGTGTCTTGAATCGCTGCTCGATCATTAAAGACCACACCGGCCTCAACGCGATAGCTCACCGTACTGGCAATCAATTGCAGATTTTTCTTGGCATAGTTGTCGAGTGCAAACAAAGATAAAACCGATAACGAAAAGCCGCAGATTAACAGTGCAATCAAGAGCACCACAAAGTGGGTCCGCTTAAAGATGTGCTTTAAAGTGGGCTGAGTTTGGGAACCAATAATGGTACTAAAAAACGTTCTTTTCATGGCGTCGCCCTTTTCTTACGCCCAAGCAATAATACGTTTGGGTCGACACGCACCCCACTGCGTGTCAGTGAGTCAAGATTGACTGTAAATGTAATCGGTGAGGTTTCTAGATTTAAACAAAAGCTACTGCCCAGCTCACAATTCTGATTATTTTCACTCAGGAGGAGAATCGGCTTACTCTGTCTTGCGGCAACGATTTTTTGCTGCTCGACCGGTGAAATATCACCAAAATAGATGGCATCGCATTGTGTACTTAAGACGGTCACATCATAGTTTTGCTTGGTCACGACGATTTTGTTCATGGAATCGAATGCATCAAGTTTTTCGAGCAGTACGGAATGTTTCGTTGGCCCGACAATACAGAGATTAATCGGTGTTGGCGGCGGCACCCAGCGGGTATAACTCATGATTCCGAGTACTGTGCGTTTTACTTCCTCATCTTTGGTGGATGCTGGATTATTATTCGTGTCTATAGGTGCCGCATATACTTCGGAAACGCAACATAACAATATGAATATACAAATTTTCTGGAAAATTTGATGGATCGGGTGAGGCATTCTATGTTCCAAGATATCTTTGGGGCGGCGCGGATATAAAATCTGCATATTTATCGATCATCCTTGACGATATACACTTTTTATTAAGGGTGCAGTTTTTTCAATTTCTGATCGGTAATGATAAACGTTTTTGAGGCCTATGTATCATTTTACGATCGTTTTGCGCTGTTATTCACTCGGTGGTAAGGGGGGGGGCATTGAGTAGAAATTATTTTTGAATCTCATCTCTCACGTGTCATGTTCAAGAAAAATCAATATTCAAAATTACTCCTTATTTTTTACCAAATCCAATCCAACGGATATCACGCCTCACAAAACAGTCCTAGAAAGCCATCGCAACAATCTGCAAAATAGTCCCATAGATAAAGATGATTGAATTTACACAGGAATCTACATTTTGACATTGGGGAAAAATATGCGTCACTCATTTAGCATGCTTACTGCTTTGATTGCTTTTAATACCGTTGTGGCTGTACCTATGGTTGCCTACGCCGCGCCAGCGGGTCAGATGACTACTCAAGTTGCTGCTACTGAAGCGCAGGCAACTGCAACTTTAAATGGTCTGCTTAATAAGTTAGGTAGCTTGCAGGTTAATTTTAGTCAAACGACCAAGGCAAGTGGTCCCGCGAGGCAAGTCACTGCTCAAAAAGCAGGGCTGAAATCAACGCATCTCGGACAAACCTTCAGTGGCGTGATGCAGGTCAAGCGTCAAGGGCTTTTCCGCTGGGAAACCACCAGTCCGATGAAGCAATTGATTGTGACCAGTGGCAAAACGGTATGGATCTATGATCCTGATTTACAGCAGGCGACGCGTCAGACTTTAGATGAGCAAATGAGTAATACGCCCGCGCTGTTACTGTCGGGCAATGCCGCACAGATGATGAAGTCCTATAAAGTGACTCAGCCGAATAGTGCGATCCCCAATTTTGTCCTCTATCCACGTGCTAAGGATGGCGTCTTTGAAAGTCTAGCCATTCGTTTTGACGGCAATATCCCAACGCAAATGGTGCTTGCCGACTCATTGGGCCAGCAAACGACCGTCGAGTTTAAGGATGCCAAGTTGAATCCTGTGATTGCCAATAGCCAATTTCAGTTTGTGCCGCCGAAAGGTGTCGATGTGATTGACCAATAATACGATTGATCGGTCATGATTGTTGAGCAAAAAGCCCTCCTTAACGACAGGGCTTTTTTGCTGGATTATTTGCCGACAAAACCATTCAGCCAATGGTTCAACCGATCGGGTGCTAAACCTGATACGGCATAGAGCACACGCGTCGACAAGCCTACAGGCGTGTGCGTTGGGGTGAGTAATGAGCGCCCTGTCGCCACACGAATAATGGCGTCGGCCACATCTTGTGGGGTGAGGTGGACGCCGAGTTTACGGAAGCTGGCGGCATCCATATCCGTGACCAATGCCGTCTGCACAAACAGCGGCATGACATCGACCACACGAATCCCATGGACCCGCCATTCATTATCCAGTCCTTCGGTCAAACCGCGTATAGCAAACTTACTCGCCGAGTAGGTCGCCAAACTCGGCTGTCCATAAATCGCCGAGGCAGAGGAAACATTGACCACCCGGGAGTGAGGGGTTTGTTTTAGGTATTGCAGTGCACTATGACAGCCGTTGACCACTCCCTGTACATTGACGTCAAAGATCTGTTTATGCTGTTGAATGGTAATATTTTCAAAAGGACCTGAAAACAATACACCTGCATTATTGATCAGTACATCCAAACGATTGGTGCGTCCAAAAAATGTCGCCAGCGATTTTTCCCAGCCTTTGACGTCAGTGACATCAAGTTTACCTGCCAAAGCATGTTCACTGCCCAGTTCAAGAGCGAGTTTCTTGACGGCGGCTTCATCACGATCATAGAGACCGACAAACCAGCCTTGTTTTGCAAAAGCACGCGCAGTCGCCAGACCAATGCCTGCACCTGCGCCCGTGATAAAAACCGCTTTTTTCATATCGAATACGTCCTTGTAGCGTGATGCTGAGTGAAAAATGAAAATTATGATGATTTCTTGGGCAATGGCGTCAGGCGCGTCACCAGCAACTGATCGATTTTATAGTTGTCGATGTCCACAACTTCGAACTTAAAGTCCCTAAACTCAACAAAGTCAGTTCGTTTTGGAATCTTGCGTAGCATATACATGATAAAACCGGCGATGGTTTCGTAATTCTCTTCATCCGGGAACTCTTCGATGCCTAATGCGTGTTTGACATCTTCAATCGGGGTGACGCCATCGACCAACCAGGAATTTTCATCACGCTGGACCACTTGCTCTTCTTGGTGTTGACTGACGAGGTCACCCATCACTGTACTCATCACGTCATTGAGTGTGATGACGCCGACGACGAGGGCATATTCATTAATCACTACCGCAAAATCTTCACGGGTGACTTTAAAGCGTTCTAATAGCTCTGATAACGTCAACGAATCAGGAATCATCAACGCATTGCGGATGGTCGCTTCATTGATTTGTGCAAGCGGTTGATTATTGATGATGCGCAGCAGGATATCTTTGGTGTCGACATAACCGACCACGCTATCGATCGTCTGATCGCAGACCAGAAACTTTGAATGCGGATGCGCGGCTATTTTTTGTCTTAAACTTTCGCCATTTTCTTTCAAGGTGAAGTAGATGATGCTTTCACGCGAGGTCATTGACGACGGAACGGTTCGTGACTCAAGTTCGAATACATTTTCAATCAAGTGCAGTTCTTGCTTTTGGATGGCACCCGCTTGCGCGCCAGCATCCACCATCGCCGCGATATCGTCGTAAGTGATCTCATCGTTACGTACGGTCGATATTTTAAACAGTTTAAATAAGCCATTAGCCAAACCATTGATGCACCAAATCAAAGGGGTGCATGCCTTGATAAAGAGCAGTAAAGGATTCACTAAGCGAATCGCGACTTGCTCAGGTGAGGTCATGGCAATGCGTTTTGGCATCAAGTCTGCAAAGAGTACAAATATTGACGTCACAAACATAAATGACAAGATAAAGCTGATCGTCGGTAGTGCATCACCTTGATAAAATTGTCCAATAAAGTATTGAATATAAGGCGTAAAAGCGGCTTCACCAATGATACCCGCCAAAATTGCAATGGCGTTTAGGCCGATTTGTACGGCAGCAAAGAAATTGCCAGCTTGATCTTGTAGCGCCAGCACTTTGTGCGCATCAAGTTGACCTTCGGCATGCAGCATTTTGAGTTTGATTTTGCGTGCCGCGGCGATCGAGATTTCAGACATGGACAAGAAGGCGCCAAGAACCACAAGGATGCCGATGATCAGAAAATTATTGAGCAAGCTCACGTTGATACCCTTTTTTAATGGCTACTGAAGAAAGCATGTAGCTTATTAAATTTAAGATGTGATGAATAACCACTTAAATTTACAACAGGATGAAGATAAAGTAAAAAAGGGATTGTGTCAGTGACAAAAAGCAACATTCATGCTGGCAATCCCCATGCTTGACTATACTATGAACAATGCATAAGCCGAAGCTGTTATAATGACGTTTATGTTGCATATTGACATTGAGACATGACATCAACACGTCAGATCAATGATGCAACCATGCCTTGAATGATGAGCAGTATTTTATGTCTTTAGTGGTAAATGATTCTTTAGCAACACCCGCAACAAAATCCATCGATCCGGTACAACCCGGGCAAAAAACATTTGCAGAGTTGGGTTTGTCGCCTGCGATTGTTCGTGCGCTTGAAGCACAAGGCTATACCTCGCCGACCCCTATCCAAGTTGAAGCCATTCCTGCGGTGATTGCCGGCCGTGATTTGCTGGCTGCTGCGCAAACCGGTACGGGTAAAACAGCAGGCTTTACTCTGCCTATCCTTGAGTTGCTGTCACGCATTGATTTTTCACGTGTGAACCATAAAGCCAAGATCCGGACCCTGATTCTAACCCCAACACGTGAACTGGCGTCCCAAGTCGAAGAAAGCGTCCGTGTCTATGGGCAGCATATCGATGTGAAGTCGACGGTTATTTTTGGTGGGGTGAATATCAATCCACAAAAAGAACGTTTAAATCGTCGTGTGGATATTCTGGTGGCAACGCCTGGACGTCTGCTGGATCATATTGGGCAAAAGACGATTGATTTGTCCGGTGTCGATACGCTGGTGTTGGATGAAGCCGACCGTATGCTGGATATGGGTTTTATTCGTGATATTCGTCGTATCCTGCCCCTATTGCCTAAAGTGCGTCAAAACCTGCTGTTTTCCGCAACGTTCTCACAAGAGATTAAAACGCTGGCCGCAGGGATTTTGAACGATCCTGTTTATATCGAAGTCGCCAAGCAAAACGCACCTGCAGAGCTCGTCAGTCAGGTGGTTCATCCGGTGGATCGTGAACGTAAGCGTGCGCTGCTTGAGCATTTGATTACCACTAATCGCTGGGAGCAAGTGCTGGTTTTTGCGCGCACTAAACACGGCTCGAATCGTTTAGCCGAGCAATTGGATAAGAGCGGCATCACCGCGATGGCAATCCATGGCAACAAAAGCCAAGCCGCGCGTGAGCGTGCCTTGAGCGAATTCAAAGCGGGGCGTCTGCAAGTCTTGGTCGCAACCGATATCGCGGCACGTGGGATTGATATTGACCAACTGCCGCATGTCGTCAACTATGAACTGCCCAATACCCCAGAAGACTATGTGCATCGCATCGGACGTACTGGACGTGCTGGCAGTGAAGGCGAGGCGTGTTCATTGGTGTGTATCGATGAACTCGGCTTACTGGCCAATATTGAGAAACTGATGAAGCGGAAGCTTGAGCAGCGCGTGATTAAAGGCTTTGAAGTGGATCCAAAGATCAAAGCTGAACCACTGCGTAAACCGCAAGTTCAACGTCCGCCACGTGACCATAAGAATGGTCCGAAAAGCAACCCACGTAGTAATTTAAATGGTGCTGGGAAGCCTGCAAGTGCAGGTGGACCGAATCCTTACAGCAATCAACCCAAGCCACAAGGCGGGAAACCGAGTGGTAATGCGCCAAGCAGTCGTCCGCCACGTCGTAAATCGCCTGCTTCAGGCCATTGATTGATGTGATCGAATGGGTTGGTCGGGATCAAATGGATTCTATCCCGACCATCTACCCATCACGGATTAAACCCCTTACACTATCTGCTATAGATTTTCCCTTATTCAATGTTTAGCCTTTGGCTTTGACGATATCACGGACTTCACGATGTTAGACCCTAAATTACTGCGCAATCAACTCGATGTCATCAACGCGGCTTTAAGCAAACGCGGTGGACTGCAACTCGATGCAGCCCTCTGGGCATCGCTTGAGTCGCGTCGTAAAGATTTGCAGGGTCGTACTGAGACCTTACAAGCCGAGCGGAACAATGGTGCCAAGCAAGTCGGCCAGATCAAAAAAGCCGGCGGAGATGCGGCTGAGTTGATGGCGCGGATGCAAGCGGTCGGCGATGAAGTTAAAGCCGTTGAAGCTGAGTTTGATGCGTTGCAATTGGAAATTGAAACGCATGCGCTCAGCATCCCCAATCTGCCGGATGAGTCTGTGCCTGTCGGTGCTGATGAAAAAGACAATGTCGAAGTCAGCACATGGGGCACGCCGCGCCAGTTTGATTTCCCGATCAAAGATCATAGTGATCTGGGTGAGCAAATGGGTGGACTCAATTTCGCCAAAGCGACTGAAATCACGGGGTCGCGCTTTAGTGTTTTGAAAGGGCCGCTGGCGCGTTTACAACGTGCACTTGCTCAGTTCATGGTGGACTTTCATACCGAAAAACATGGCTATACCGAAGTTTATGTGCCGCTATTGGTCAACGCGGAAAGCTTAAAAGGCACAGGTCAGCTGCCTAAGTTTGAAGAAGATTTATTCAAGCTATCGGGTGAGAAACCATACTATCTGATCCCCACTGCTGAAGTGCCGGTCACCAACTTAGTGCGTGATGAGATCATCGACGAAAAAACACTGCCGTTAAAGTTCGTCGCACATACACCGTGTTTTCGCAGTGAAGCCGGCTCGTACGGTCGTGATACACGCGGTTTGATCCGTCAGCATCAGTTTGAAAAAGTGGAATTGGTTCAGATCGTGAAACCTGAAGATTCACTACAGACGCTTGAGACGCTCACGGGTCAAGCAGAAGCGATTCTCCAAGCTTTAGAACTGCCTTATCGTAAAGTGCTGCTCTGCGGTGGTGATATGGGCTTCTCCGCAGCAAAGACCTATGACTTAGAAGTCTGGTTGCCGAGCCAAGATACCTATCGTGAAATCTCAAGCTGCTCGATGTTCGGTGACTTTCAAGCCCGCCGTATGAAAGCGCGTTATAAAGCGGATAAGAAAACCGAGTTTGTACATACTCTGAATGGCTCAGGTTTGGCGGTGGGTCGCACTTTACTGGCGCTGATGGAAAACCATCAGCAAGCCGATGGTTCGATCAATATTCCTGTTGCGCTACGTCGCTATATGGGTGGCCTTGAGTCGATCAAGTAGTTTTCAAGGATCGTATTCAACCTCCGTTATTTTAATAAGAAAGCCTGCTGATGGATATGTATCAGCAGGACATCAATAATGCCAAAGGGCTATGCTTTAAGGGCGGAGCCTCATTAGCGGGATGAATTGGTATGGATGTATTACCCATAGCGCTGAAATTGAAAGGTCAGCTGTGTCTGGTCGTTGGCGGGGGCGCAATTGCACGCCGCAAAGCAGATCTACTGGTTCAAGCGGGTGCTAAACTGCATGTGATTGCCCCTGAGGTGCTGCCAGAGTTAACTAAGCTTGCGGAAGTGAGTGGCGGTACGGTGACTTTGGCTGCCTATACATCGAACCATGATCTAAAGCCTTACCGTTTAGTGATCGCTGCGACCGATGATCCCGCAGTCAACCAACAAGTGTTTGAGGATAGCGAAGCGCTCAATATTCTCGTCAACTCAGTTGATGATCCGCCGCATTGCCGCTTTATGATTCCCGCGATTATTGATCGTTCTCCCTTAGTACTCTCCGTATCCAGTGGCGGGGCATCCCCAGTGCTTGCCCGTCAACTCCGCAGCAAGATTGAGTCGTTGATCCCTGAGAAATTTGGTGAACTCGCCAAGTTCTCTGGGGATTGGCGTCCGCAGGTCAAAGCTGCAATTAAAGATCCCAACCAGCGTCGAGTCTTTTGGGAAAACCTATATGCCAGCACCATCGGTGAGCAAGTCTTGAACGGACTGCGTACCGCAGCTGATGCCGCAATGCCAAAGGTACTTGCCGACTGGCAGGCCAATGCGCAGCAACAGGGTGAGGTTTACTTAGTTGGAGCGGGTCCGGGTGATCCTGACTTACTGACCTTTAAAGCGCTCAGACTGATGCAGCAGGCCGATGTGGTGGTCTATGACCGCTTAGTGTCTGCGCCGATTTTGGCGCTGGTGCGCCGTGATGCCGATCGTATTTATGTTGGAAAAGCCCGCGCTGATCATGCTGTGCCGCAAGAGGATATTAATCAACTGCTGGTACGCTTGGCCAAAGAGGGCAAGCGGGTATGTCGCTTAAAAGGCGGCGATCCTTTTATCTTTGGCCGTGGCGGCGAAGAGATCGAAGAGTTGGTTGCCTCTAACGTCGCATTTCAAGTGGTTCCAGGCATTACAGCCGCATCTGGCTGCAGTGCCTATGCCGGGATTCCGTTGACTCATCGTGATTACGCACAAAGTGTCCGTTTCCTCACCGGTCATCTCAAAGAAGGCTCGCCCGAGCTGCCATGGGATGAACTCGTCTATGAAAATCAGACTCTGGTGCTGTATATGGGGCTGGTGGGGCTACGTAATATCTGTAAACAACTGATTGAACATGGTTTACGAGAGGATATGCCTGTCGCCCTGATCAGCAAAGGCACGACCCCAGATCAGCAAGTCATTGTCGGGACGGTGGCTACGATTGCGGACTTGATCGAGGGACTGCATGTTCCAGCGCCGACCTTGACGATTATTGGTGAGGTGGTGAAGCTGCGGGATAAGCTGAAGTGGTTTGAGTAATCAAGACTGTTTGCTTTATCGACAGATCATCTTCATTTAAAAGCAAAAAAATGGACTGCCTAGGCAGTCCATTTTTTTATTCAGATTCTATTACGATCCAGCACCCATCAGCGCAAAACTAATGCGACGGTTTTGGAATTTACCTTGATCGGTCGCATTGTCAGCAATCGGTTTGCTTGAGCCTAGGCCTTTTGCGGTTAATGCAGATCCATCAACCCCTTTGCTGACCAAGTAAGCCGCAACTGATTTAGCGCGTTGTGTGGATAGCGCAACGTTGGCTTTTTCATCGCCAGTTGAGTCGGTATGGCCTGTGATTTCAAGCTTGAGGCTAGGAATGGCTTTGATCAGAGTAGCCGCTTGATCGAGAACCGCTTTGTTCTCAGCAGGCAGACCTGCACCACCAGTTGGGAAGTTGATGACTTGTAGGTTGAGTGCGCGAATCACATCTTCTGCTTTAGCATCGCTAGCCTTGATTGATGAGAGGGCATCAGTCGCTGCCTTAACACCATTGCTGACCGCAGTCGCAGCATCCAGAGGTGCCGCAGCGGTCACTGTGACGCCTGTACCAAAGAGTGCTTTAAGACGGTCGATCAGTTTCGTGATTTCAGTCTGATCTGGGCCATTGACGATCACGTTGTCACCGCTCAGTTCTAAACTGGTGTTCGGTGAGGCTTTGATCGCGCCAAGGGCTTCGCTTAAGCCAGAAAGACCCGCAAATGAGGTTGCATAGCTGCTATCAATTTTCAGGTCACATTTTGCCGCAGGACCAAATTGAGCTTGGACCGCTTCAATAAAATTCTTTTGTAGATCAGCATTACCTACAATACCTTGGCAGTTCAGCAGTTCGCCATGTGCGCCCGTATGCAGGGACAGCGTCGCAGGAGAGAGTGCTGCGGCGGTTGTCGTGGTTACGGCAGATGCTGGTGTTGTTGAGGCAACGACGGGTACAGTTTGTTGTTGGCAACCCTTCCAAAAGAGCAATCCTAGGATAATCAGAATAACTACAGCTACCCAAGGCAGTGCGCGTAGAAAGAAAGATGCTGGTTCTCTGACGGCCTGAGTTGCGGCAGTGCTGACTTTAGCAACCGTATCCCCTGCAACTTCAGCAGTTTTGTGCGCGGCGTTACTGGCAAGGTGTGCAGCAGATGCCGCGGCGGCACCTGTTGCAGCAACTGCTGCTGCTGTGGCATCAGAGGTTTTGCTCGCGAGTACTGATGCACCATCGACCACATTGGCGGTGACTTCACTGGCTTTTTCTGCCACGGCGGATGCGGCTTCAGTTGCGTTATCTACGGCTGAGGCGGTGACTTCTGATGTTTTTTGAGCAACATCTGATGCAGTGTCAGCAATCACTTCACCCGCTTGGCGCAAAATACTGCCAAGGCTCGCAACGCTCTCTTTCACGGTGTTATATGCGGCAGCTCCAACCAATGCCGGTAAGCCTGCTGCGGCATAGATCCAATCGGGGAAATGACCCTGTAAGTGTTCAGCTTGGCCGTCTAGCAATTCGCTCATGCCTTCTTTACCGAGACTGGCGGTTTGTTCTAGGCTATGAATCGCTTTTAAGCTGCGATCGGCGACTAAGTTGAGTGCTTGTAAGCTGGTTGCATCATCGAGTCCACCCAGTGAGGTGAGTTCTTGATGGGCTTCTGAAAAATCGGTATCTTGCCACAGTGCAGCACTATCATGCTTATCAAGAATTTCGAGAACTTTACTGGTGCCTTGGGTTTGGTTGAGGTTGACTAAACGTCCGACGACCAGAGCCAGTGCGGCGTTAATAAATCCCGTTGCTTTATCCGCGCCCAGACCAAAGTGCTGGGTTGTTTCACTGACCAATCCCGCACCTTGAGTTTCACGTAAGTGCTGTAGTAAAGATAACGTCATTTTCAAATTCCTCTTTGTATTTATGGACAGTTATGACAAACCATGATGGCAAATGTCTAGTTATAGATCATCTTTGATGGATAATGGTTGGGTAGGCGATCTGCTTTTGTCATATTAAAGCTAAACCGGCTTGAACGCTTATTTTTCCATTTGAAAAACGAATCGCCAGATTCTTTTTGGATTACGCCATGACAAGCATCAAAGACAAACTTGGATTGCTGAATAGGCACGGCACCAAAGGTAGCATGGCTGAATGACAAATTCATCACTCAAATCAGATATTGCTTAGATGAAATTCAAAAAAGTACTCATCTAAAAGCATCCATGGTGACGCAAGCCCTAGCGACTTAATCAAGGACGCGCAAGCTGGGTTTCTTTGGGGGTTCTACTTCATCTGCCGATAGGTCTTGATCACTTGGTGCAGTACTTTCATCGTCGTGCTCGGATGGCGGATACTCACTGGCATCAAAGAACAGTCCTTGCCCATTCTCACGGGCATACAAGCCCATGATGGCGCGAATCGGCACGTAGACTTGTTGGGATACGCCGCCGAAACGTGCGCTGAAACCCACAGAGTCATTATCCATGAGTAACTGTTGAACGGCATGGGGTGCTATATTGAGTACAATTTGCCCGTCTTTGATGTATTGCTGCGGGACAAATACGCCATGCTCTTCAGCATTAATCAACAGATAAGGCGTGAGTGCGTTATCGTTGATCCATTCGTAGATTGCCCGTACAAGGTAGGGGCGAGTTGGAGTGACGGATAAGGGTGTGTTCATGGTGAACTCTCGCAGTTTATAGGTTCAACTGGGTGACGATGTCGTGCAGACCAGTTGAATTTTACAGCATGATTTGACCAACATGTTAGATCGTTCTCAATCCCGATTCCGCGCGCGTTCTTGGGCGGTGAGTGAGCGTACGAATGCAGGACGATCAAATAGTCGTTGGCAATATGTTAGCAGAGGTTTGGCTAAATTGGGCGTCAGCTGTATACCCATTTGCGGTAAACGCCACAGAACAGGTGCCAGCAGACAATCGCAAAGACCAAAAGTATCACTTAAAAAATACGGTTGATGGCCAAAAAGTGGCGACAAACTAATCAATGAGTCTGTCAGTGTTTTGCGTGCTGCCGCTGCTTTTTTGACATCCAATGATCCCGGGTCGGTCAGTAAAATATCAGCAGCAACGAGCCAGTCACGTTCGATCCGCCATGCATACTGTTTGACTAGGGCGCGTGCACTGGGTGAGTCAGGATGTAGGCGGGTTTGACGATAGCGATCATCCAAATATTCTAAAATAATTCGACTTTCAAACAGACGCAGTTCGCGTTCAACCAACGTGGGTAAGGTGTTATACGGGTTTAATGCAGCGAGATCCTCAGGGCGATCATCCGGATCGACCAAGATCAGGGTGTATTCGATGTCTTTTTCTGCCAGTGCAAGTCTAACGCGATGACTATGGTGCGCGTCGGGGTGCGCATATAAGAACAAGCCATTTTGCAGAGGGAGATTTGCTTGCGTTGATAAAGACGTGGTGTTGCCAGACGAAGCTGTAGACATGAATACATCGTGTTATTAGTTGATCTAAAAGTATAAAGCAGTTTAGGGGCGATGCGCGTAGTTTTTGCAAAGTTCTTTTAAGCGAAAGAAAGCCCAAAGAAAAGATAAAGAAGGCATTTTTAGCATTCTGAGGGATATTGATATCTGTAAAGAGTCACCATGCAAATCCGTTTGATTTGCATGGTGTGAGTTTTTAGTGAGACTTGATTGCTTGTACCGCTGGCGATCTTGCAAAATAATCGAGCGCTTGCTGCGTGTTGCCTTCATCAATCGGATGAAATTTTGGAGAGATCCAGCGAATGGTCGCAAGGGTCAGAAAGCCTAAAGTCGGCACATTCTGAGTTTTACGACCGACGACCTCTAATTTTAGCAGTAGACGCAGTATGGATTGTTTGCCCATCTTGAGACTTTCTGCATCGCTGTCTTGACGCGCAAGATCACGACCGCAAGAGACCAGAAGATAGAGAAATAAGGGGAATATGGCTGCCATCAAGGCTTGTCTGGTGATATAAAAGCCGAGCTCGTTCTGGCAAAGATGTTCAAATAAATCAAAAGCTACTGAGCGATGCTCAACTTCTTCGGCTAAATGCCAGCGAAATAAATCGGCGACCACAGGGTCAGCCAGATCCCATGATGTATTATCCAAAGACCATTGCCCGAGTGCACCAGTGAAGTGCTCAATCGCGGCGACAATACCTACCCGTAAAATGATCCATGGTTTTTCGAGGGCTTTGAGTTTGAGTGCAGAAATCCCAAGAGGTGCGTCACCCAGCAGTTCTTCAAATAACCAATTAACGCGTTGAAGAGTCTCATTGGTATCCATGCCGTGAGCATGCAGAAATTCTTGTGCACCTAAATGAGCGCGTGCATGAATTGCTTCTTGACGAATAAAGCCTTGTACATCAGCACGTAGCATAGGATCTGTGACATAAGGTAATGCTTTATTAAACACGCGGCAAAACCAAAACTCACAAGCAGGCAGCAGTAAATTAACGCCATTAATTGCATGTGTTGCAAAGGGATCGTTTGGAATCCAATGTAATGGTGAATTGGATAAATCAAATTCAACGCGACGTGCTTTTATCTGATGATGGTTCGGGTACACAGCTGCATTCATTTCATTAACCTCAACATATTGAGTCGATCAGTCGGATATTCGTTTTGCATAGTCCATTCTGAAAACAGATTAACTATGTCGTTTAGAGTCCAACGCGATTAAGGCGACCCATAATTTATCTTGAACAAAGGCGATGAGTTTTAGTCTGGCTGGCTCACAAAAACGCTTAGAGCACAGAGATTTGATGGTGTTCTTGGATAAAGAAGCATCGATGACGACATAGGACAAGAGTATAGAGCAGTGCTTCTTTGAAAGGATTGATCGTAGCGACAAACCATACATGGCTCCGCAGTCAATGCTTACATACTGTCAGTCACTGCTTTCGCTCAGGTTGCTTGCGTGCGCGATAGCTCATCGGTGTTTCACCCGTCCAGCGTTTAAATGCGCGAATAAATGCTGAGGGCTCTGAGAATCCCGTGCGATAAACAATTTGGTCTAAAGGGTCTTGGGTATTGGCGAGTAGTTGTTGGGCAAGGCGTTTACGATAATTAGCCACCACATCATTAAAATTGGTGCCGATATGCGCAAGATCCGCGCGTAAGGTGCGTGGGTTTTTATTGAGCAAAGTTGCAATACTTTCCAGCGTCACTTCGCCAAGCTCCAGTAAACCTGACAATTCATGTTCAATTTTATGCACCAACTCACGACGATCTAAATCAGAGATACGCTGCAGTGCAAGATTCTCATGCACGGCTAAGAGCTGAGGTTCCGCAGCTGGCGATGGGCGCTCTAGAAACTTGGCATCAAAGCGAATGGTGCCCTCAATCGCCCCAAGACGTACAGGACAACGATAGATACGTTGATAGTCTGCGGCAGATGCCCCTTCAGCATAGGTAAAGCTGATTTCTTGAGCCTCAAATTGAGCATCGGTCACATGCCATAAGAATTGCATCAGCGCAGCAACGGCACATTCCAAATAATGCCGTACAGGATGTTCAAAACCATACAAGATTGCACTATTCCCATCCACACGCAGCTTTATGTGAAGTGCATCGGTGAGCAAACGGTGATAGCGCAATGTACGTGCTAGACCCTCCCCAAAAGTGGGACTACTTAAAACCAAATATTCAATGACTTGACCACGAAAAGCCGGCATTGCGCCGCCAATATGCAGCCCAATATCAGGATCACCGCTGACTTTTTCTGCGGCTTGCCAGAACTGCTGCTGCGGGGAGTTGATTTGTCGCATATTGGGATCGGGCGGAGAGTCAGGCATGCCGACACTGGCAAAGATCGCTGCACAGTCGAGCCCTGCTTGCTTCATGGCATGGTACGTCATCCACAGAAAAATTCCTGAGTCTGTGGCGGGTAACTTGTTTTGAGGCATAGCGTAAAGATCTCAGATGAACGGCAAAGCGATATATCGCAGAATTAATGTTTTACATACAAATTTCTATCTTGCCAAGACCTTGTTATCAGTTAATTTAGAACACTTATGCATATCACCTGAACTTGGAGTGCTTTTATAGTGACCACATCGCGCGTTAGTCAGCATAAATTGCAGCAACAAAGTGCAATAGACTTCAATGCGGTTGCAAAAGATTTTCCGCATATTCTCGATCTGACGGCACATAGCCCTCTGGGCAAGTTGCTCGATCTTGAGAGCAATTTAGCATTAGGTCGGGCACAGCGCAAACAAGTTTCACGGCAAGTGCTCACCGCGATCTCACCGCGTCCCCGAAATTTTAATTTATTATCGGTCTATCGTGCGTCAAATGTTGGGCGTTTAGCGCCACTTGTCCCTGTTCGAGCCCGCCGCATGTCGGTCTCACCATTTACCTTTTTTCGAGGTTTGCCACTGGTGATGGCCATGGATCTCGGGCGGGAACCACATAGCGGTTTATTTTTGCAGATATGTGGCGATTGTCATTTACAGAATTTTGGCGGCTTTGCCAGTCCAGAGCGGCATTTATTGTTTGGGATTAACGATTTCGATGAGACGCTTGTTGGCCCTTTTGAGTGGGATCTTAAACGGCTGGCGACCAGTTTTGTGATTGCGGCACGTGAGCTATCCTTACCTTCGGAGGGTGCCGAGCAAGCTGTGCGTATTGTTATAGAGTCTTATCGAGATCATTTGCAAAAAATGACGGCCTTTTCCCCATTGGAAGTGTGGTATGAAAGTGTTGATGCCAATGATATCCTCGCAGCGACAATCAGTCGCAAGACTCGGAAAGTACGTGCGGTCAAAATGACAGAAGCCCGGCACAATACCAGTAAGGCTGTCGTCCCGAAGTGGACTGAGCGTAATATTGATGGGCAGCGACAGTTTATTGACGAGCCACCACTGATCTTTCACCCCAAAGAAGGGGATCCTTTTGCGGCAGGTGTACGTCCTTTTTTTGAACGTTATCGTGCCAGTTTGAGTGAGGATCGACAAACTTTATTTGATCGTTACCGACTGACAGATATTGCACTTAAAGTCGTTGGTGTAGGAAGCGTGGGTACGCGCTGTGCAATTGCGATGTTTGAAAGTGCGGATTCAGAAAAGAACCAAAGCGAGCCATTGATTCTGCAAATTAAAGAAGCGCGGCGTTCGGTATTTGCAGATTTTGTCCCCGCCCACTATACGGATCAAGGTGCCCGCGTTGTATATGGTCAGCGCATGATGCAAGCTGCGAGTGACATTTTCTTGGGGTGGGCATCGAGTGGACGTGTCAGAACTAATTATTATGTGCGTCAATTACGTGATATGAAAGTATCGGTTGATATCGAAGAAATGGATGAGACGTATCTCATGGAGTATGCCCGAAGCTGTGGTATGGCTTTGGCCCATGCACATGGCAAAGCGGGTAATCCTGCCGTCATCAGTGGTTATCTCGGTAAAAGTGACCGATTCATTGAAACCATGCAGCAATA
>CAYJTU010000058.1:17063-18688 GCA_964373105.1 uncultured Moraxellaceae bacterium | reverse complement strand
TTGATCCAACGCAGTTATGGGAACGTCAAATCACTGTAGTACTTTACCACAACAATGAAAAAAAAAAAGGATGCTCTATATGAGCATCCTTTGGATGGCTACGACCTTGGTGTCATTAACCCCACGCTTTCTCTAAGATCGCTTTAAGATCTTTCAGGTTGGCTTCTTTCGGGTTGTAGATAATCGAACCATCATCGATGGCTTTCTTGGCAATCTCAGCCAACTGCGACTTCTCAACTTTACCGGTTTCTTGCAAGGTACGCGGCAGCTTGGTGCGGTCATACAGGGTGTCACGCATGTTGCGAATGACCTGTATCGCTTTTAGCGCGCGGTCTTTTGCAGGGGTTGCGGCATAGACTTCAGCGCCTGCGAGGTACAGCAGCAAATCGGCAATGCGGTCGCCATTGGTATCGAGGTTATATTCCAGCACGTATGGCAGATATAAGCTCATCGCCAGACCGTGGGGAAGATGCGCGACGGCACCTGTGGCATGTCCGATCGAGTGTACGAGACCCACCATGGAGTTGGAGAAGGCGATACCCGCCATGGTCGATGCTTGGGCGAGTTCAAGACGACCGTTGGCATCTTTAGGATTGTCGAGGACAAAAATCAGATTTTCACTGACTTTTTTAATCGCTGCGGTTGCGTAAGCATCGCTGATTGGATTATGTGCCAAGCAGGTATAGGCTTCTACGGCATGCGTCAGTGCATCCATCGCGGTCATCGCGGTGATGTGAGGCGGCAGTGTCTGGGTCATGCGCGGATCAAGTACGGCTGCGTTTGGCATCAGGTAGTACGATGCAAAAGGCATTTTGATGCTTTTCTCGACGTCAGAGATTACCGCAACTGCGGTCACTTCTGAGCCTGTACCTGCGGTTGTCGGGACCACAAAGAATGGCTTGAGTGGGCGAGGCAGGTTATGCGCGCCTGAGTATTTCAGCAGATCATCACCGCCTTCAGAGACGAGAATGTTGACGCCTTTACTGGTATCAATCACTGATCCACCGCCAACCGCAATGATCGCATCGCAGTTGTTGTCACGATAAAGCTGCGCTGCAGCGCGTACTGTTTGTAGACTGCTGTCTGGTGGTACTTCATCAAAAATTGCAGAAATGACACTTTCGGCATCAATAAAAGCGGCTTCAATGGGGACGAGCAAGTTATTCACCCGGACACCTTTGTCGGTGATAATCATCGGACGCTTTGCGCCTAAAGCAGCCAGCTCAAACGGAATATGTTCTAGCGCCATATGTCCTGCAACAACTTTGACAGGGCAAAAAAATTCGTAATATGACTTTGACATCATTAACTCCGTTTAATGGTTTTGTTAGAGAGGGTTTGGCTCAAAAAATGTGCCGCTTTCGGTAGAAGCTCGGCATAGGAGCCTACGACATTCAGGTAAATTTGCGAGGCTTTGTTGATTTTTTCGCCGATTCCAAGCTCAGATGGATAGCGTTTAACGGCAAGACCTGCGATGAGTTTAGGCAAGATCAATGCTTCTAGCTGGTTGAGACAGCGTACAAAGCGTGTTGCATAGCCTGTATCGCCATCGACGACCATGCGATCATTGGCGTAGGCTTGCGCGGTACTTTCTTGGAAGGAGAGCACCAAAAATGCGTGGGTTA
>CAYJTU010000058.1:0-17053 GCA_964373105.1 uncultured Moraxellaceae bacterium | reverse complement strand
GTTTGAATTTTACAGATAGGTCGGCTTTTTTGTCGCCTAAATCAACGCGCTTCAGTGTTTTGTCTTCCTGAACTTGAACCGCAAAGTTTGCACCCTTAGGCAGGACGATCATCTGAATCGTAGTTCCTGCTTTGAAGCCTTCAATTTCACTGCGTAGTTCACCATCGATTTGGCTTGCAGAGACCAGTGCGCGGGCAATGACATCCATCATTAAGCCGACATAGGCTTTTTGAGCGGAAGGGATCAATTGGGTCGCGGAGGATATTAGAGGTGATGATTTCACAGACATTGACTCTCTCTAGCGCTGGGCTAAGTTATTGGGCGAGTGACCATAGTGTTATTTTACTATCGTCACTTGGCTAATTTCTATAATGCTAATTATTGTTTCGATATGCGACATCGCTTCCTTGCAGTGATATGTGATCACCACAAGATCATAAAACTAAAGCGGGGTAAAA
The DNA here is from genome assembly GCA_964373105.1 of uncultured Moraxellaceae bacterium. Lineage (GTDB taxonomy): Bacteria > Pseudomonadota > Gammaproteobacteria > Pseudomonadales > Moraxellaceae > Aquirhabdus. The sequence goes on along the minus strand of CAYJTU010000058.1, from coordinate 16,595 downwards.
GATATCAGATACTACGCAGATCTGCATTACTTGAATGTGACTCATTGTTCTTAATCGTCCAAAGTTTCATTGAGGACGTCGTATTTGATCGTTTAAGCAGCATGCGTATTTGATTGTTTATTTTTTTGGCGTGGGTAAGTCATGCTGATGACGCAGTATCTGCTCTAACGCTTGGGCGACTTGCAAAAAACTGGGTAAGGGTTTCGGAGGCGTTTGCGCTTGGAGTTGATCAACTAAACGAGTCATTGCGAGTCCTGCATATCCGCAAGGATTGATTTGGCGAAACCCTGCGAGATCACAATCAATATTCAGTGATAGGCCATGATAGCTACGCCCATGCCTGATTTTAAAACCCAAAGACCCAATCTTGGCTTCATCGACATACACACCGGGTGCATCTTTTTTGGCGTAGGCATCGATATCATATTGGCGTAGGAGCTCAATCAGCGCATTTTCGGTATTGGTCACCAGTTGGCGCACATTCCAATTGAGGCGATTGAGGTCATAGAGCAGATAGCCGACCAGTTGTCCTCGTCCATGCCACGTGACTTGTCCGCCACGATCAGATTGGATGATGGGCAGATTGAGCGGATTAAAGAGGATGTGTTCAGGCTTGCCAGCTTGACCTTGGGTGAGCACGTCTTGGTGCTGGAGTAGCCATAGTTCATCCAAAGTATCGGCATCACGATGCTCTGTCAGCGCGCGCATGTCGCGATAGGTCTCTGCATAGTCAATGAGACCTTCAAGGTGACGAATCTTTAACTCAGGTCTAGACATGGCAGCAACTTACACACTAAAGACGAGGAGGAGCATCATTTATAAAAACTTGCTGACCATACTCCGCACATCGGTACGGGCATCGATCACGGTCATAAACGTATATGCACCAATGAATTTACGACTAATGAACATAAACTCTTTGGGCGGGATGCTGAAGTAACGCGAGGTCATCGAGTCACCAGCTTGCTTCATTACGCGTGAGTGCAAGAGACTTTGCTTCCAGATGTATTTGCCCTCTTTATCAAACACATCAGCTGGCGCATCGGGATTAATCAGCGGCGATGTAAAAGGTTCTGTTGCCAGCAGAAACACATCAGACATGCCAGGTTTCACTTCTGCAGGCATTTGATCAAAGAAGATATAACCCTGCATCGCAGCAATCATTTGATCTTTATTGTGGTTGTAGCCTGCAATAATCAGACTACGCGCAACCTTGAGCAAATTGCTGTCAAAGCCACGAATTGCACCAAAGTCCAGCAGAATGGTCTTATCAGGGATGTCTTTACCATTGCCCAATCGCACTAGATAGTTACCGAAGTTTGGATCGGTTTGCATCTCACCCCATTCAAACATTTCACGTACGGCGATCTCAATCGATGCGGCACCGAGTTTATCGCGACGGGATTGGGGGAGGGAGAGCATAACGGCGCTGTTGATCGGGACGCCGCGTTCAAAGGTCATGCACAGTACGCCATCGGTACAATAGTCATGAATAATCTGTGGCACGATATAGCGCGGATCATCTTTCAACCGCTCATAAAAGCGCTCAGTGGTCGCAGCTTCCATCTGATAGTTGACTTCACGATGCATCATTTCACTGACTTCGCTAAACCATTCTTCAAACTCACGGGTTTGAGGAACCATACGGGTCAGTTTCAGCATATTGCGAAATAAGCCTAAGTCCGAATCGATCGCGGCGGCAACGCCCGGATACTGAACTTTCAGGACGATCTCTAAGCCATCCGATTTACGCACGGCACGATGAACTTGTGCCAGTGACGCTGTACCGAGCGGCTCTTGGTCGACGTTAAGCTCATCCAGCTTACTGCCCAGTTCGAGTTTGAGTTGTTTTTCGATGGCTGACCATGAGAGGGCCATGGTGTCGTTGTTCAGCGTATGGAGGGCTTCGGTCACTTCGGGTGGCAAGAAGTGCTCACCGTAGAGCGCCATCATCTGGCCAATCTTGACGATGGAGCCTTTGAGTTTGCCCATTTCTTTAACTAAATACTGAGCTTGTTCGCTCATCACTTTTTTACGCTTGCGGTCTTTGTCGGCTTCGCTTGAAAACATCGTTCCTGCATTGACCGATGCCCAGCGTGACCCAGCACGAAGCGATGCTTTCGCTAAAGACATCCGTCGATCAAAGGCACTGGTTTTCAGTTTATCGAGGGTATGATCCTGCTTGTGTTTATCACGGGTATTCGGGTTATCAGAGGCATCAGACATAAGCGTGGTTTATCCTGAATAAGAGCAATAATTAAATGAGGCTGCTCTTAAATTTAACAAGGTTATAATTTTTTACTGATGGCGCATCGGTGATAAACATCATCATACCCGAATGGATCAACCCATCATAAGGGGAACGGATAGGTTATTCAATTGCATCTTAAGCACCGTCAGATGAATAGAGGGTCAACGCGCACAAAATGCTCTTAAAAGAACATTTTGTGCAGATAACGTGCATGAAGGGATAGGGGGTGCAGGATTAGGCGTTATCTTGTTCACGCGCAATCGCACGATAGCCAATATCACGGCGATATTGCATGCCATCAAATGAAATCTGGGCCACACCATCGAGTGCCAGTTTCTGTGCTTCGGCAACAGTATGTCCCAGCGCTGTGACGCAAAGTACACGTCCACCACTGGTCACTGTTTTGCCATCTTTTTGAGTCGTACCTGCGTGGAATACTTTTGCTGTAGCGGCAACTGACTCTAAACCGTGGATGACATCACCGGTTTGAATGTCAGCGGGGTAGCCGCCTGCTGCCAATACGATACCGATGGCAGGACGGCTGTCCCAATCCGCATGACTCGGTAACTCGCCGGCAAGACCCGCTTCGACAAGTTCAACGAGGGAGGATTGCAAACGCATCATGATCGGCTGCGTTTCTGGATCGCCAAAACGACAGTTAAATTCAATCACCCGCGCCGTACCCGCAGCATCGATCATGAGACCCGCGTAGAGAAAGCCAGTATAAGGATGACCATCCGCCGCCATACCATCGACAGTAGGCCGCATAATGTGCTGCATGACTTGCTGGAAGATTTCTGTGGTGACCACTGGTGCTGGGGAGTAAGCACCCATGCCGCCGGTGTTTGCGCCGAGGTCTTGTTCAAAGATGCGTTTATGATCTTGGCTGGTGGCCATCGGCAAGATGTTATAGCCATCGACCATACAGATAAAGCTGGCTTCTTCACCATCAAGGAATTGTTCAATGACAACGCGTGAGCCTGCATCACCAAATTTATTACCCGCCAACATATCATCAATGGCTTCGTAGGCTTCGGCAATAGTCATCGCGACGATCACACCTTTACCCGCAGCAAGGCCATCGGCTTTGATCACGATCGGTGCGCCGTTTTGATCAATATAGGCCTTGGCAGCAGCAACATCGGTGAACACATCGTAGAAGGCGGTCGGAATTTCATGGCGCTTTAAGAAGTGCTTGGCAAAGGCTTTCGAGCCTTCAAGCTGGGCGGCGAATTGTGTCGGGCCCCAGATTTTAAGTGCGGCGGCACGGCAGGCATCGACGACACCATTGACGAGTGGCGCTTCTGGACCGACGATGATCAGGTCAATCGCATTGGCTTTGGCGAATGCGATGATCGCATCATTGTCTAGGATGTTCAGGGCAACATTTTCACATTTGGCTTCAAGGGCACTACCCGCATTACCTGGGGCCACAAAGATCTGACGGACGGCTTCATCTTGGGCGCATTTCCATGCGAGCGCATGTTCACGACCGCCTGAACCGAGAATGAGAATGTTCATAGTGTTCCCTTAAAAGCTATTGAAATCGTTAAATCAAAATAAGTGGTGTCCGATTAAGCCGAATGAAGTCTGCTCTTTTCTGACTTTTATCCAACATCCAGCAAATGGCGCGGCGTATTTTAGCATTAATCTGTTTTGAAGTTGGTTTTATTGAAGAGGCTTAAAAACAAAAACTCCCCCTGATCAAGAAAAGGGGGAGTTTGCTACTGCCGATCCGTCATCGATTAATGACGGAAGTGACGCATACCGGTAAAGACCATGGCGATGTTGTGTTCATCAGCGGCTGCAATGACTTCATTATCGCGCATGGAACCGCCCGGTTGGATGATGCATGAGATGCCAACTTTAGCGGCATTATCAATCCCATCGCGGAACGGGAAGAAGGCATCAGAGGCCATCACCGCATTGACGACATTGAGGCCAGCATGCTCAGCTTTGATCGCTGCAATCCGCGCCGAGTTGACACGGCTCATTTGACCCGCGCCAATCCCGATGGTTTGGCGATCTTTGGCGTATACAATCGCATTGGATTTAACGTATTTCGCCACTTTCCACGCAAAGATCAGATCATGGATCTCGGCTTCAGTTGGCGCGCGTTTGCTGACGATTTTAAGATCTGAATCTTTGATCATGCCCAAGTCTTGGTCTTGAACCAATAAGCCCCCAGTAACCCGTTTGAAGTCGAGTTGGCTGGTACGTGCACCAAGGTCTGGGAGTTCACCGCAGATCAGCACGCGAACGTTTTGTTTCGCTGCGGTGATCTCAAGCACACCATCTTCTAAGCTCGGCGCAATGATGACTTCCACGAATTGACGCGCGACGATCGCTTGTGCTGTCGCCACATCGAGTGGGCGGTTAAATGCAATGATGCCGCCAAACGCAGATTCAGGATCGGTCGCATACGCAAGGTTATAAGCATCTAAGATGCCATCCAAAGATACCGCGACGCCGCAAGGATTGGCGTGTTTCACAATCACACAAGCAGGTTTCGCAAAAGACTTAACACACTCTAAAGCGGCATCGGTATCAGCGATGTTGTTGTATGACAGCTCTTTACCTTGCAGTTGTTTCGAGGTCGCAACCGAGGCTTCGCGCGCACTTGGATCAATATAGAACGCTGCTGATTGATGCGGGTTTTCACCGTAGCGTAAGTCTTGGGCTTTCACCAACTGCAAGTTAAAGGTGCGTGCAAAGGCATCGGGCTGCTGTTCTTCAGTTTTACCGACACGGGCACCGAGGTACTGCGCGATCATGCCATCGTACTGTGCAGTATGCTCAAAAGCTTTTACCGCCAAATCAAAGCGGGTTGCGTGTGAGAGTGTTTGATTGCTTTTCAGCTCATCAATGACCAGGCTGTAGTCACTGCTGTTGACAATGATACCCACCGAAGCATGATTTTTTGCTGCCGCGCGGACCATGGTGGGTCCACCGATATCGATGTTTTCGATCGCATCTTCAAGCGAGCAGTTTGGTTTTGCAACGGTTTGCGCAAATGGATACAGGTTGACGATCACTAAGTCGATCGGCGCGATATCATGGGCTTGCATGACCGCTTCATCGATACCGCGACGTGCCAAAATCCCGCCGTGAATTTTTGGATGGAGTGTTTTGACCCGACCATCCATCATTTCTGGAAAGCCAGTATGTTCAGAGACTTCAACAACAGGAATATTATTTTCCTTCAGCAGCTTGTACGTACCGCCAGTAGAAAGCAGTTCGATGTTCAGGGCGGATAGTTCACGGGCAAATTCAACGATGCCAGTTTTGTCAGAAACAGAAATCAGGGCGCGAGAGACAGTCATGATAGGTGTATGGCTTGATAATAAAAATGAATAAAGAGTGTTTGTTTCATGCAATTGCAATAAAGGCGGCGCACAGTCAGCGTATATAGCCAAAGTTGTGATTTGGCGATCAAACTCATGGCGTCAGTGTTGATTGATGAATGTGCAAACGCAAACAGCATAAACAATAAGGGCTGGAAAACCAGCCCTTACCGTACATTAAGTATATTTTAGCGCTTACTCGCTCATTAAGCCATGTGCTTTGAGTTTTTTACGGAGCGTACCGCGGTTCAATCCGAGGATTTCCGACGCGCGGGTTTGGTTGCCACGAGTTTGTTCAAGTACTACAGATAAAAGTGGTTTTTCAATTTCAGCGAGAACCAAGTCGTACACTTGTACAGGTTCTGCGCCATCAAGTTGTTTAAAGTAATGACGAACAGCGCGTTCAACATGAAGGCGTAGTGCGACATCGGTAGGGTTGTTAAAATCAGGTGACTTGATATTCATGGGTAAAAATCCGAAGCGAAATCATATTCATACTGCAAGATGGGGGAAGTCATCGCAGTGAGTGCATAGGCACCGCAGAACACTAAAAAATTGAAAAGAACCACGCACTGCGCGGTCGGATATCATAACATCACCTGCTGACTATTGCAGCAAGTGTGACGATTTTTTATGCAAAAATATTGCTGAATATTTCATATATCGACAACAATAAAAACAATGCACTCAATTTTGGTGTATATACAGATGTCTATTGCACTGGATCTAGCGCAAACACGGCAATATTTTCACGTGGGATTTTTAAGACAAACTGCACGGTCGTTGGTGCGCTTGCGGGTAGCTTGGCCAGTGCCGTGTAGCCATTCGGAAGATACTCAGCAGGCTTTAGAATCCGGCCTGAGAGCACCTTGCCATCTTTCAGTATCATTAAACGCAGTGCAGGATAGGGCTGGCTTTCATTGCCATGATTGGTCATCAGTGCAGTAAAGCGTGTCGCTTCGTTTGGCGAGTCTGGATAGCGGCGTGCAAGGACCTCAGTCATTTTGATTTTACTGATATCGACAAGCGGTACATTACAACCGACGCTGGCACATATACGATGCATAGTCGAGTAGTATTTTGGATCCGCCGCCAAGCGATCGAAGTTGAAATAGATATACTGTGCGGCAAGGAGTGCCAGCATAAGGATCGATAAGAAAGCACGTCCAAAAAATGCAGGGAAGTTAACATTAAAACGATAGTTTGGCTGACTGAGTCGCTCTATGACACGATTGCCAGGTTTAGTCTGCAGTTGAGTTTTCTTTTTCTTATTCGATGTCAGGATATTGATATCGGGTGCGGAGTATTCGTTGCGCGGTGCAGATGGCACGCTATTTTTATTTAAATAGCTGACTAAATCGTCATCGTGAATCACTGAATTGGGTGAGTTTGCCATCGCTGCTACGCCGCCCAAGTGCAGAACAGAATCTGTGGAAATATTCAGTTCACCGAGATCATGCCCAATCGCTGAATCATGAATGAGAAGCGACTCAGGTGTAAGCGCTTCTAATAGCTCATTGCTCTCTACGGCAGGTGCTTTGGTCGTCGCACTTAACCAAAGATCATTAAACTCTTGTTCAAAGGTATGCGACATCGCTGGAACAATCGCTGCGACGTCATCCGTTTGATTACTTGGCGTAGCTGGCTGAGTTTCAGGCACTTTTGCCAGTGCAACAGGTTGAGGCTCGGCGATGATCTCGTTCGGCGTATCATTGATAAGCGGCTCACTGATTGCACGTGTAGGCGCTGGCGTTGCTGGTGTTTGAACAGCCGCTGGGGTCTCTGGGATCTGAGTTGCTATGGATGCAGGCGCAGACACGCTGACAGGAGCCACTTCTTCTTGCGGGCTTAATTGCGTTTCGCTTGCTGTTTCATGAGCCGTGTCCGCAAAGATCGCCTCAAGAGCGTCGATTTCAGCGACAGAGATATCATGTGATGGAGACGGGCTGGTGATTGGATCTTTGCTCAGGGCTGACGTGTCATCCATGATGGTTTCTGGGATCAATGCGTCTTCCACGATACTTGCGGATGCCGTCTCAGGTTGCACTTTTTCGATAAGTGCGGGCTGTGTGACTTGCTCGGCCGTCTCAATCGCTAGCGCTTCTACAGCAAGCTCGACATTTTCGGCTACGGATTCTTGGATGCCTTCTGGTGTCGTTTCTTGGACTGCTTCTTGGGTGACAGCTTGAGTCGCTTCTAAGCGAATTGGATCAAGTGCTTCTTCAGTGCTCGTTATAGGATCATTTTCAGTAATCGTGGCTATAACGGGTTGGATTTCGTTTTTTTGTTGTTCTGCGGCAAGTGGTTCTTGGGTGGATAGCAACGCCTCGGTCACGACTGCGGGTACTGCTGCACTTTCGATGATGGGTGCAGGATCAGCGATGAGATGGTCATCGGCTTTAAAGACTTGAAAGCATTTACCGCAACGGGTGTATCCATTGCGGATGGATAGCTGCGCATCGCTCACAGCAAACATGCTGGAGCAGTATGGGCATCTGGTTTTTTGAGTATTCACAAGCAAGTCTTCCTAATTTTGATTTTATCCTAAAAACAAATCAGAATTCGTGCTTGAGATCCAGTCAAAATAACACTTAAAAACCATCACCCAAATGATGGCTAGGATTTAAGTCGATGACCCGATAGTCGGCACCAATTCTCTTCTCTAAACTCTTGCTCATGTAAATCGAACCAAGGTGCATACGCTTCGCGGATCCCCTCAACTTGCTCTTCAATCAGTCCTGCGAGGGCGATTTGTCCATTTGGCAAGCTGTATTCTGCGAAAACTGGTGCAAGTTCCATGAGCGGTTTTGCAAGAATATTAGCGACGATAACATCACTTTGCAGCTTTGGAAACTGTTTGTTGAGTTCTTCTGGAAGACCGACCCAAATGTGAGACTCAGTACCGTTAATCGCAGCATTTTGGCGGGTTGCGAGCAGTGCTTGCGGGTCGATGTCGGTCGCGTAGACTTGCTTTGCACCGAGTAAAAGTGCAGCTACACCCAAGATCCCAGACCCACAGCCATAGTCGATCACGACTTTATCTTTCAGGTCAGTTTTGCCCAACCACTGTAGACAAAGGAAGGTGCTGGCGTGGTTGCCCGTGCCAAATGCGAGTCCCGGATCTAAGATCAAATTGACCGCATTCGGATCGGGTGGGGTGAGCCACTCGGGCACGATCCAGAAATTCTCGCCGCATTGAATCGGCTCGTAGTGATCCATCCATGAGCGTTCCCACACTTGCTCTTCCAAGTATTCATAGAATGCACGTACGGTCGGTGCTTGCGCTTGGACAAAGGCAATGATCTGTTCAGGATCAGTCGGTGCTGACTCAGTGTGATCCAGATCAATATGCAGTGAGTCGACCACTTCATTAAATAGACCGGTAACGATCACTTGATCCCAAATCGGGGTTTCACCCGGCAGGGGTTCAAGCAGTGGTTGATCGGCAGCATCATCCAAAATGACGCTAACCGCACCGAGTGATTCCAGCAAAGTCTCGACCAACTGAACTTCATCTTTGGTGACTTCAAAACGAATTTGTAACCAACGCATAATTTCTTCCTAACGGCCTATCAGCCCTGCAATTAAATAGTAGTAGCGATTAAATTAGTGTTGTGCGCCTTCCGGCAGACTGGTCACACGAAAGACAAGGCATTTTAAATAGTCAGATTCGGTCATACTGAGTAAGCGTGGATGGTCAGCCGCAGGGTGCGCTTCGTGAACCAATTGCACATGCTTGTTTTGACGACGAGCCACTTGCTGCACGATGCGGATCAGTTCATCACGCAGTAGATGCAATGAGCATGACGCGGAGACGAGGAGGCCGCCTTCGCTGACACGCTGAATGGCCCCTTCGTTCAACAGAAAGTAGGCTTGGCGACCTTGTTCAAAATCACGGCGTTTTTGGATCAGCGCGGGTGGATCGAGGACCACGAGATCAAAGGTATCGGTGACTGGTTTCTTGAGATATTCAAAGGCATCAGATTCGATGAAGGTGACCTGTGAAAGCTGATTCAGAGCGGCATTGGCAATCACGGCTTCGCCGGCTTTCTCTGAGCTATCTACGCAAGTGACCTGTGATGCGCCATGCGCCGCTGCTTGGATACCCCAACCGCCGATATAACTGAACACATCAAGCACTGTACGACCCGAAGCGCAGCCATTCAACCATTGGCGACCATCACGGTGGTCATAGAACCAGCCGGTCTTTTGACCATCTAAAGGTGCTGTGAAGGTTACGCCGTTTTCAATCACATCCAATGTATCGATATGGGCATCAGCAGGAACTGTCTCGACATACTCTTCAAGTTGTTCCATTTGACGGCCTTTACCATCGTTTTTAAAGACAATGATGGCATCTGTGCCGAAGATATTTTGCAGAGCCGTAGCCAGCGCAGCTTTGGCATGTTCAATCGCCTGAGTACCAATCTGCACGACGAAGGTTTGCGCAAAGCGATCAATCACCAGACCCGGCAACAAGTCACCTTCACCAAATACCAGACGATAGAAGTCTTGCTTGAACGCAATCTGTCTGAGTCCTAGCGCTGTATTTAGGCGGGCTTCAAAGAACGCGACATCGAGTTCATCACGCGCTTCAGTATCCAAGATACGAGCGCAGATTAGCGCTTGGCTGTTAAAGCTGGCGGTTGCCAAGAAGTGTCCGCGATAATCTTCGAGATGAACCAACGTGGTCTTAATGGTTTTTAGCGGGGTGACATCGGTGTCCACTTCATTGGAGTAAACCCAAAGGTGACCGTCGCGCAGGCGTTGTTGATCGCGTTTTTTGATGCGGAGGCGAGGTGTGGTCATGGTTTTTATCCTAAAGGTGCGAAGTCACTTTAAGCGACTTTGCGTGTACTAAAAAAGTGTCGCTGGGTGCAGTGAGGCTTAAGGTATCACTGCGCGACTAAAAAATAAGTGGTGAAATAGAAATGCAAAATGACTTGATGGTCTGGCTATTTAAGTCAGCAATAAAGCCATGCAATGTTTAGGGGGAGATCGGGTCGTCCTATAGCAGGCAACCCGAACACGTCCCGTATTTATATGTCGCCGTCCATTTGCTTTTGGCGCATGCGGTAGCGGGCTTTTTGTGCTTCGCTGGTTTGATCGAAGCAGTGCGGGCAACTGACGCCGCGCTCAAACTTGACGGACTGTAGCTCATGGCGTTTCAGCGGCCAGCCACAACCAAAGCACATTGCGCTTTCGCCTTCTTCGACGCCGTGCCCCACACCGACACGTCCGTCAAATACAAAGCATTCACCTTTCCAGAGGCTTTCTTCTTCTGGAATGGTATTAAGGTAGTTCAGAATACCGCCTTTAAGGTGGTAAACCTCTTCAAAACCTTGTTGCAGGAGGAGGCTGGTTGATTTCTCACAGCGAATCCCACCGGTACAAAACATTGCGATTTTCTTGTGCTTGGCATCGGCAAGCTGTTCATCGACAAAAGCTGGAAACTCTCTAAAGGTTTCGGTATTCGGATCAATCGCATTCTTGAAGGTGCCCGCTGCGTATTCATAGCGATTGCGGGTGTCGATCACCAGCACGTCTTCTTGCTGGATGAAGTCATGCCATGCTTCAGGCTCTAGATAGTGCCCGACTTGCGCGAGGGGTTCGACGTCCACACCTAACGTCACGATCTCTTCTTTGAATTTGACCTTCATGCGTTTGAAGGGTTTGTCACGGCTGAAGGATTCTTTGTACTCCATGCGATCAAAGCCTTCATTGATCAGCACTTGATGCAGCTCATCAATCGCCGTGCGACTGCCTGCGACCGTGCCATTGATGCCTTCACTGGCGACGATCAGCGTGCCACGCAACTGCAAGTGCGTGCTGAGTTCATCTAAGCGATTACGCAAATCAGCAGGGAAGGAGACGTGATGGAACTGATATAATGCGGCAATCACCCATTCTTTGGTGCTGTCCGTTTGATCGTGCTCAATGATATCGTCAGATGGGCTGTGTAAATGTACAGATTCGTTCATGGGGCAAATAGCTCTTCGTGAAACGCTTAAGTCTTAGTCAAGCGCACATAGACTTGAATTCGTGGTGCGCTATTCTAATCGTTTATGCGCCATTTGATAATGGTTGAAATGCCCGCATTGATGAATAGATGACGTTTAATCGTGTTTAAGGCCATGTTTAGTGGTTTTATCGAATGGTCGTGATGGATTTTGTGGTTTGTATGGTTTTTTTGATCATCAATTTAGGATGAGTGTTTTGAGTGGTTCGAACGATTTGATTAAAAGTGTACAGCTTCATGATGCTCTAAATGATTCTCTGACGCCATGTGCAGGGAAGTGCTCCACTGTGTTTGGTGATCATGTATGCCGTGGGTGTCGTCGCTTCAGTTATGAGGTGATTGAGTGGAATCGCTATACGGGTCAAGAGAAGCTACTGATCTGGCAGCGCTTGGATGAGCAACTGGACCGCATCGTGTTGCCGTTACTTCCTGATGCGAACCTCGCACAGGTCGATGAGTTCCTTGCGGCAAGGCAAGTGCGCTTACTGCCCAGCAGTTCTGTAGGGCGCCATCTGTATGAGGCGCTGCGTGCCAGTCAGCGCAATCGTGAACTGTTGCCTCAGTCGGGTCTAAATATCGCGACTGAGCAATTCGATGCGATCTGGCAGCAGGTGGATGGTCGTTTATATACATTAGCGGTCGCTAATTTTGAATTTGCATGGTTACGCGCAGCGAATTTTGGCGTTTAAGGCGCTGAAATTGATTTTTTGAGTGGCGCAGCGCTGAAATTTTTCATCGTGTGACGTCACCGAAATGAGTAGTTGGTGTATGTAACTGTATCAAATATAAACAAATCATGGCGAAATTGGCTGAAAAGTAGCTGTATTGGCGACAAAGTAAACGGTCGAACGATTTAATATTAAAAACTGCTTGACCGAGTAGGTTCATATCCCTAAAATGCCGCCTACCGAAACATTCCCTGATAGCTCAGTCGGTAGAGCAATGGACTGTTAATCCATGTGTCCCTGGTTCGAGCCCAGGTCAGGGAGCCATATTGTGCTCCACTACGGTTCGCCGTAGATAAGAAACCCCTTAGTCTTAAAGACTTTGGGGTTTTTTGTTGTGCGTAATGATTTGTTTAACTCATTTGTGGCACCCATGCATTTTTAACTTTGTGATTTGGTTGCCGCCTCTTTTGATTGTGTTGCTACTTTATTAGGCGTAGGTGTAGAACTCGAAGATAAGGATGTGGGTAGGTTGGATATTGTTATGATTTCCTCATTAGGAATTTCAAGATTAAAATTGCCTTTTTTTGAAGGGTAAGAAATAACAGTTTTATTTCCAAAACCTCGCAATAGTACGGTCGTATTGTCAAACGCAGTATATCCAGCAGGCGTAGGGTGTTCTTTTGAGATCAGCTCTTGTGGCAATAGACTAGCATATGTTTCTTTAACATAAATAATGGGTTTTTCAATTCTAACATTTATTCCTCTCATTGCTCCTTCCAGTATTAAGGTGGAGACACCTGAATAAAAAATTGGGACAAATAATATAACTCCGAGACTAATGTTTTTAAGTGTGGAAAGTTTCGCTGAATTATGGTTTCTTAAGACGGTGTGAGTTGACTCACTAAACTTAATTTCTTCTATGGCTTTGCTTGCTCCAACATAAATGGAAGCAAATATGTATTCTGTTATTGCTATAATGGGCAGACTAAGAAAGGCAATACTATCTTTGTATCCGAGAATTATAATGAATATTATTGCAATAACGGAAAATCCTAGTGACCACCAACTGAAAGGGAGAAGAGCAAACTGAGAGCTATCATTGCTTCTGAATACAAATTTTAGGATGGGTTTTGTAATTAATGATGTGGTAATTCCAAGGCCAATCAAACTTGAAACAAATATACTGTAAAGTAATCCAAAATAACCACTAACGATTAAGAATGAGATTGTGTCTCCAGTGGAAATGCCTTGTGGAAAATATCCAATGTGGTAGGAGTAGATGACAATACAAAGCCCTCCGATGAAAATTCCTATCTTGAATATTAAGGTTAAAATTTTCCCAATGGTTTCAGCAATATCGCCGTTGTTTGCATTATTAGTCATTTATTTTCCTGAGTGTTTTGGGTTGAGTATTGTGGAGAATATACACAAGTTTTTAATTGTTTGTTATAATAAAGAATAAATTATAATTTGTGAGTTGACTTTCGCTGATGTTTTGGCTAAAAAATAGATTGGAACTTCTTATAGATTGAAATATAAATAATCATATAGAATATTTCTAGATTGCTTATTTGGTTGTTATTGGTTTAATCACCTTTTGTAGTTAATGTTATAATTCTAAAATATATTCCTCGCCATTTTTAACTTTTGTCAGCAAAGCAATTAAGGATTGCGAATATTTATGGGCTACTGATTTGGCGCCGGTTTTAATTGCAATATGATATTTATTGTCTGTTGCCTTTATATTATTTTTTGTTTCTTCAAGTATTTTATTTAAAAGGTCATCTGCTCGATGCCAAGTCGTTAACCCTAATTCCTCTGCTACTTCTGTAAGTCTATAGTTGAAATTTGCATTCAGTGCTTGTCCACTATTCAATTCACTTATGCCATAAAGTTTTGGTAGGCTGTCATCATTTAATGTAATATTTTGTAGTGTTTCAAAATTGAAGGGTAGTTCATGTCTTGGTAAGTCTGTATTTACTAACTTATAAGTTCTTGCTAATAGTGCTCTGATTAGTTTTGGACTTACTGCCATATCAGGACTGCATTGGGATAGTGATTCAAAAATCCATTTAAAATCATTTGCATATATTACTTTTAAACGAATGCTTTTGTTGTTATTTATTGCGATTAATGTTTCTCTTTGATATTCGCCACTTGCTTTGAGATCTTCTAACTTTTCATATAGTACAATATAAATATTAGGAATCAACTCATTGTTAGGAGATATGATTTCATCGATATCTGACAAAATGCTTTTTATATTGGAGTCGGTGCAACTATATCCAAAGATGAATAAGGGATGCTCTGCAAAATAGGTTAGCAATTTCGCACTCAAGTATTTCTTTTGCGTGTCGAATCTTTTGTAATCTTCACTGGTCAAAACCATGGAGGAAATATCACTACTACAGCCGTGTATTTTTAAGATTTCACCATAACAAGTATAATTTGCTTTTATAATTTGTTGACCAACGATTTTAAGGTAATCAGCAAAAAAATCTTCTAATAAAGTATCGTAGTTTGTAGTAATTACTGCATGTGGTCTGATTTTTTGCAATGCTTTTATTTCAGTTGCCAGAGGGTGTGTATCAATATTAAAAGAAGTTGAAAGAGATTTTAGAAGTTCTGCGACAATATGCTTTAAATAAACATCTTTAGGTTGATGTGATTCAAAAAGTCTTTGAGGAAATAAGTTATCGGAAGGTTCTGTGCTCCATGCCCATTCAGAATATAAGTCTGAAAGTTCAGAAGCGATTTGAGTGTTATCGTTATCGTTATCGTACCGTTGTTGGTAGTAAGCGAGTTTCTTTGTTATATTTGGACATCTATCAACTAAATATTGCATTAGCCCATTCCAATCAGGAGCATTGGCATAACGACGAGACATCCCTGTACCAATGAATAAAATTGGCTGAACTTGAAGAGTCTCAATACAGTTTTTGATGTCTTTATCGATTTCTAATTGATAGTTTTCATAAGACATTCAAGACACCTACTATAAGAATTATATTTTATGGACTAAATCTAGCACAAGATTACTTAAAATAGCCAAATACTTATTCAAAATGAAGGCATCTCGGTATAGCTATTCTTGCTAAGCTAACGATATGAACATGACGCAGGATGGCCTCAGTCTTGCCGCAGGATAGTCTCGGTCATACCACGATTTTGCCGTAGCTGACAGTGCAGATTCTCTGATTCCCTTACCTGATTCTCAAGATGCTTTGCCAGATGGCACGTTACAAGCGTGTTCACATAGCAAGCGTGCAGGATCATATTGCTTGAAACTCAATGCCTTAAGCAATCTCCGCCTGCCCAACATGATGATAAGCACGATTAAAATAAACCAAACCTTGGTCATGTTGACTTTGTTGAATAGCGACAATCCGACAGATAAAAATAGTATGTGTGCCGACTTCTTGAATTTGATCAATCTCACAATCAAAACTCACCAAAGCATCTTCTAAAACCGGTGCACCCGTTTTTAATGTCGTCCAATCCGCATATCCAAACCGCTCTTCTGGACTCATCTTTGACGAAAACGCTTGTGAGAGATGCTGATGATGAGCCCCTAGCACATTGACGGTTAAAATCTTATTTTCTATAAAATGGTCATGTGAGCTAGCCGCTTTATTCATACAAACCAATAAAGTCGCAGGCGTATCTGAGACACTACATACCGAAGATGCAGTGAATCCATAACGACCAGACAGGCCAGCCGTGGTCACGACATTGACCGCACCTGTGAGCAAAGACATCGCATTTCTAAAGTGGGTTACTTCAATCATCACTGTGTTCCTCATGAGGGTTACCCGTTTAATCATGAATGCCAATCAAACGGGAAACCCTTTTTTCATCACGATCTCAATGATTACGTGTTCGATAGTTCTTTACGGACGATTTCTGCGCCTGCACTTAAAGCAAGGAGCTTGCCTCGTGCAACCTGACGAGCGAGGGGTGCCATACCGCAGTTCGTCGATGGATAGAGCTTATGGGCATCGACAAACTGAAGTGCTTTGCGTAGGGTATCGGCGACTTCTTCTGGGGTTTCAATCGTATTGGTTGCGACATCAATGGCGCCGACCATCACTTTTTTACCGCGAATGAGCTCAATCAGATCCATGGGCACGCGAGAGTTTTGACACTCTAGTGAGACGATATCGATTTTTGATTGTTGCAGTTTAGGAAACGCTTCCTCATATTGCCGCCACTCTGAACCCAGCGTCTTTTTCCAATCGGTATTGGCTTTGATACCGTAACCGTAGCAAATATGAACGGCAGTTTCACATTTCAGCCCTTCGATGGCACGTTCT
>CAYJTU010000057.1:0-18759 GCA_964373105.1 uncultured Moraxellaceae bacterium | reverse complement strand
GCCTTTCCACGGGTTTTTGTTATCGGGCAAAATTGGATTTCCCCAAGCATCAACCAATACTTTTTCAGCATCTTTGGGCGATAAATATTTAAAATTACTCGGTAAGTTCAGTGTGGCAATACCGCCCGGTAAGGTGATTTTTCCAGACTGGAAGTTCAGTGTGGCGAGGAATTGCTCTGCCGTCATTTCAGGTGCGGCTTGCGCTTGAGCCGCTGTCGGACTTGTCGCAGATTGAGCATGAACGATTGGAAATGCAGTAGTTAAAGAGATTGCCAGTGTTATTGCACGTAAAGACGTCATCACAAGATCACCTTTTTTAATAAATTTTATTAACAATAAATATCATTATAAGAACAAAAACACCCCAATATCTCACAAAAATATTAGCAATTAAATACTTATTGGTTAAAAATTTTAGGTCCGCCAGATCCGCGGCAACTCCTCATTTAAATCAAACCATCGACGACGTAATTTGGCGCGTATGCCAGCAAAACCATCCATCGCTTGTCGCGCACTCATGCCCAAATAACGGGCAACCAACACCCCATCAAGTAAAGTCACCACCAGAGGCATTTGCATCATCATGATGAGATCACGCAGGACTTGAATATCTCGATCTAAGGATTGTTCGCCCCGCTTACTGACGGGAGGAACCGCCAGCATCATGCCGCTAACCGATTGCCCATGAAGTCCTAGGGGGGATAGAAGCCAGCGATCACCACCCACAATCTTCAGCCGATCATCAATACAAAGCCGCCCTTGTCGCAGCAGTGATAAATGATTGTGATAGCTGCCTTGCTGAAATTTTTCCTGTCGCGCAGATCGACCAATCACCAAAATGTCCCAGCCGATAAAAGCAGCGTTGTCCGCTAGCGAAATGATCATTTGACTCTGGGCAATCGCCTGATCAAACAACATCATTTCTTGTGGTAGCCACTCTAGCAAACCCTCATTCGCCACGTGCAAACGAATCGTTTGTTTTGCCAAGCGGCCATCACTTTTATACCACTTGCCTGCACCCGGTGTCGTGAGCACCGCATGCGCGTATGGATCAACGCTTACCTCCACATTCAATTCATCTCCACCAGCGATACCTGCAGGCGGATGAATCATGATGACATGACAGACTCCGGTGGTCTCAGGCCACAATGCTTTTTGAACCCGCAGCGGTCCGATGCTTTTTCGAGACTTAAGCACGGTACGAGACAAAGCCGGATCATTGCAATCGGTCTGACAGGAAAATTCAAGCGCAAGGCTAGCGTGCCATGGGGTATAAACAGGGTGATGGGATACGATTGATAAAGCGCTCAAACAAAATCACCTGCATTAAAGGGTTATAAAGTGGGGATATCTTTTAGTCTAACGCTTTATTTTTATTTTGAAATACTGATTTATGCGATAAGTCACACCGCCATAATGTATCTTCGCAAGAGGGGCTATTCAATTAAAAACGCCACACCTTGATCCTTCAAGCATGTGGCGTTTTTTTAAACTAAGAGGTTAATCAACCGCTTAGAATGTCAGACCTAATGAACCAACGATTTGGTTGTCTTGCTTTACACCAAAGCGGTTATCACCACCAACGATGTATTGCAGACCCCATGTGCCGCCTTTAATCGGTAATGGATGAGTGATACCCAGTGTCAAATGACGGAAAGCAAATGATTTTGCTTTATCGGTATCACCGTCATAACCGCTGTGGTATGCATAAGGTGTTGCTTCATCATCACCATTTGCAAACGCGATGTTAGGATCTTTGCTGCGATTATTACTGTTGATAAACTTACCATGTTTACCGTAGCTATAAGCACCAACTTGACCCACGAAGGTGAAGTCTTTAGGCAAAGCATGTGTCCAAGTAGCTAACCAATAGGTATCTGCTTTATTACCAAAAGTGACATCATTTAAAAGTGTTTGTGCGGTCAAACTAACTTCACCGTAGCTTAAGCCCACTTTAGTTTCGTAACCAGTAGACTCCCAGCCTGGTTGGTACACATATACAGTACCGCCCAAAGTATATCCAATTCCTGAAGAACCGAATGAACCGGTATAACCACCGTAGAAGTCACTTTCAACAGAATTCTGTTCATGCTTGCCATTTTTCTGTGGATTCAAACCGGCATAGCTATAGCCCAGTGTTGAAAACCAATAACCCGCATATAAGCCATTTTTGAGTACGTAATCAACACCACCTTGCAAAGCTGGAGTATCAGACTCAGGACCGCTACCATCATGAGAGATGTTATAGGTTTGAGTAATACCACGGAGAATGTATTTCGATACTACGTTCACATTACCTGTGAGATTACCTTCATAAGGTGTGCCTGCAAACACCAAATTAGGATTAGCATCTTCAGCATGGACTACTTGACTCACGCCCCCTACCAGAATCATCGAGGATACTAAAGCTTTCAAAGCTACTGACTTCACGTTTGCTACTTTCATATTTCATGCTCCCCAAGAACATCGAATTCATCATTTATGGATATCACCAAACTTTTAGTTAAACTTATTGCTAAGTGTCCTAAGAGTCGTGAGACTTTTAATTACAGTCGAAAGTATTAATACAAATGTCATGCCAAGTTCACAAAACACCTATACATTGACACCGTGATTATCATAAAACAGCTATTTCAAAGCGGACATAATCTTTATATATAATTAACACATAGCCTCATAAAGAAAATATAAAGACTCTTCGAGAGAAAAAAGAGCAATAAGTGACACAAATCACACTATCCACACCCTCCCGAAGTGATTTGGTCATTATCGACTGGTCAAACAATGCACCAAATAAAAACACCTTTAGCACTATTTTGGTGCAAAAATATCAAAATGGTTTTAACCCCTCTTTTTACAGCTTTTTTTACCTTTTTTAAGTCGCCTAATGGCAAACAATGCTAGAAAAAAACTGAATCTCATGTATCATTAAACAACCTAAAGTCTGCGATTTTCTTCAATTAATAAAAGCGACCAAACAGCTCAACAAAAAATGACAACTCCGCAGTTTTACCTTTGTTTTATTCAACCTGATTGGGGCAGTGCAAGCCAATTGATGGAGATACCCACTTGAATGCCGGCGTTTTGTCCATCCCCATAGCAGACCCAACTCAGCCGATTCGTATCGTTCAAATTTCAGATACTCACTTGTTTGAAGACACCTCTGCAAGACTGCTGGGCATGAATACTGAGGATAGTTTCCAAGCCGTTATCTCCTTAATCAAGAAAGAAGAAAATATAAAAGAAATACCTTTCGACCAAGCGGGTACTCATGATGTTCGATTATTCCTAACCACTGGTGACACCGCCCAATCCCCATCGTATGCAACGTATAAACGTTTCATAGACGTCATGAATACGCTCCATCGACCTTGTGTCTGGCTACAAGGCAACCATGATCTCAAAGAGCTACTGACATGCAACGCCAAAGAATCTGACAATATCAATGTCGTAGAACTTGGGGAAAACTGGGTGATCTTGATGCTGAACTCCGCAAAAGATCACGAGATTTCAGGTCAATTCACCCATAACGAGCTGGAGTGGCTAAAAAGCTCTCTTGCGCGCTATCCTGATCGCCATATCATCATTGCTTTACATCACCACCCTATCGATATTGGTTCACTATGGCTTGATGAGTCAGGTTTGGTCAATGCCGATCAATTTTGGGCCATCGTTGATGCTGCGCCACAAGTGAAATCAGTCATCCACGGACATGTACATCAAGAGTTTGATGTGATGAGAGGTGCTATCAGAATATTGGCATGTCCTTCGACATGCATCCAATTTAAACCCCGCAGTGAAAAATTTACCATTGATGCGCTACCGCCGGGCTACCGCTGGCTCAATTTATATCCTCAAGGGCAGATCGAAACCGGCATTTCCAGACTCGCAAGCTTACCGACAGGTGTTGATTTTAGCTCACAAGGCTACTAAGCGCCGTGTTGCCTGTTTGTAGAAAGTAGGCGAGATTTTATAGAATCACTTGCCAGCATCGATAAAGCATGATAAAAGACGCGCTGAAAATGGATCGCGAAATGCTTTTTGTCAAGGTCAATCTGATCAAAAACGTCGTTGCGGTTCTTTCCTAAGGTTGTTCAACTGTTTAGTTCGCCTGCATTGTTTTTAAAGCCAATGGCGACTGATATAAGAGAAGTTCTGGCACTTCTGATCACGACAAAGTGATCATATTAGTCGATACAGTGCCATGCTAATTTAACAATTCTAGTAGATCATACGAGTTGATATAGTTCATAAGGACTTTAGCGAATGACGATGACCAAAAAAAAAGCAGTTGTTTCAACACTGCGTGAATATCAGGCGAATTTTTTAATGTCGCCAGCAGGTCTTGCTCGCTTAGCCAAAACCCTATTTACTCGCAATGTATTGAATATCGCACATGATGACGGTGCACATAGTCGTCGTCTTAGAAGCAACACCAGCAACGGTAATCCATAATATGACAGACTCTATAAAATCCCCCCGCAAAAGCACCGTAAAATCTAAAGCCAAACCTGCAGCCACTGCATTAGCGGGCACAGCAGCAAGCTTATATGGTATTGATCCCTATGTACTGACTGACGGTGAAGAATACATGTCAGCGGGTCAATTGGATCATTTTAAACGCATTCTGACCGCATGGCGTGCAGAGCTAATGCAAGAAGTGGATCGCACGATGAGTCATATGCAAGACGAGTCAAGCACCATGGCTGACGTGAATGACCGTGCAACCCAAGAAGAAGAGTTCGCTATCGAATTACGAACACGCGATCGTGAACGTAAGCTGATCCGTAAGATTGAAAAGTCGATCAAAAATATCGATGATGAAGATTATGGATATTGTGAAACCTGTGGTATTGAGATTGGTTTACGCCGTCTTGAAGCACGCCCTACAGCAACACAGTGTATTGATTGCAAAACCTTGGCTGAAATCAAAGAAAAGCAAAACAACGGTTAATTCAACCTTGTTCGGGTGAGTCATTCCATTGTCTCTAGCTCCTCCTCGTTATACGGGTCGGTTTGCGCCATCGCCAACCGGCCCGTTGCATTTTGGCTCGTTGCTCACAGCGCTTGCCAGTTGGTGTGAGGCGCGCACACATCTAGGCCGCTGGCTCGTGAGGATTGAAGATACCGATCTTCCGCGCAATCAACCCGCTGCAGAAACTGAAATCCTATCTCAACTACACATCTATGGTTTGATTGCCGATCAGCCGATCCTACGCCAACAAGATCGTATCGCAGATTATAACCAAATCATTGATCAGCTCCATGCCAACGGCTTCGTCTATGGCTGCTCATGCAGTCGTAAACAATTGGCGGGACATACGACCTACCCACACACCTGCCGCGATCAGAAACTACCTCTAGTGGGAAATGCTGTTCGCTTACGTGTAGCGGATGACGCTATTTGTTTCGATGATCAGATCCAAGGTGAGGTCTGCGAAAATTTATGCCAGAGCACTGGCGATTTCGTTTTAAGACGCCGCGACGGTATTATCAGTTATCAACTTGCCGTTGTCGTAGATGATCATCAGCAACACGTCACGCATATCGTGCGCGGGGCGGATTTATTGGATAACACCGTTCGGCAAATCTGGTTACGCCGATGTCTGCGTACGGCTTTATCTATACACATCATCGAGCCGACCTACAGCCATATTCCCCTCGCAATGAATGCTCAAGGTCAAAAACTGTCTAAACAGAATCTCGCACAACCGCTAGATGTCAAAAAGCCTGTAGCAATGCTACAGGCTGCGTTCATGGCTTTAGGTCAGGATTGGATTACAGCAGATACGGCTGATCACTTTTTAAAGCAGGCGTTAGCCTGCTGGGATGTCAGCCGCATACCCAGACAGTTGCAACTCGACGGTCAGTTCTAAGCCCCTCAAAAGAGGACTGTTGTACTAGCCTGCCAAATACGCATCTTTTGCACTGCGCGGTTTGGGTCTTTGGGTCTCTTGGTCGATCCGTAATAACACACCAATCATCATCAAACACATGATCAAAGACGTTCCGCCATAACTAATAAAAGGGAGTGTCAGCCCTTTGGTGGGGAGCAACCCCATGTTCATCCCACCATTCACCAAAATTTGCAGTAGAAAAATCACTGAAATGCCATAAGCAAGGTAGCCTGCTGAAGCATACTGATTCACCAATGCGCGATGACCGATGCGCATACAGGAAACAACCATCAAAAATAACAATGAAAATAAACAAGCGATACCAATAAAACCTAGCTCTTCACCGATGATTGCCAACAAGAAATCAGTATGTGCTTCTGGTAAATAAGACAGTTTTTGCACACTATGACCTAAGCCCGTGCCAGTAATCTCACCGCGCCCAAACGCAATCAAACTCTGCTTCAACTGATAATCAGCCCCTAGCTCATCGTCCCAAGGGTTGGTAAATGAAATCAGGCGACGCAAACGATAGGGCTCTAGGACGATCGCGGCAACCAATGCAATGAGCGCTCCTGACAACAGTACGCCAAATTGACGAATCGGCGCACCCGCCAAGAAGAACACCGCCATCATACTGGCCACCACAACCACACTCGCCCCAAGGTCAGGCTCTAACAACAGCATAAATAAGACTGAAACCATCGGTCCCAGTAAGCGAAAGAATCCAGACCAACTAAAGCGAATTTCATCTTCACGGCGCACCACATAGTCTGCGGTAAAGAGCACCATCACAAATTTGGCAAACTCAGAAGGCTGAAACGTAAAACCCATCACCCTGATCCAGCGTTTGGAACCATTGACGTCGGCGCCAATCCCCGGGAGCAGTACCATGATCAGTAAAATCAGAACCATTAACCACAGTAAGAATGTCTGTGCAAACCACGCTTTAAGTGGGATTTTCATGGTAATAAAGACTGCGAAAACACCGATAAACAAATAAATCAAATGACGGGTAATAAAATACAAAGGCTGATGAAACTTATAATCCCCATAGGGAATCGATGCGGAACCAATCATCGTTGTTCCGATACACAGCAAGGCCACAATACTGAAAATCAATAACCGTCTCGCCGTCAGCTCATCCGCAAGCGCTGGCAGACTGGTGAGACGCTGCCAAAGAGTATTCAGCTTAGGTTTAACACTGTTCATCGGTTTTAAAGCCATGTCTTCGGGTACCTATTGTTGTATTGCCATTGCGCCAAGCCCATTGCCGTTTTGCACAAATGGTCGTCTCATATTCATCAGTTGTCTGGTTTATACCGCAAGAACGAGTTGTTCAAATTGACGACCGCGATCTTCATAATTCAAGAACATATCAAAACTTGCACACGCTGGTGACAAGAGCACTGCATCGCCAGCTTCACTGACTGTACGGCAATGCGCTACTGCATCTGCCAATGACGCTACGTGAATCAAGGGGACTTGATGATCAAAAAGTACCGACTCCAGCGCAGCTTCAATCACAGCAGCGTCCTCCCCAATCACCACGACAGCCCGGGCAAAGTTGGCGAGAGGCAATGCCAAGGGCTTAAAATCCTGTCCTTTGCCAACACCGCCCAAAATAACAGACAACTTATGACTGGGCAGATCAGGTCGTACGGCAGCAAGGGAGGCCCCTAAACCTTCGATAGCGGCCAATGTTGCGCCGACATTGGTGCCTTTGGAGTCATTATAAAAACGCACCCCGTTCTGCTCAGCGACGAACTGACAGCGATGGGCAAGACCCGCGAACTCTTTAAGGGTGGCAAGCATTGCGTCAAGAGGTAAGCCAACCGCCTCCCCCAAAGCCAATGCAGCCAAAGCATTGGCAACATTATGACTGCCCTGTATTTTCATCTCTGAGGCTGCAAGTAAGCGATTGCGCCCTTTCGCAAGCCAAAGCGTACCATCTAAATCGCGTAATACGCCAAAATCATTGATGTCTGGCGCGCTTAAGCCAAAGCTCCTCATCGGCGTGCTGTCAGAGATCAGCGGACGAGTCAGCGCATCATCTCGATTGATGACATAACGCTCGCATTGCTGAAAAATGCGGTGCTTTGCGGTGTGATAGCCCAGCATATCGCCATGGCGGTCCATATGGTCTTCGCTGAGGTTGAGCACCACGGCCACTGCCGCAGCAAGGTTTGTTGTGGTTTCTAACTGAAAACTGGATAACTCTAAAACAATCAGTTGTGGATCATTCTCCAGCAATTCTAATGAGGGCTTACCGAGATTCCCCCCCACGGCAACACGCACTCCCGCTTTTACGGCCATCTCACCGACCAGCGTTGTGACCGTACTTTTTGCATTTGAGCCTGTGATCGCCACAATCGGAGTTTGGGTCGCACGGCGCAGTAATTGAATATCTCCAATCACCGAAACACCCGCGGCAAGCGCTGCTTCGATCGCAGGTTCAGACAGTGCAAGGCCTGGACTGATGATGATCTCTTCAGCGCTGCACAGTAGTTCGGCATCCAAACCACCCAAATGACAAGCAATATTGGCAGGCAGGTCCGCAAGGCCCGGGGGGTCGATGCGGGTATCCGTCACGGCTACTTTATAGCCTTGATCGACCAAGTAGCGCACAACTGAAACACCTGTTTTGCCTAAGCCTGCAACTACTTTTAACCCACCGCGTTGTATGAGCATGCCGTGCTCCTTATATAATATGAAATCATGTGTGATCTTAATTGAGAGTCTTAGCGACGATTCAAGAAACCATTCTCTTGCAAAAGCGCTAACGTCACACCCTGCTCAGCAGTCTCGGAATGGCTGCTGGTATCGGCGGCGCGATCACCCAACATCAGACGCTCTAAATAGCGCGCCAATACATCGACTTCGAGATTGACTAGACGACCGACTTTCCAGTCATTCAAGTTGGTATGCTTTGCCGTATGCGGGACAAGATTAAGGCTTAGAACAGCACCATTTAAATGATTAATGGTCAAGCTGATCCCATCGACCGTTATTGATCCCTTCTCTGCTAAATAGCGTGCTAATTCACGCGGTGCGCGCACTTCAAAGTAAAGCGATCGTGCATCTTGACGATGAACAATGATCTCACCTAACCCATCCACATGACCACTGACCAAGTGCCCACCTAGACGCGTTGTCGGCAAGAGTGCTTTTTCTAAATTGACTTGCGTCCCCGCCTTCCATTGACCTAGGGTTGTACGTCTTAATGTTTCACTGGAGACATCAGCAACATAAAAGTCTGTACCCATATCAATGACTGTCAAACAAATGCCGTTGGTCGCAATCGAATCACCGAGGCGTACATCATCCATCGACAGCCCTACACTTTTATGGCCATTGGTGGTCTGAATTGTGACGCGCACATCGCCACCTTGCGGAGTAATTGCACGAACTAAGCCAACTGACTCGATAATTCCAGTAAACATAATTTTCCTAAACAATTGATTTCAAAAATTTAATATTTGAAATATCGTAAACAACATACTAAAAGCAACATCAGCAGCACGGAGACTTTACATAAAATCCATAATTAAATCGGGATATAAGCCAATAATCACTACAAGTTCTGTAGCGCATGCGTTTGCCTGCATATATTAACCTAATGACAGCGCTAAATCTCTGATCCATGCTGAACCACCCATGGAAAACATAAACAGAGCAGAAATGTACACAAGAGTGGCAAGCCGAGCTGCGGGTGCAGCTCAAGATTTCAGATCCTATTTTAAATAAAGGAGCTTCTCATGAAGATCACAACAATCAAGAAAAGTATGATGGTTACCGCCCTGATTGTATCCATGTCAGGCATAACGGTTGCTCAAGCAGATGACCGCGGTCGCGGAAATGATAATCACGGTAATCAAGCCAATGACAATCGGGGTAAGCCTGATTGGAACGACCGCGGCAATGACAATCGCGGAAACTCAAAATGGCAAGGCAATAATCGTGGTAACGATTATCGTAATGACAATAAGCGCGGAAATAATGGCTGGCATGGTCAGCGTTTCCATGCGCCTGCGCCCTATGCCCGCCCTCATGGTTATCAAGCAAGAGCCTGGCGTAATGGTGATCGCTTGCCGAGCACCTATCGCGCAAGCAGATACTATGTTGACTACCGTCAATATCAGCTATCAGCACCGCCACGCGGTTATCAATGGGTCCGTGTGAATAACGACGTCATCCTTACGGCAATCGCAACAGGTGTGATCGCGTCAGTGATCACCGGGCTTTATTACTGATTTAGATGATCAAAAGGTCTAGCACGCATTCACGTGTTAGACCTTTTTTTGATCGCTATGATTGTATACTCCGAATTGTCTGTGCCACCTTGATGATCTGTACCCTCAATATAGATAAAACAACTTTCCATGTATTTCTCCAACATCTTTAAAAAAAAATTAACAGCTATCGATCACACATGTGAATAAGAAAAAATAATAGTAACTTTTTTTAAATTTAAGCCCCGCAGTCTCGTTATTTTCAGAACAGTCGGATGGCTTTTGGCTTACTTTTATGTAATCCATAGATTACATACTTATACGAATCTGCTACTCTAACGCAGCTTTTACAATCCCGTAGCTTGCAAAAACAGCCCGCTTTTATTCATAACTGCTCAAGGAGAAGAGCCTTGTTATCTGCCGTCTCCATGAAATCAATCAAACCATATTTATTGATCGCATTGCTCATGAACTGTCTCGTTTGTATGCCAGCATCTGCTGAGCTAATCAGCATGGATGATCAGGAACTATCGGCAACAGTAGGGCAAGCACTCTACAATACAACCTATATTGCACCAGGAGCGAGTGGCAATAACAATCGGGTTGATGGGAGTACGACTGCAAACGTAGGATTTTATCGGCTGGGGCTTCAAGCAAACGTAGAACTCAATCTCAATGCGAATAGAATTCAACTGGGCTGTGGTGGGGTAAACGGACCTGGCTGTGACATCGATCTATCCAATGTTAGTTTATCGGGTCTTAATCAAGTCAATGGGAGCTATGCGGGCTCTGATGCGGTGCTTAAAAATCCGTTTATTGAATTTGCCATTAAAAACCCAGGTTCGAGCTCACTCTCGACGCGTGAAGTCGTCGGTTTTCGTCTAGGAGCAGCGGAAGCATTAGGTTTGCTGTCGATCGGGAAAAATGGTGATCTAACAACACCTGATGATGACACGGGTATTCGCACGATCAGTGGTGATATCGGCATCCAGGTCACAAATGCTAATCTAACCAGAGTACGGGCTTGCGCAGGACTATTGGTTTTCGGAGCCTGCCTCGGGGGATGGTTAAATGGGACAGCAAATGTACCCAGCTATGCAACCACCCTCACCCCTCAAAGGGGTACAACATTCAACCTAGGTCCCATGACCGCAAATGCAAGTATTTTGAGCCTAACGCTCAGAAATGTGAATGTGAACAATATCCCATACGCAGCGGTACATCAGCTTCAAATCTCAAAGCCAGATGGCACTCCCACGAATGATCTTTCTCTGTCGTTACAACGCACACCGATTACTTGGCAAAAACTCAGTACTGGGGACTTCTCCAGCATAACCGCGCAAAGGGGGTGGTGGATTTCGATACCCCAAGCTCAATTTAATGACTTGGAGATTACTCAACAAGTCTCTCTCAGTGGTATCGGTGCAATTGCGGGCGCAATTTTGAACACCCCTGTCAATATTAACCCTATCGACTTAGGGCAAATGCCCGCACAAAACTGCTATGGCGGATTGAAATTTTGCTAGAGATCAGGCTGTAATTAAGCGTGAATTGCACGGAGTACCCATTTTAAATCATCACCCACTGGCGTGATACTCTCCGTCTGCCAACGAATCTGCTCACTCATCTGCAAAAAGGGCAAATCAAACATCGGCCGTGCTAAAGAACCCAATAAGGTGGGTGCAAGATAAACAATCAACTCGTCCACCAAACCCGCTTGAATAAATGCACCCGATAGCGTTGCCCCGGCCTCAACCAAAACATCATGGATTTGTTTCTTTTGCTTCAGCTCATCAAGCAGGATCGCCAAAGATTGATATTGCCAACGTTCAAAAGGCTCAGGGGTTTTAGCAATATCTACACTAACAACCAACACAGAATCGGGATCTTGCAAAATTTGGGCGGTGGTCGGCATCCGCTGTTGTCGATCGAGGACGACTCGCAGCGGCTGGGGGATCAGCTCCACTGGAGTGCCCTCTGCAAGCCCACGTACATTCAAAAGCGGATCATCTGCCAATATCGTATCGATCCCTGTGATCACAGCACCACTCAAGGCACGGTAATGCTGTACATCCAAACGTGCTGCTCTACCTGTAATCCATTTTGACTCACCTGACGACATCGCTGTGCGACCATCTAGACTCGCCGCAACTTTGAGACGCACATAAGGTCGCCCCCCAGCCATCGTTTGCAAAAAACCGATATTCAATGTTCGCGCTTCCGCTTCACAGACGCCGACACGCGTAGCAATGCCTGCGGCTTCAAGACGAGCCAGCCCTTGCCCTGCGACTTGGGGATTGGCATCTAGGGTCGCCATCACCACACGGGCCACTTTTGCGGCAATCAAGGCATTTGCACAAGGCGGGGTACGTCCAAAGTGCGAACAAGGTTCGAGCGTCACATATGCAGTTGCGCCTTCTGCCATATCCCCAGCCTGACGCAAGGCAAACACTTCAGCATGCGGCTCACCCGCTTTGGGGTGAAAACCTTCGCCGATCATCTTGCCGTCTTTGACCAATACACAGCCTACTGCTGGATTTGGACGCGTGGTATATAAGCCTCGTTTGGCCAAGCTTATGGCATGTTGCATCCAGTGCTGATCCATATCGATTTGCGCGGCACCAAGTCCAGCATATGGCAATGAATCACTCACTAAGAATTCCCCATCTGATCAATCGCTTGCCGGAAAGCATCCACATCTTGAAAGTCGCGATAAACGGATGCAAAACGCACATAGGCCACATGATCAAGAACGTAAAGAGCCTCCATGACGGCCTCGCCAATCAAACGTGATGAGACTTCACGCTCACCTAAACTACGCAGTTTTTGGCTAATCTCTGACAGCGTTGTATCAATCTGATCCAACCCGACTGGGCGTTTTTGTAAGGCATGCTGCAGCGAACGCTTCAGCTTGGCCTCGTCGAAAGGCTCGTAGCGACCATTGGATTTAATCACCCGCGGCATCACGACATCGTATGTCTCAAAGGTCGTGAAACGCTCACTGCATGTCGTACATTCACGTCGTCTACGAATCTGTCGACCTTCAGCCGCTAAGCGGGAATCGATCACCTTACTATCTGGCGCATTACAAAAAGGACAATGCATAACAACCCGCACAACGACTAGGAATATGAGTCCTAGTTTAGCAAAAAATAAGACTAATAAAACTGAACCCACCCATTTCAAACATTTAAGTCTGTATTTGATAACCCAGAAAAATTAGCCCTTCGCTAGACATCAAAGATGAGCAATCCATGCAAAAAAAATGAGAGCCGAAGCTCTCATTTTCTTAAGAATGACACGTTATCAAAAAATTATTCGATACGTTCGCCATGTTGTGATACATCCAAGCCTTCGCGTTCGTCTTCTTCAGACACACGGATGCCGATGATGACGTCCACAATTTTCAGCAAGATAATCGTTACGACACCGCTATAGATCAGTGTTGCAATGATGCCTTTACCTTGGATGAGTAATTGGTCCAATACAGGTTTTGGATCAGTACCGGTCACAACTTTAGTTACAAATACCGCAGTCAGTAACGCACCGACAATACCGCCGATACCATGTACACCGAAAGCATCTAACGAGTCATCCGCTTTCAGGATACGTTTGAGGCCTGTTGCACCCCAGAAACATACCGCTCCTGCAATCAGACCAATTGCCAGCGCACCGCCCACATCCACGAAACCAGAAGCTGGAGTAATCGCAACCAGACCAGCAACAGCACCTGATGCACCGCCAAGGACTGAAGCACGACCACGAACCAAACGTTCAGCAAGCAACCAGCTCAGTGCAGCAGTCGCAGCAGCTACTTGAGTCACAACCATTGCCATTGCAGCACGACCATCCGCACCTAACCAGCTACCCGCGTTGAAGCCGAACCAGCCTACCCACAGCATGCCTGCACCGATCACAGTGAGTGACAAGTTATGAGGTGCCATTGGCTCCTTGCCAAGACCAACACGTTTACCGATGATGTAAGCCGCGACCAGACCCGCAATACCAGAGTTGATATGTACAACTGTACCACCCGCAAAATCAAGGGCACCGTCCACAAACAACCAGCCTTTTGCATGCCATACCCAGTGACAGATTGGCGAGTAAACAAACAAGCTCCACAATGCCACAAATACGATAAATGCAGAGAACTTCATCCGCTCAGCAACTGCACCGCTCATCAGCGCAACTGTAATGATCGCAAAGGTCATTTGGAAAACCATGAACAGGCTTTCAGGGATGGTATATGCCGTACCGCCCGCATCTGTCCAAACTTGATCAATGGCAACCCCGCTAAACAGCACACGGTCAAAGCCACCTAAGTAAGGGGATAAGGCATCGCCGAAGCCATTACCAAATGCGATCGAGTAGCCCACCACCACCCAAACGACAGTAACCACAGCAGTCGCCGCAAAGCTGTGCATCATGGTACCGAGGATGTTTTTACGACGCACCATACCACCGTAGAACAGCGCAAGACCAGGAATGGTCATAAACAAGACCAGTGCAGTCGATGTCAACATCCACGCAGTATCACCATGATCGATCTTAGGTGGCGCTGCAGGAGCTGCTGCGGCTGCCTCAGGTGCAGCAACGGTTTCAGCAGGTGCTGAAGCCGCTGACTCAGCAGGTGCTGATGCGACAACGGTTGACGCAGGCGCTGAAGCCTCATCAGCCATCGAGACTGTCGATGTCAGTAGGGCGCCAGCTAAGCCCAGCGCAAGCAATACTTGTTTCATAAAGGTGTTCCCCTGTGCAATATCTATATAAGTGGCAAAATTTTATTCAAAGCAACGGCAATCAGTTAAAAAATGCAATAACGACATTACATACCCATCAAACTCGGTCTGAACGAGCCGTATGGGTGAATTTCTTTAAACCGCTTCTGGACCTGTTTCGCCAGTACGGATACGGATCACTTGTTCAAGATTGCTGACAAAGATTTTGCCATCGCCAATCTTGCCAGTGCTCGCGACACGGGTAATCGCTTCAACGGCTTGCTCAACCATTTCATCACGAATCGCAATATCAATTTTTACCTTAGGCAAAAAGTCAACAACGTACTCTGCCCCACGATAGAGTTCTGTATGACCCTTCTGACGACCAAATCCCTTGACCTCAGTCACGGTAATCCCCTGCACACCAATATCAGACAACGCCTCACGGACATCATCTAATTTGAACGGCTTGACAACGGCAGTTACTAATTTCATTGTAAAACTCCTTTGCGCTTAACATATGATGTATATCGAACATGTACTAATGATGTTAAAAGAAAACACATACCTACTTTGCTATTCAAAAACCGTACCAGACTGATATTGCGAAGAGTAAATACCGTATAATTTCAGACATACGGTGACTTACTCTAGAAAAAAAACTTACAAAAACGACCACCTAACACAAGTATTTGCTCAAAACTCGACTAAAATGCCCTCCGCTGAAATTGAACTCATATCGTAAAGTAAATTGGCAAATCCAATAACGACCCATAATTGTGCAGTTATACAGGATATACACGTTTTACAATATGATTGAACCACACCTATATGCATGATCAAATCTTTTTTTTCGAAAAATGATTCTTTATCACTCAAGCTTTCAATATGCTAATCTCTAGTAAGATGAATTCATTGCGACGTTTATGAACGGGTTTTAAGCCGAACTAACCAAAATTGCGCATTTTATTTAATACGCATCATATAAGGGCGAAATAGCACCATGTTAGAGCAACTCCTCCAAGCCGTCTCCGAACAAATTCGCGCACCTAAAGCAGATTTTGAAAAAAACCTGCGCGCACTGGTCAGTGGCAGCCTCGAACGACTCGATATTGTCAGCTACGACGCTTTTGTCCGCCAAGAACAACAACTCATCGCTGCACAGCAAGCGATTAAAATCCTAGAACAGCAAATCAGCGCTCTAGAACTACAGCTCAGTAAGAAACCTGAGACTCCAGAAAACAATATGTCCTCGCAAATGAAATAAGCACTCATCAATACTTTTTAATCCAGAAGGTGAGTAAAGCCATGTCATTTGCCCAAGTGTGGAGTCGCGCGGTCATTGGTTTAAATGCACCACTCGTTCAAGTGGAAACTCATTTGAGTCAAGGGCTTCCAGCCTTAACGATTGTCGGCTTGCCTGAAGCGGCTGTACGTGAAAGTAAAGATCGCGTCCGCTCCGCGATCTTAAACTCGGGCTTTCAGTTCCCGCAGCGCCGCTTAACGATTAATCTTGCTCCCGCAGATCTCCCCAAAGATGGCAGTCGCTTGGATCTCCCCATCGCACTGGGCGTACTTGCAGCAACAGGTCAACTTTCGCCTGATGCCCTAAACAACCGTGAGTTCATTGGCGAGCTGGCGTTAAATGGTGACTTACGCACAGTACAGGGTGTACTTGCTGTAGCTCGCGCCACCCACCTTGCCAAACACGAGCTCTTCTTACCCCAAGCCAATGCTGAAGAGGCCGCCAGAATTGATGGTCTACCGGTGTGGGGAGCGCCCAATTTAGCAGCACTTTGTGCACACTTAGAAGGCACGACCTTACTCTCAGCGACTGAAAAATCGAAACCTCAAGTATCAAACGCACCACTATTGGACATGGCCGATATCAAAGGACAGCACCGCGCAAGACGCGCTTTGGAAATAGCCGCAGCGGGTGGACATTCGATTTTATTTTCAGGACCTCCGGGAACCGGGAAAACCCTACTGGCCTCACGTCTGCCCAGCATCCTGCCTCCATTGACCGATGAAGAAAGTTTGGAAGTCGCCAGTATCTACTCGATTGCAAACTCAGCGCTCCCTTTTGGATTGCGTCCTTTTAGAGCTGTACATCACACGACGTCTGCCGCTGCGCTCGTTGGCGGAGGATCGCAGCCTAGACCGGGTGAGATTACCCTCGCCCATCATGGCGTGCTGTTCCTCGATGAACTGCCTGAATTCGACCGCAAAGTGCTGGAAGTCCTGCGCCAACCGATGGAATCCAGTGAAGTGGTGATTTCACGGGCGGCACGTCAAGTGACCTTCCCTGCCAAGTTTCAGTTGATTGCGGCGATGAATCCTTGCCCTTGTGGCTACGCCAGTGATGCGACGACACGCTGTACCTGTACCTCAGACATGATTACGCGTTATCGCGCTAAACTATCAGGACCACTCTTAGACCGGATTGACTTACATATCGAAGTCCCCGCTCTGCCCGC
Source organism: uncultured Moraxellaceae bacterium (assembly GCA_964373105.1). GTDB lineage: Bacteria > Pseudomonadota > Gammaproteobacteria > Pseudomonadales > Moraxellaceae > Aquirhabdus. Next base: position 1,438 of record CAYJTU010000057.1, on the reverse strand, counting down.
CAGCGACCTCCAACAAACCAAGCCGGGTGAGAACTCTGAAATCGTCCGTCAGCGGGTCTTTGCGGCTCGGGATCGTCAACTCTCACGCCAACAAGGCACCAATCAATCCCTAACACCCACCCAACTTGATCAGTTTGTACTGCTCGGGGTTGCTGAACTTAAACTCATGCAAATCGCTCAGACTCGCCTTGCCCTATCGGCTCGCGCTTACCACCGGGTCTTGCGCGTGGCTCGTACCATCGCTGACCTTGCCAATAGTGTAGAGGTCCTCTCACCGCATCTGACCGAAGCACTTGGTTATCGGGGATTTGAACAACCGCGCTAATCATTGAATGAAGCCAATCTTCAAGATAGAAACTTGAATGCTGTAAATCATTTACGAAAATTAACACCGATCCAATGGTCTGAGGCATATGATCAGTTCCACCTTCTTGAGGAGCCACGCCATGCCTGAGAATGACGCAGCAGAGACCCATTTCCCACTACTCTTACTTCCTGGCTTTATGCTCAACGAACACCTTTGGGACGACATCAGAGACGGTTTGTCCCCGTTAAGAACCCTACATTTTGGGAACATCACACGCGATGACTCAATTGCCGCGATGGCTGAACGCGTGCTTGAGGAAGCACCCGCAGAATTTACGCTGATTGGATTTTCCATGGGTGGCTATGTGGCTCAGCATGTTTATCGTATTGCACCGCACCGCGTTAAAGCATTGATCTTGATGAATACATCGGCTCACCAGCAAACAGAGCTTGAAGTCGCACGCACCCAATCGCAAGTCGAACTGGCCAAATCAGTCCCCTTCAAAGGTCTAACCCGTCGCGCGCTTGCCGCTTCTGTCGCACCTGATCGCGCCAGCGATCAAGTCCTGCTCGGACGTCTACAAACCATGGCGCTCAGCAATGGCAAAGAGGTCTTTATTCGCCAATTATCTGCATTACGCGATGATGGCTATGCACATCTCGATAAAGTTCAATGTCCAACGCTGGTCATTGCCAGCCGCCATGACCAAATGCGCAGCGTTGTAGAGTCGCAGCAAATGGCGGATCTCATCCCCGATTCAAAACTGGTAGTCTTTGAAGAGTCAGGCCACATGACACCATTAGAGGCACCCGATTTGCTCCTGAAAACACTGGCAGATTGGTTACAAGACGCGCCCTAGCGCAGTGAACGAATAAAAAACGCTCAAAGGAATGAGCGTCTGTGATGATGGAGAGGTCCAGCCTTAAGGCAGTAAAACCTTGGCTTGTAATTCGACGAGGCCTTGACGCATCTTGGTTTGTAACTCATCCGTCAAAGTATGCACATCATGATTCCCGATGGGAATCGCCGCTAAAGGCAGGATGTGTGCTTTCACTTTACTGCGTCCTAGCACGTCTTGAATATGAGTGCCAAATGACATATCGCCGATGTAGGGCATGATCGTGTCTAATC
>CAYJTU010000056.1:0-18775 GCA_964373105.1 uncultured Moraxellaceae bacterium | reverse complement strand
AGCTTTATAAGCTTGATCGTTTCCCGATGCTGCGTGGTTTTCTCTAATGAGTATCGATCATCTCTTTAATCGAGTGTATGACATCAATACATACAATTGCGTCCACTTTCTTTGTGAAGCATGGAAACACGTTACAGGACAAAACCTATCACATCGGCTGGAAGGGTTTTTACAGCCGGCCAGTGCCAGGGTTTTTAAAAAATCAGAGATCAAGCAGCTAACAAAATTAGAAGGTCCAGCAGATCCATGCATCGTCGTATTACACAAGCCGCGCCATTCACCGCACGTCGGTATGTTTCTGCGCGGGAAGGTGCTGCATATCTCAGCGCTAGGCGTTCAGTATCAACCGTTGCATGTTGTTCAAATCGGCTTTAACCGGGTGAGCTTTTACCAATGCTAAAGAAAATCACCATTATTCTAGACCCATTTTCTATTGAAGATTATGCGGCTGCACATGTCGAAGATTTATGCGCATACTTGGCTGATCAATTTGATCAATTCCCAGAGACAGCCAAGATATATCACCAATCAATTGACCATGCACACGATGTCACTCCCCACGATCAGGAGAGTATTGAGCGACTGCAGTCGCTTGAAGGCGAGTTTTTCTGTGTGATATACCCCGCCGGGATTATTGAATTTGCGACAGGGCTTTTTACAAAAGTATTCGGTAAAGTTTTATCGTTTTTAATGCCAGTTGCTAAGCCACCGAATGCTGCAGCGCGAAACACTCAATCAAGCTCCCCGAACAATGAATTATCGTCGCGCAGCAACACGCCGCGAGTGAATGGACGTATTCCCGATATCTTTGGCACAGTGCGGTCTACACCCGATTTAATCGCTGTTCCATACGTGTTGTATGACAACAAACAAGAGGTCGAACATTGCTTGATGTGTATTGGCCGTGGACAGTACGAAATACTTGACGCCTACGATGGTGAGACCCGCGTGATAGACGTGGCAGGATCAAGCGTACAGGCGTATAAACCCAACACAGATATTGATTCTGATGTGCCGTATTATCGAGTCGGGGACTTAATCACTGAAACACCTTATGCAGTCACACACTCAAACAGTGTAAACGGGCAGGTACTGAGAGCGCCCAATTCGTTATTTTTAAAGTCAATTAAAGAGGTTTACTTTAAATCCCCGAATCAAATTATTTTGACAGATGAAAGTACCAGTGATTTCACCAAGCTGTTTTCCGTTGAAGATGACTTAAAAATCACGGATGCTTTCTTGAATAGCGAGAATCAGGAAACCATCAAGCGTGTTGCTATCGTCACAAATTCAGCTTTTATTTTTGAAATTCCAGATAATAATCTGCCTGCGGGTTATGTTCCAGGTCGCAAAGTGATTTTAGATAACGCCTATTTCACAACGGCTTCAGCCGGATCATATTACTTGTCCGGTGAGTATGTGATATTGGCTTCAAGTGTCGTCAAAAATGAAACTGCACCGGGTAGCCCATCAAACGTCATTACATGGTTTGCAGTTATTGTTCTGGATCAACCAAATGATGTTAATGCGCAGTGGTCGCAAGTTGATACCTACGGAACGTCAACATTCATTAATACTAGCGTAACGCTTGTCGGCGGTGAAGTGCTTTATGCGCTTGATGGCACATACCCTGTGCTGACAATATCTGCAAAATTGATCACGCTTTCAAATCCAAGCGCGATAAATCCCAATTGGGGCGACTTGGCTGCTTTGCCAGATCAGAAAACGCCAGTGATGAGCCCGACGCTCAGTGCGAGCGGAGTGCGCTGGATAGGACCGTTTATTTTAGAGTCTACAACGCGCACACGGCTATTTAATAATTTTGTAGCGTTAAATGGCTTGTACAAAGACGATGGCAATAAACAAACGGCTATGACTGTTCAGATCGCCGTTGAAGTCACGCCAGTCAACAGTCTGGATGTACCTGTCGGTGCACCCGAAACGTTCACAATTTCATTGACGGGATCTGCAAATACACGCGACTCGTTAGGCGTCACCTTAGATTCGCTGACCGCATTATCAGGCCGGTGTAGTGTTCGTGCGCATCGAGTGACTGGCAAAGATTTAGCGTTCAAAGGCGCAGTCGTTGATGAGGTGAAGTGGAAAGACATTTACGCTGCATCGCCGATTGAAACAACAAACTTTGGTAATGTGACGATTGTTCGCACACGTACATACGCGACGGCTGGGGCGCTGGCAGTCAAAGAAAGAAAATTGAATATGCTTGTCACCCGCCAGATTCCTCGCCGCGAGTCTGATGGCTTGATGAGTACACAACTTTACTCAAGCTTAAACGCTGCGGATGTCATTGCTGCATTAACTTTCGATCAAAATATCGGTAATCGTGGGATCAGTGAAATTGATTTAAACGACATTTACACAGCAGTTAATGATGTCGCTGAGTATTTTGGAACGCCCGACGCAGCCAGTTTCTGCTATACCTTTGATAAAGACAACTTGTCTTTCGAAGAAAGCATTTCGATAGTGGCCACCGCAGTTTTTTGCACTGCCTATCGCCGTGGCAATGTCTTGCGTTTGTCATTTGAGCTACCCACCGAAGATAGTACATTGCTCTTTAATCATAGCACCAAAGTGCCAAACTGTGAGAGTCGGACACTTAAGTTTGGTGTGCAAGACGATTTTGACGGTGTAGAGCTGCAATATGTAGATCCTGCTGATGATGCGATCGTCACATATTATGTGCCCGAAGGAAAAACCTCGATCAAGCCGAAAAAGATAGAAACGGTTGGTATTCGCAATAAACGCCAGGCGCACTTTCAAGCTTGGCGAGTGTGGAATAGATTGCAGTTTCAGCGCGTCTCTGTTGAATTCGGTGCGATGCAAGAAGCCGATTTATTGGTACTTCAAGATCGAATTCTTGTCGCTGATAATACGCGCACTACGACGCAAGACGGTGAAATTATCAGTCAGTCAGGGCTTGTTCTGGAAACATCGCAAGCACTGAGTTTTGAGGCGGACAAAACATATACAGTCTTTTTACAGCTACCGAACGGCACTGTAGACAGTATTAATGCATCTGCTGGCGCCGATAAATATCACATGATTATTGATCGCGCTCCACTGCAACCGCTCGCACTAGCCAGTAATTTATATGTACGTACAATCTACATTCTAGTGCCAAGCAGTGAGACACACCCGAAAGCCTTTCTCGTCACAGAAAGATCATCAAATCGTGATTTAACATGCAAAGTGAGCGCTGTGAATTACGATGCAAGGTACTACGAACGCGACAAAGATTTAATCACCGGCTTAATCGCCTAAACCAGAACAAACCTTAAACCCACCATATCGGTGGGTTTTTTTATGGGAGTAATAAAAGTGGCTAAGCCAATTTCAATTCAGGATCTGATTGATGCATCTATGGACGCTGATACGATCGATGATGTTGTCAACGGTGATCTTAATACGGTTGTTACATCGCGCAAGGGCCGTACGATGTGGTCACTTGCCAAGCTGATCGACTATATCCAAGAGAATGCGGTAATCGTAGACGGTAATAGTGACTTAAGTGGTCTTGTTAAAAAGACACAGTTGCAAGCTTCTGTACGCGACATCGTACCCATTATTTTCCCATCACAAAACCCCGGCGGCGCTGGGCGCAATTGGTTTGATGCGACAGTCCCTGCAGTCACTAATTTTATTGACAATGTGTTCCATGTCCAAAATAAATCTAAGGGTCTGCGTGAGGACGGAACTTGGATTTATGGTAATGCGGCAATTGCATTTCTAGATGGAAATGGCAGTGAGATGGGCGCCATGGGTTACAGTAGAAATAACTTGATCCAGCCCAACGGCTACTATGCAGATGCGATGTACATCGAGTGCGGTAATTTTCAAGGCAAGCCCGGCAACCCTAGCGACTTCCGCTTGATTTGTACACTCAGTGCAAGTGATCCCACCTTTGGACAATCAAGCTTTAATGTAATTCATCATCAATCGGCGCTCGGTGCAACTACGATCCGATCACGTGGCGGTAAAGATATCGTTCTTGACCCATCTATTGCTGCTGGTCGTGTCAAAGCAGCGGGGACTTTGACGGTTGGCGATGTCGGCGATGTTAGAAAGTTTGAAGTTGGAATGGCGACAACAAAAGCACGCTTTCGGGAAAAAGATGCCACGAATCAATTTGCATGGTCCACAAACTATTCAAATCATGAGTCTGGTTTAGCGCTTGTTCCCGATGATGAAACAAAGTCGGTATGGGTGCAAAGCATGGGTGGCGGAATTGATGTTTGCCGATGGCAACGTGCGGAACCCGGGACGGCTACTCTTGTTGAATCAATGCGTATCGATGCGGCAGGACGATTATTGATTGGACAAACTGGAATAGGTGCTGCTTTTGATGGCAATCTTTCAGTAAGCTCTGGCACAAAAACGCCGATTACGGCCAGATCGACAAGTGTTCTACCGTCTGCTATTTTCTCTAACACAGGAACGGGTGATACCAATCTAATTTTCTTTGGTTCGGGCGCAACGTACACCGCACCGAAGGGCGTTATTTCTTATAATTCTGCATCGAATGTTGTGGCATATGGTACGACTTCAGACTATCGAGCTAAAGCAGTTGATGGCCCAATTGAGAATTCAGTTGATCTATTGATGTCATTAAAGCCGTATACAGGCCGCATGAATGGTGCATCGATCGACATGCAGTTCTTCGTTGCTCATGAGCTACAAGAAGTCATTCCAGCTGCAGTGACAGGCATCAAAGACGCGGTGGATGATAAAAACAATCCAATACTTCAGCAAGTAGACAACTCCTTTGTCATCCCTGTTTTAACAGCAGGGTTTCAAGCACTGGTTAATCGTGTACAGGCGTTAGAAGCCGCACACGCTTAATTTACTTTAAATCAACCAAAGCCGCTCATTCGAGCGGTTTTCTTATTTCAGAGAATGAAAAATGTCAATTCAACAAAACGAAACAACAGATCAAGCGCCTACCTCCAAACCGCCACGATTAACAGATATTCAAATCGCGCAAAAATTAGTAGATGAGCTGACATCAAAAAATACTGCTCTTGAGCTGCAAAATATTCAAATCAATATTTCCCTACGCGACGCGGAGGCGCATATCGCTAATCTCGAAAGTCAATTGTTGCGTGATAAGTACAACAAGCTGCTCTCCGAATCGCAAAGTGATTAACTTATCGCTTTACTGACCAAGCAATCAGCCCGCAATCGCGGGTTTTATTTTGCCCATTTTTTATAAAGGAATCGCGATGGATGAGAAATCTATAAGAGTGCTGCGGCTTTTTGGTGTGCTCGGGATCTCGGTCTTTGGGCTGCTTGGTGCAGTATCGATCACGGATGATCAACAAAACTGGATTTTTTATGGCTCGCTATATGTGTTTTTGCTGCTGCTCGGAATGTTTGTTTCAACACTGATTGAGACAACATTTGATGATCGCATCGAAGCGCAAGAACTTGATAGTTTGATGCTTAAGTCATTATCAGAGATTCAAGATCCAGTTGAACGCTTGAGAGTCAGTCAGCGCATTAAGCGAAAGTGCGCGTGGATCAAAGCGACTATTTCTTTATTTGTTGCTGTTATTTGCGGCCTCACCATCGCTGACGCATACAACTGGACTGTGCCAGGTCTGCGGCTCGTTCTGGCCACCGGCGGTTTATCAGCGTTCGGACCAATCCTATTTTTAAATTTTCTGAAGTTCGTCATTCGACTTGATTATCGATCTTTGTTGCTTGGGCTGCTGAATAACGCGGTCGGGATCATTACGCCCAAGTCTCAAGACAAAGACACTAAAAGCGGGGATATGTAATGAACAATCAACACGACTATTCAATTCTGCTGATGACCACGGGCGTTGGGTTCTACGGCTGGGGCGGGGTAGCTGTTCATCTCACTACAGCCACGCTTGCACTGCTCCTACTTTTAATTCCAGAGCGGATTTTGCCGACCAAACGCTGGTCGATATCGACGCCGCTGGCATTTTTCGGTGGATCTCAAATCCTGCTTGCTATCGCGATCATTTCGCCAGATCCACAAGATGCAGTTTTCCAATTTTACGCCGGTGCGCTTCAGCTACTAGCACTGCTGATTTGGTCGTTATCGACGATCTGGACCACGTTTTGTACTTATAGACGATTGCGAAATATACAAAAAATCAATCAAGGGGATTGCGATGTCTGATAAAAAGTTAACCCAAACTCAAAGCCGTGATGCGGCTCAAGCCGCTGGCATCGAGTACTCAGCTTTACGCGCTTGTATTCATGTGGAGTGCAAAGGGGATGGGTTTGATAGTAATGGCGAGCCGGTCATTCTGTATGAGCGGCATGTATTTTATGATCGCCTTGGCAAACATGGGTTGTTAAACACAGCACGCCGGGCATATAGCGAACGACCGGACTTGTGTAACCCAAAAGCCACTCCTAAAGGTGGGTATGGGCTTATGTCTGCTCAGCATGGGCGATTGCAGGCGGCTGCATCTTATGACCGCATGTCGGCGCTAGAGTCGGCTAGTTGGGGTATAGGGCAGGTGATGGGATATCACTGGGTGACTCTTGGTTATGTCTCTTTGCAGCATTTTATTAATGCCATGTATAAAGACGAGGCGGCGCAGCTTGATGCGATGATCCGTTATATTCAGGTCAACAGGCTAGTTGATGAGCTCAACCGTCATGATTGGGCAGGGTTTGCAAAAGCGTACAATGGTAAAGGTTATGCTGAGTTCAAGTATGATGAGAAGTTGGCGGCGGCTTATAAATCTTTCACTTGATTAATTCACCCTTAGCAGCTCATCCCAGTTCGTCAAATAGTTCGGCGTTTTGTTCTCGTTCTTCATTTCCCATGTGTGAGTCATATGAGACACGGACCCAAGACAAACAGCAGTCTTGCCGAACTTATCACAGACAGCTTCCATTGACTCGATCAGCTTTCCGCGCTTGTCATCTTCATCAATTAGACTAAACAGGTCTTGAGTGACTTGCGCTGCCGGTCTTAAGTCCGAAAAACAAACTCCTGCTTTTTTGTAGTTGAAGCCCTCTTTGAATATGACCTTTAGCAGTCTATTGGCGACCTTCGTCAACGTAAGTACATCATCTGTAGGTACATGAAGGCGATGGGATGCCCCTTTGTGGTATTGGGGGTCTTGTTCTCTAAAATGGTTGGTTCGGATAAATACGGTGATCAGGCCACACACGGACCCATCATCTCGCAGTTTCTTGACTGCATTACGCACGTAGTAACGCATAGCTTGCTCGATTGGCTCAATTGTCGTGATGAGCTCACCAAAAGAGCGGGACGAAACTATTTGCTTCTTGGTTGGTGCGAATGGCTCCAACTCATAGCAGACAATTCCTTGAAGCTCTTTGACCGTTCTGGCCATGACCACATTGAAATGCTTTTGCATCTCTTGAAAATCGCGCTCTGCTAATTGCAATACTGTAGTGATACCCATCGCTTCAAGTTTTTTTGTTGTCTGCCTTCCTACATTCCATATTTCCCCAACATGCGTCCGGTGCATGCGTCGTCTTATTGTCCGTTCGTCCATATCGTGGATATTGCACACTCCAGCAAAAACTTCATGTTTCTTTGCCCAGTGGTTGCATAGTTTTGATTGGGTTTTACTTTCGCCAATGCCAATACAGACGGGAAGGCCAATCCATTGATAAACCCTTTGCCGGATGTCACGCGCAAGATCCGTCAGGTTGAATAACTGTTGATACTGGGTCAGATCCAAAAAACTTTCATCTATGCTGTATATTTCCTGCTCATCGACGGTAACATAGTCACTGAGGATAGAATGGAAGCGATTACTCATCTCGGCGTACAGGGTGTAATTTGAGGATAGGGCAATGATGCCGTGTTGTTTGGCTAGGTCCTTCATCTGAAACCATGGGGTACCCATCTTTACTCCCAACGCTTTAACTTCGGAACTACGCGCTACTGCACAGCCGTCGTTATTCGATAGCACTACTACAGGCTTGCCGATTAGAGATGGGGTAAAGACGCGCTCACAACTGACGTAACAGTTGTTGACATCGACAAGGGCAATTGCACGTTTCATGGGAGTATCTAATAGTGGCGTTAGATAAATCTTACGAAATCGTAATGAGAGAAGTAAAGCGGATTATTTTGTAAAATTTAGAAAGGTTATTTAAACAGTGGTTTAGAAAGTGAGTTTTCGATGAATGGTAGGCGTGATATGAGATGAACAATTAAATAGTTTTGACAGTATTTTGATATTATTTTGACAGTGTTATTTTTATAAACAACATAAAAAACATTCATGTTGTTGTTTGTATTAGATAAATATGGTCGGGACGGAAGGATTCGAACCTTCGACCTCTTACACCCCATGCAAGCGCGCTACCAAGCTGCGCTACGCCCCGAGACATTTATCACGCTAGACAAAAACGATTACCCAAAGGCAAGCACTTCATTCAGCGAGCCGCTAGTTTAGCGATTTTTATCCGTTTGTCTAGAAGCTTCATTCATTTATGCGCTGGTTTTCTCACCAAAAGACTTCAAACGCTCAATCTGACGCTGATTGGCCTTGTCTGTCAGCTCTTGCATGACATCCAAAGCCTGATGCACATCCGCCAAGGTCTTGGCATTGCCACCGCTTAACATCTGACGCCATGAGCGTGCACCGACTTGATATTGAAACAAGCCGAGCAGATGGCGTGTCATAGATGACAGTGCCACGCCGTGTTCAATCTGTTCTGCGAGGTATGGCATATATTCCTGCATGATGGCAAAGCGATCAGGTAAAGCATGGCCATCCATGAGCCCAGCTTGTGCCAAGATATAGGGATTGTGATATGCCGCGCGACCAATCATAACACCATCAGTCACAGGGAGTTGTTGCTCAATCCCTTCGAGGGTACTGATCCCACCATTGATCTCAATCGTGAGATGTGGGCGGTCTTGCTTGAGACGATAAACATCGTCATAGCGGAGTGGGGGAATGTCACGGTTCTCTTTGGGACTCAGTCCTTGCAGTAGCGCTATACGGGCGTGAACGACGAAATGCTTGCAACCAGTCGCAGCGACTGTATCGACAAAGTTCAGCATGTTTTCATAGCTGTCTAAATCATCAATACCGATGCGATGCTTGACCGTCACAGGGATATCGACCGCGTCCTGCATGGCCGCGATACACGCCGCGACCAGTTGTGGTTCAGCCATGAGGCATGCACCAATTTTATTGTTCTGCACGCGGTCTGAAGGGCAGCCGACATTGAGATTTACTTCGTTGTAGCCATAGTCTTGCGCCATCTTGCTACAGGTCGCAAGTGCTTGTGGATCAGAACCACCCAGTTGCAAGACTACGGGATGCTCTGAAGCGTTAAAGCGTAAATGACGATCCCGATCACCAAAGATCAATGCACCTGTCGTGACCATCTCGCTATAGAGCCACGCCGTAGGATTAAACAGGCGTGCAAAGTGACGATAATGGCGGTCAGACCAGTCCATCATCGGGGCGACCGAGATGCGCCTGGGTGCTTTTAACTCAGTCGTGCTCGTGAATGTTGAGATGGTCATTATGCCGCAGCTCCTGCTTTTTCAATGTGCTTGGCTGGACGAAGCGTGATCATCAGTACTCCGATGATATTTAAGCCGCAGCCGAGCCATTGTACCACTGACAGTGACTCGCCTAAAAATATCACTGCAAGAACAACCGTAATAATCGGACCGCCTGCACTCAGCATCGCCGCTTGTGCAGCACCGACGCGTGCAATGCCTTGCATTAAAAAGGTCGCAGGCAAGACAGTCGAGAATATTCCGAGTGCGACGCCGAGCCCCAATACTGACCATGAAAAATGACCCAGACTGGCAATCGGCGCAGGCTGGACGATGAAGTAGTGAATAAGAGAGGCGATACACGCCACGCTCATCGCAAGTCCAGTAAAGCGCCAACTGCCAAATCGGCGAATTAAAGTCGGTGTCATAATCAAATACAGCGCATAAGCGAGTGCACTGGCAAAAACAAAAAGACTACCCGTCAACACCTGACTGTGCGCGGCCGCAGCTTGGGTACCTTCACCCAGCATCACAATAATCGTCCCACCGTAGCTTAAGACAATTGCAAAAATGGTGCGTCCTTGAATGGCGCGTTTATGCAGGACAGCCATCATCAGGACGGTGAGTGTGGGGTAGAGAAACAAAATGATGCGTTCAAGCGATGCGCTAATAAACGTCAGTCCAATAAAATCTAAAATGCTAGCCAAGTAGTAGCCGATCAAACCCGCTAGTAGCAACAGTCCCCAGTCCTTCATACTGGGCGCTGTTGGATTCTTTGGTGCAATATAGGCGATCAGTAGAAAGAAGGGTAATGCACTCGCCATACGCAATGCCAATAACGCCGGCGCACTCAAGCTCGCATCTAGGCCGTAAGCGGTTTTGATGAAGATGGCTTTGATGGCAAATAAAAAGGCGGATAACAATACGCAGATCGAACCAAACAGGATCTGTTTATGTGGAAGTTGAGCGGAAGAGCTGGGCATGAGCGAGATAGCAAACCGTGATACAGCGGGGGCGTGGATTTTGAGCTATTTCTGACCAGAATTCAATGTGGAATTGATCCGATTGGCAAATGTATGTCTGCATAATAGATCAGATATGCGAGAGCCAATTTTATATTTTACAAATACATCCAATTCAAATGTGCTGTCTTCGTCTAATATTGGGCGAAGACAATGCTCAGACGATGATGAAAGCGAACAAGGGTGCTTGATTAACTTGTCTATGAGTGCCCTCACGTTGATCTCTTCAGATCATTGCGAGGCGGTGCTAACTAATAATGTGATCAAAATTAATACAATAGATCTTTAAAGGTGTGGATATGGAAGTGCTTGTGTTGTTGGCAGCCGCGCTGATTTTATTTCCTTATATCGGGGTGATCGTACTGCTGATTCGCACGTCAGATATGCGCAAAACGTTGAATGCGCGTATTGATCGGCTGGAAAAACAACTCAACCAATCAGATTTTCAGCAACAAGTATCTTCAATCAAGCCCACCACGGCAGTCACTGACCCTTTAATCGTACCTTCTGTGCCATCCACGGTTGTGCCACTGCCCAAAATTTCTCCAGTTGAATCCATTGCTGCGGAGACCTATGTCGAAGCCCATTCCTTTGAACAAGTCGACCTTTCAAAAAATCACAGACTTGATGATTTAGCCGAGGCAGAGCCCACTGTTCCTCAAGCGGCTCTTCCGAAAAAAACATCCGCTCTGGAACCGGATGAGCGTTCAACCGATGTGGTGTCATCCGTTTGGCGTTCTTTCTTGGCGTGGTTCCAAGGGGGTAATGCGATTGTGCGTGTGGGGGTTATTGTTTTGCTGATTGGCGTGGTATTGCTATTACGCTTTGCCAGTGAGCATGTGTATGTCCCACTTGAAGTTCGTCTGGCATTGGTGGCTTTTGGGGGCTTTGTTTTAACATTGCTCGGGATTCGCTTAGCCGCAAAATCAAATCAGCCGCAGATATCGCAAAGTGCTGGTGATCAGGAGCGAGATGATCTCGGCGATGTCAAAGAAGCGGTTGTGGCGGCCTTATCGCGGCGTGGATATGCCCTAAGCTTGGAGGGGGCTGGACTTGCGATTTTGTATTTGACGTTGTTCGCCGCTTTCCGTTTATACCATCTGCTACCGAATGGACTGACGTTTGGTCTACTTGCAATTCTGTCCATCATTACCGCAGTACTCGCGCTTAAACAAGATGCTTTTCCACTGGCCTTTATGGCTTTTTCAGGCGCATTTTTAGCCCCCATTTTGACCTCGGATGGCAGTGGCAATGTCGTGGGGTTATTCAGTTACTATTTGCTGCTCAATGCTGCAATTGCTTGGCTGGCGCACTATCGAACTTGGAAAGTCTTGAATCTACTCGGGGCTTTTTTTACCTTTGGGCTCGCAGGATTTTGGGGCTGGCAGCAATACCATATCGATGCTTGGGCGACACTTGCACCATTCCTGCGCTGGCCGCTTGAAGGGTTGTTGCTGGTTCATCTGAGTTTGTACTTGTTCATCGTTGTACGTTATAGCCAGCAATTGGTGAAGGTGCGAGCGAGCAATCAGCATATCCCTGTGGTGGATGGCTCACTGCTCTTTGGGGTGCCAATATTGGGTTTCGGTTTACAAGCTGGGTTGCTGCATGATTTACCTTATGCGCTGGCGATCAGTAGTGCCGTGTTATCGGGTGTATATCTCTTACTTGGCCGCTATCTCTTGCGGCAGGGTGGGGCGCTGAGATTGCTGACTGAAGGGACATTGGCACTCGGGGTGGGTTTCTTGGCCTTGGTATTGCCCTTGGCGTTGGATGCACAGTGGACGTCGGCAGGCTGGGCGGTACAAGGGGCTGGATTGGTCTGGTTAGGTCAGCGTCAGCACCGTCCGTGGTCGATCGCATTTGGCTTACTGCTGCAATTGATCAGTTGTGGCGTATTGGCTTGGACAGCACTAGACAGCGATCCTGAGATCACGATTGGACTTGGGGTTTTGGCGGCGACGATATTAATTTCGGCCGCTATGCTGCGGACTCAGCATACAAAGACGCATACGCTTTCTCCGACCGGCAAGCCAGCGGAGTATTCTCGTTTCTTGGGGCTTGCAGGTCTGGTACTGAGCGTGGGTTTAGTCGCTAGCGGATTATTTATTGATTTGAACTTATCCAAGCTTAGTTATTTCAGTGATGTGCTACTTGAGTCAGTCTTTGCAGTGCGTATCGCGATAAACCTATTGCTTTTGATGGTCTTGGGTTTAATTTTGGATCGACTACTCAATTGGGTTGAGATTCGCTGGGCGGTTCGTGTTTTGTTACCTGTAACGCTTCTGACCGTTTTGTCCACATTTACCAACCCTTTATTCTTACCTCTCAGCATCGCTTGGATCATTTTGGCTACCGTATCGTTGATTCGTTTGGCGAAGGTCATATCCGCAAATAGTCTCAGTAACTCAACGATCCAAACCAGTTCCAGTCGCGCGGATCAAGTGATTTGGGCCAGCGGTATTCTATTGCTTGCGACCGGTGAGATCGTTATTTTATGGACGCTTCCGGCGCTGATTCCCGCACTGCTGATCCTTGGACTGATGACTTTAAAACGTGTCCCAGCTTGGCTTGATCGACAGCAATTGCTCGAGGATATTGCTTTACCGATCCTGATATTGTTTGGAGTTTGGGTATTTATGGCCAATACGGACATGGATGGTCGATTCTTTGGGCTGGTCTATATACCGCTGATCAATGCGCTTGATATTACCTTTGCCTTAGTCGGGTTCGCAGCCTTACGTTTATCCGCCTATGTCCCTTTGCAATTAAAAAAAATCGTATATGCAGCGATAGGGGTGGCCGCTTTCTGGACTTTAACTGGGATTTTGGTACGCACCTTACATGAGTGGGCTGGGGCACCGCTATGGCCAGATGGTTGGTATGATGACACGGTACAGACCTCATTAACCATTGTTTGGACATTATTAGCACTGCTGTTAACAGGCTTTGCCAGTCGGCGCGCTTGGCGTGAAGTGTGGCTTGCTGGTATCGCCCTTTTAGTTTTGGTGGTAGTAAAACTACTGTTGGTTGATTTGTCGCATGTCGGTGCGATGGCGCGTATTATTTCGTTTATCGGTGCTGGATTGATTATGCTATTAATTGGTTATATCGCACCTCTCCCCCCTGCACGAACACGAGCAAAAGATGTAGATAGCAGTGATGCAGAACAAATTGACGCTAGTCATAAAGAAAAACTAGATCAGAATAAAGCAGGAACAAATCCTCATGAATAAGATCAGTCAGATAGAGCGCGCTTCTTATCATCCTCGACCTACTTTAAGGTGGGTTCGTTTATTCCTCCTGTCTGGCTTCTGCTCCAGTTCGATGATTTATGCGGAATCGGTTCCGATCCACGTCCGCGTTCCCATCCAAATTTCAAATACCGCGGCCGCGCCCAATTCGGGTATTGAGAAAATCGACCTACCGCTCTCCGTGATTGCGCTGCTCAATCGCCATGCCAATCATGATGATCGTAACTATCAAGTCCTTGATGCACATCGCCATGTGATGCCCATCCGGATCAAGACTCCCATGGAGCCTGCGCGTGAAGACGTCGTGAGATTACGTGCCTATCACTGGCCCGCACAAGCGCCAATCACCACCACTGACGCCGCTCGTCTTGAATTTCAGCTTAACAATGGACAAACTCAAGCGACAGTCACTTTACCTACCCATGCCGCGAGCACATCGCAGATTAAACAGTTGGAGCAGGCGGGTCACGGCGCAGATCAGAAATGGTTGCTCGCCATGCCTGAGCAGTCGGCCAATCAGCCGATTGATAAAAGCAGTGATGTCCGAAAAATCACATTGCTGTGGCCCAAATCTGCGTTGGCGATCGATGCGACTTTGGAGGGGAGTGATGATCTGGTCAGTTGGTCTCAAGTCGCGACGGCATCTCTGCTAGAGACAGCGGAACCTTCGGCTGCAGATCGTCAACTTAAGCAAAGTAGTATTCAGGTGAGTGAGCAATATCGCTATTGGCGCTTATCCCTTTCATCTCCGCTGGCATTAACTGGTGCGAATCTGACAATCGTTATCCCTGAAAAGAATGTATTACAAAGTCAGGCAGTCACTTTCCAACCCACAGCAGTGCAAACCGGTGCTCAGCAGGGAAATCCACCTGGCACTCAGCAGGTGGGCGAGTGGTCTTTAGACCTAGCGCTTCCAATTGCTGCATCGGGGGTGAAGTTTCGTATCCCAGAGAATCAAGTCTGGTCCTTATCCTTGTCCGCACTGCAACCGGCACAATCAGGAAAGCGGCGCGTTTCGGAAAAGTGGCAGTTGCTGGCTCAGCAAAGTCTGCATCATTGGAAAACGCCACCTGTAGGTCAAGTAGCAGTCAATGATACGTTATGGCTGAATGACCAAACAACAACCGATCTTGACCAGTCTTTGCTCCGCGCAGCAAGTTGGAAGCTGCAGGGCACAGGTCCACGCTCGGAGTCACTGCCTGCAACGCTTTATGGCCCCACCCAGACCTTATACTTCTTAGCGCAAGGGCAAGCCCCTTATCATTTGGAAATTAATAGTCCAACGGATAATAACTTACTCGATTCAGATTTACCGATTGAGTTGCCTGATGCGCAAGCGGCGCAGTTGGGAACGATAGAAGTCATCCCCCAAACAATCCCTTGGCGCAGATATGGCCTATGGGGCATTTTGGTGATCATCGTGACGGGTCTTGGATTTGCTGCGTGGCGATTGGTCCGTGGATTAGATCGCCAACCAGATTGAACTAAAGTGCGGAACTGCTCAAAAATCAATAAACCGAGTTTGTAAAGTCGTGCAACATGGTGTTGTTGAGCGTATAATCGCGTTTTGAAGCTGCCATATGTTCTAGCCTATGTTATATGCGTTGACACGCCCTGCACTATTCGCACTCGATCCGGAACGCGCTCATTATGCGACGTTAGCCTCTATCGCATGTGCTGCCAAGCTCGGTATCCTGCCGCGTCTTTTTCCAAAAATATCTCAGCCTGTGCACTGCATGGGGCTTACCTTTGATAACCCTGTTGGACTTGCAGCTGGGTTAGATAAAAATGGTGAGTATATCGATGCTCTTGCAGCTTTGGGTTTCGGTTCGATTGAAATCGGGACGATCACACCGCGTGCACAGGCAGGGAATCCTAAACCGCGTTTATTTAGATTGCCTAAGGCCGATGCAATTATTAACCGTATGGGCTTTAATAACGAAGGCGTCGATGCCTTGGTTGCTCATGTACAAAAAGCAACGTTCAAAGGTGTTTTAGGCATTAATATCGGCAAGAACTTCGATACGCCTGTAGAGCAAGCCGCTGATGATTATTTAAAATGCATGGACAAAGTCTATGCCCATGCGTCTTATATTACGGTCAATATCTCCTCGCCAAATACGCAAGGTCTACGCTCACTACAAAGTGGTGATGCGCTCAGTGCATTACTCGAAACCTTAAAAAACCGTCAATCGCAATTACATAGCCAATATGGTCGCTATGTACCTTTGGCGCTTAAAGTCGCACCCGATTTAGAGCCGAGTGATGTTGAGTTTATCAGTCAGCAGCTATTACGTTTTGAAATTGACGGATTGATTACCACCAATACGACCTTATCGCGCATTGGCGTGGAATCATTGCCCCATGGCGCGGAGGCGGGTGGTTTATCCGGTAAACCAGTTTTTGCCAAGAGTACCCAGATTCTCGCTGATTTTGCTACGCGCCTCGACGGCAAAATTCCTCTCATTGGTGTGGGCGGGATTACGAGTGGTACTGATGCTAAAGCCAAGATTAATGCCGGTGCAACCTTGGTTCAAGTCTACAGTGGCTTGATCTACCGTGGTCCAGAACTGATTAATGACGCTGTCCGAGCGCTGGCGTAATGGATGGTTTGAGTGGATTTTCGACATTAGATATCGTGATCGCAGTGATTGTGCTGTGGAGTTTGTATCGCGGATTTAAAGTCGGTTTAGTCCAGTCATTAGTGGGGTTGTTGGGTTGGTTTGCGACGCTATACATGGGCACGCACTATGCGCGTACCATGGCACACGTATTTGCAGGTGTAGTGACAGATCCGGTACTGCAAACTGCTTTAGCGTTCTTGGTCATTGTTTTACTGATGTTGACGATTGTTTGGGGTTTTAGTTTATTGCTGAAATCCTTGATTGATGCATTGGCATTGACGCCGATTGAAAAACTTGCTGGTGGCGTGTTTGGCGCAGCGCGCGGTGTACTGATCGTATTGGTGGTGATGAGTTTCATCGGCTCTTGGGCAAGTAAAGAAAAGTGGTGGCAGCAGTCCGTTTTAGCGCCATCGCTCTTGCCTTATGCGCCGCTGGCGGTGAGTGTCGGGCGTGATCTGGCGACAACGGCCTGGGATGAGTTGCGTACGCCGAAAGCCCCGGTGACAGAGCCACAAACTAAGCTTGAAATCAAGCTCCCTCACCCCGATGTAAAGCCCACGGATTGAAGATAGATTTTTGCAGTCATTGGTTGTATTAAAAAGTATGCGGTAGATTGTGTTTTATACGTTGTATTGTTCATTTTATTTTTTGTCCCAGTCATCCGCGAGGTTGTTATGTGTGGAATCGTAGGCATTGCCGCTCAAACGCCAGTTAATCAAATGTTATACGATGCTCTGACGATGCTCCAACATCGTGGGCAAGATGCGGCAGGAATCGTGACTTTCCAAGATGGTCGCTTGTTCCTGCGTAAAGAAAATGGCATGGTGCGCGACGTGTTTCATACCCGTCATATGCGCCGCTTGGTCGGCAATTTTGGCATGGGCCACGTGCGCTATCCAACTGCAGGCTCTAGCAGCTCTGCTGAAGCACAGCCGTTCTACGTGAACTCACCTTATGGCATCACGCTTGCGCACAATGGTAACTTGACCAATGCCGATAAAATCGCGGCGACGCTCTTCCGCTCAGACTTGCGCCATATCAACACCGATTCAGACTCTGAAGTGCTGCTCAACGTGTTTGCACATGAGCTGCAAGCATTGGGCAAAGAAAATCCCAATGAAAATGATATTTTTGATGCAGTGACTAAAGTCTACACTCGCTGTGAAGGCGGCTATGCGGCGATTGCCATGGTCACAGGCTATGGCTTGCTCGGTTTCCGTGACCCGAATGGGATACGCCCATTGATCTATGGTGAGCGCGATGCAGAGAATGGTAAAAAAGAATATATCTTAGCCTCTGAGTCAGTGGCGATTACATCGCTTGGCTTCAATGTCGTACGCGATATCCAGCCGGGTGAGGCGATCTATATCAACTCAGACAGTCAAATTTTTACCAAAATTTGCGCAAAGAATCCCGTCTACAATCCTTGTATTTTTGAGTATGTATACTTCTCTCGTCCAGATTCGACGATTGATGGCATTTCGGTTTATAAGTCGCGTATGCGGATGGGCGAGAAACTTGCTCATAAGATCTTGCGTGAGTGGGGCGAAGATCACAAGATTGACGTGGTGATTCCTATCCCAGAAACCAGCCGTACCGCGGCCCTTGAACTCGCATCATTGCTGGGTGTGAAGTACCGCGAAGGCTTTATGAAGAACCGTTATATTGGCCGTACCTTCATCATGCCTGGTCAGAGTCAACGCAAAAAATCCGTGCGTCAAAAGTTGAATCCTGTCGAGCTTGAATTTAAAGGCAAGAATGTCTTGCTGGTCGATGATTCGATTGTCCGTGGCACCACTTGTCATGAAATTATTCAGATGGCGCGTGATGCCGGTGCACTCCAAGTGTTCTTCGCGTCTGCAGCACCACCCGTGAAGTTCCCGAACGTCTACGGCATCGATATGCCTGCCAAAAGCGAGTTGATCGCCTCAGGTCACACGGTAGAAGAAGTACGCCAGATCATTGGTGCTGATCGTTTGATCTATCAGGATCTGCAAGATCTGATTGATGCAGCACGTGAAGGCAATCCACATATTGAGCGTTTTGATTGTTCAGTATTTGATGGTGAGTATGTCACAGGCGGAATTGATGAAGCCTACTTGAGTCGACTTGAAAACCGTCGTAATGATCAGGCGAAATCTGGTGGCATAACTTTGGTTGATGTGATGGGTGATACGCCAGTGGATATGACTGGGGTCAAAGAAGAGGCTTGATGAGATCAATCAAGTTTTACATCTTTTCATTTGAATAGCACAGAAAAGCCGACTCTATTGAGTCGGTTTTTTACTTTTTTACTTTTTACTTTTTTAATCCCTCAATGCAAAAATAATCTCTCCGTTACCATCACCAGCGGTCGCTCTAACGATCTTT
>CAYJTU010000055.1:0-18802 GCA_964373105.1 uncultured Moraxellaceae bacterium | reverse complement strand
TCGCTAAGAAAAACGCCAGTGCGGCGATGACTGCGCAGGCCGAGCGCCAGCTCAATCTCAACCAAAATAAAGTGCGTTATCTCGCGTTGACCGCGCCTCGTGCTGGGGTGATCAGCAACCTGAATTTTGAGGTTGGGCAAGTGGTGGGCGAGGGGCAACCTGTTGCGACCTTGTCTGATCAGGGTGAGATGGAGTTGGTTGTCGATCTACCAGACTATATGGTGACAGACATTGCTTTATGGCAGGCAAGCGCTGAGTTTTGGTCAAGTGGCCCAGATAATCCATCGCAAAAAATCGCGCTGAAACTACGTACCGTCTCTCCCGTTGCGGCTGGCATGAGCCAAAATTTTCAAGCACGTTATCGTTTACTCGGAATGACTCCAGCAGCGATGCTTCAATTTAAACAAGGCATGAGTGCGCAAGTCACCTTGATTAAAAATGGGGCTAAGACAGGGACTAAGACGAACAACTCAAACAGCGATGTCATTAGTCTGCCTTCAGGGGCTGTGGGTAAGACCAATCGCGGTACTTATGTCTGGGTGGTCACTCCTGAGCATCACTTACGTCAAGTACCGGTTAATGTCCTGCGCTTTACCGAAACGAGGGTCGAAGTGACAGGACTGACCGTTGGAATGCAGGTCGTAAGCTTGGGCATTGAACATTTGGATGATCAAATGACTGTCGAGGCCATAGAGCAGTCACAGGACGATGACGAAGTCAGTTCAGAGCAAAGCCCAGTATTTAGCCCAGTACCCAGTCCAGTGCAAAGTCAGGTTCAACGCATCGCACCACAGAACGCAACATCGCAAAGCAGCGATGCTACTCCGCTAAGCGCCAGATCGTGATCCTATGATGAAGTCATTTAATTTGTCTGAATGGGCCGTAAAGACACAAACTTTTGTGCTGTTTCTGATTATTCTTTCGATGGTTGCAGGGGGGATCGCCTTTCATGGATTAGGCCGTTCGGAAGACCCACAGTTTAACGTGCCAGTCATGTCGGTGATGATGACATGGCCCGGCGCGACGTCAGAACAAGTCCAAAACCAAGTTATCAATCGTCTTGAAAACAAGCTGCGCGAAGTCGATCAGGTGAAAGCCATCCAGTCTTTTAGTCGGCAGAATTACGGTGGTCTGCTGCTGGAGATGAAGGGCGGAATGAGTGACGATGAACTCAAAGACGCATGGTATCAAGCGCGCAAGAAGATCAGCGACATTCGGAGCGAGTTTCCGCCTGGCGTGTCTGATCCAATTTATAACGATGAATATTCAGATATTTATACCGTTCTTTACGCCGTGCAAGGTAAAGGGTTGAGTTATGCCAAACTTCTGAATTACGCCAATGATATTAAACGTGGATTACAAGCTGTTCCCAATACCAAAAAAATAGATATCTTTGGTCAACAAAAAGAACAGATTTTTGTCGAGTTTTCCAGTCGAAAATTAGCGAGTTTAAACCTGTCGCCGAGCACGATTATTAATGCTTTGTCACAGCAAGACCCCGTTGCTTCAGCAGGGATCTTTGAAACCAAGAACGATCGGGTCTATGTTCGTATTGGCAATTCCTTAAAAAATGCCAAAGATGTCGGCCGAACACCGATTCGCGTCGGATCTACAATCGTCCATTTACGCGATATTGCGACCATTCGGACAGGCTACCAAGACCCGAAAGACTATGAAATTCGTTTTAACGCGAAGCGGACATTGGTCATTGGTCTGACGATGCAGCAGGGTAGTAATGTCCTCGATTTCAGTAAAGATCTTGATGCCAAGATGGCTGAACTGAATAAATCGCTGCCAGTCGGCTTGAACATCACCAAGATCGCCGATCAACCTAAAGTTGTGGAAAGTTCCATTGGCGAATTTGAAAAGAGCTTCCTCGAAGCCTTGGTCATTGTGCTGGTCATCTCGTTCATCGCGCTGGGATTCCGTGCGGGTTTAGTCGTTGCCACCAGTATTCCGCTGGTTCTCGCCATCGTGGCGGTGATTATGAAGATGAATGGTTGGGGTCTGGATCGCGTCACATTAGGTGCTTTGATTATCTCGCTTGGGTTGTTGGTCGACGACGCGATCATTGCGGTGGAGATGATGCAAATTAAGATGGAGGCTGGATGGGATCGCATTAAAGCCGCATCTTTTGCCTATACCTCGACGGCTTTTCCGATGCTGACGGGTACGCTCATCACGATGGCGGGCTTTATGCCTGTGGGTCTAGCCAAGTCCGATGCAGGGACATATGCCAGCGGAATCTTCTGGATTTTGGGTGCTGCGCTGATGGTGTCATGGCTGGTGGCTGTGGTGTTTACGCCTTATTTAGGCGTCAAACTGCTGCCAGATCGCCATCCGAATCAAGGCAAGTTAGAGCATGATCCCTATGATCGACCGATTTTTCGGAACTTTAAACGCGTCATCGCCATCGCGATCCATCGCAAATGGATTGTGATCGCCATTACCATCGGGTTGTTTGTTGTTTCCTTGTTGGGGATGACGGTGGTACAGCAACAATTTTTCCCTGTCGCTTCGCGTTTAGAATTGCATGTCACGTTAACCTTACGTCCCGGCTCATCTTTTGCCGCGACCGAAACTGATGTCAAACGTCTGGAAAAAATGCTGAAAAACGACCAAGACATCCAGTTTTATACCTCATATATTGGCAAGAGCAGCCCGCAGTATTATCTCTCTGCCGTGCCTGAACTTCCCAACGCGAGCTATGCTCAAATGGTTATCCTGACTAAGGATCTCGATGCGCGAGAGCGTGTCCGCAGCAAACTGCTCCATTTATTTAGTGATGGACGCCACTTCCCTGATGCCTTTGGACAGGTCAAACGGCTTGAGTTCGGTCCACCGGTTAAATACGCAATTTCTTTCCGCGTGAAAGGACCTGATACCAATAAGCTGCGAGACATTGCCTATCAGGTACAGGCTGTGATGCGAAAAGAGCCTTTAGTCAAAGACACGTTGCTTGAGTGGAATGAAAAATCCCGCAATATCAATATCAATGTCAATCAAGAAAAAGCCGCGATGTTGGGCATTTCTAAGAAAGACTTGGCGGATACCATTCAAGTGATGTTGGGTGGTTTATCGCCGACGACGATTCCAAAAGGTGAGGAACAAGTCGAAGTCATGGTGCGGGCGAATAGAAATGAGCGTCAGTCTCTGGCGTCACTAGGTCAAGTCGTACTCTTTACCCGTAATGGTGGTGCCGTGCCGCTGTCGCAGATCGCCACCATTACCCCAGGGTATGAAGATCCCGTACTGTGGCGTTATAACCGTAATAGCTTTATTGGCGTCTCGGCTGATGTTGCTGATGGTGTGCAAGCGCCTTATGCGAGCGCAGAGATTGATAAACAACTGGCTGAAATTCGCAGCAAGCTGCCAGTCGGTTATGAGATTGAAATGGCGGGTGCCGTGTCAGAAAGTAACGCGGCAAATATGGCGATTGTCGCTGTGGTACCCGTGATGATCATGATCATTCTGTTGTTGCTGATGGCGCAGTTGCATAGTTTTTCCAAGGCCAGCATGGTGTTCCTGACCGCGCCACTCGGGTTAATCGGTGTCGTTCCCGCGCTGTTGATTTCTGGTTCGCCGTTTGGCTTTGTCGCACTGATTGGCGTGATTGCTTTGGCGGGAATGGTGATGCGCAACTCGGTGATTCTGGTTGATCAAATCTCGCAGGATGAGCGCGAGGGTAGCTATCAATATGAGGCGATCATTGAGGCCACGACGCGTCGTGCGCGTCCAGTTATTTTGACCGCTGCTGCTGCAATGCTCGGCATGTATCCGCTGACCTCGAGCTTATTTTGGGGCCCGATGGCGATTGCGATCATGGGTGGTCTGTTTGTCGGTACTTTACTGACGCTTGTTTTTGTTCCTGCACTGTATGCTGCGTGGTTCAAAGTCGATGTGCCTGAGAATGTGCATTATTTAAGATGAAAATCGTAGCGTGGGCTTTAGCCCACAGGCTGTCCAATCTACGCGAGATGCCTCTATGAGAATTTAAGTTGGAGTTGGGGGTAGGATGGGCTTTAGCCCATCATTCGGCATCTGGGTTTTGGTTGGTTCAGGAAGTGTATCTGATGTTTTGATGGGCTGAATCTATCCTACGCTCGCTACGCTTTAAGATGTCTAACGTTTGAGTTCAGGCCGCGGCCCGTCAGGGACGTCGCGCCTGCAACGAATGGTTAGGCATTTCCCGCAGTAAACGTTACCTTTCCCGTTGTCAGTTCATGCATTCCGCCGATAATCATAACTTCTTTTCTCTCCGCCATTTCTTTCAAAATTGGACTCCGCTCAATAATTCCATTCACGACCCTGCTCACGTTAATTTGAGAAACTTTGTCAACAAACAACTCATTGTCTGAGTTTCTGTTTTCAGAAACGGTATTTTCCTCATCAATAGCTGGCCGTATCTTTGACAACAGCGCCGTCAAATTGCCCATTTCCACATGATCGCACGCTCCTTTAATGGCGCCGCATTTACTGTGGCCAAGAACCAAAATGATTTTTGCCCCTGCAACCTTACATGCAAACTCCATGCTTCCCAATATGTCTTCATTAAGAATGTTTCCGGCGATCCTAACGCTAAAAATATCTCCTAATCCCTGATCGAATATAATCTCTGCGGAAGTTCTTGAATCGATGCAGCTTAAGATAATTGCGAATGGATGCTGCCCATCAGATGTTTCATTCGCCTGCTGCAATAAATTTCTATTGGCTTTCAGATTGTTTACAAAGCGAACATTTCCCTCTTGTAGCAAGACGAATGCCTTCTTGGGAGTAATGGCCGCCTGATCTGCTTTGGTTAGTGTTTTCATGGAGTCCTACGATTCTATGGATTGAATTGCCTAACTACCCGCATAACGCGCAAGTACCCATAACAAAATTAAAAACTGAGACTACCTCAGAATCATAAAAAAATACACAATAATCGGCTGGGTACTTGTCGCAGTTGATGCAAAAGTTAGGCAGATTCGGAACAGATATTGACTTTTTAATGAGAGTTAGCGATTAATTTTTTCAATGATGCAACTACTGCATCACGATTCTTTGCCAGTTTAAAATGTGAGGGTAAATGTAATAATGATGACATATAACCTGAGTAGTCATGTAAATTCCTTTCGGAGGACTGAATATATGCCAATAAAACATTTGTATGCTCTAATGACCAAGCCCATAGTATTTTACTTTTTACTTCACACTGCCAATATGCGTCACGAGGCCAACTTATTGATGCCCTTCCTGCAAAACCACAATTGATACATGTAATATCGCCTTCAAATACGCCTAACTTACCAAGGGACTCATAATGAATTGCTCCACCAATTTGTTTTTCTTTAATGATTGGAGAGTTGGTACATTTTGAAATACCGTCGCATTTCGGGCATTTGACGAAAAACTCACTTGGAAAAGAAAACCACTCGTAACAAGAAGTCATATCATTACCTAACGCCAAGGTTAACCGGCAAAAATGCGAAGCATTTTTGTCCGCGTTGAACCGCCAGTTAGGCGGCACGCGCTACGCAATTGGTGGTTTAAGCTCGCCGGCCTTGAGTTGCGCGAGCTTATGAAGACGTTCTTCGAACTCTGATTCATTTAAAAATCCTTCGCGATAAAGGCGCCTGAAAAAATCTTCGGCTGACGAGGCGCCCTTCTTGTTGTTCGCTTCCCTTGAAGCCGCGACCAAGTTCCGATAGCTGTTGTTTCCTGCAGGTCTGGAGACAACATGCTCGACAATGAAGTTACTGTGATCAAGCGCTTGGAGCGTGTAGAAACAACGGTTACCTTCTCGCTTCAGCAGCAGCAATCGGTTTTCTGGCTCAGTGAAGAAGTCCATTGCCTCCAGGTCCTGCTCCACCTCAGCTGGTTGCTCTACAACCACTCCTTGTATTTCGCTTGGCAGGTGCAATTTCAATGCGCGACCAGTGTGAGTGGTGCGGAGGATTGAGATGCACATCTTCTCTTGCAAAGAGGCCAACTTCACGTACGCGGTGTTCTCTGACATTGGCTTGCCCTTTTCGCCAATGCCGCATGCCATGCGGGTGCGCGCTGACTTGAAGCCTATGGTGACTTCCTCGATGCCAAGCAAGCGGCTATGGCGAAAGATGTAGAGATAAATTGCCTGTTCATACGCATCAAGCTTTGGTGCCAGATGGTCTTGAAATTGGATGATGAACTCTCGGTAATCCATTTTTTATTGACGCCTAACTACTCTTATGCGGCAGGGGTGACGCATAAGATTCCAAAACCTGCCACATAAGATGCCTATTTGATTAAATATTAAACAATATAATATTGATTTATTTAAACTAAAAACTACCAGTAAATTATAAAAATAACAAGGATAATAAAAGTGTCAGTTCAACAGCCCAAACTTCTTGATTGAGTCAGGCAGCATATACGTTACAAACATACGAGTTATCGGACTGAGCAGGCGTAATGAGGTTGGATAAAACGCGATGTCATTTTTCATCCAGTGCGTCATCCACGTGACATGCGACGGCTGGAAGTGGAATCTTATTTGTCACATTTAGTGAACGTGGACAATGTTGCGCAATCTCCCATCATCAAGCACTTTCAGCATTACTTTATAAGGAAAACTCGCGTAAGTTGAGCTGACTTTGTAGGTTGGCGCTGAGGAACGAAGCCCAACGACTAGGAAGCATAATCCGCTTACGTTGTAGTGAGCGTTTTGTGAGCTCTGTTGGGATTCCTGCGTCAGCACCAACCTACTTGAGCTGTTGAGTTAGTCAACACCAACACAACAAAAAACCGCAATCCCTGCGGTTTTTTGCTTTCTCGGGGAAGAAACCGTCGTACTTATTGAGTCTCGGCAAAGAGTTCGCGGCCAATGAGGATACGGCGTACTTCGGAGGTTCCTGCGCCGATTTCACAGAGTTTGGCGTCGCGCCATAAGCGCCCTGTGGGAGTGTCATTGATGTAACCGTTACCGCCCAGTGCTTGAATCGCTTGACCTGCCATCCATGTGGCTTTTTCGGCGTTATAAAGAATTGTGCCAGCGGAATCTTTGCGCGTGGTTTCGCCGCGATCTGCAGCTTTGGCGACCGCATAGCTGTAAGCGGCGCAGACGTTATAGCCAACGTACATGTCTGCCAGTTTGGCTTGCATCAATTGGAATTCGCCAATTGGCTGACCAAACTGCTTGCGTTCGTGTACATAGGGTACAACAACATCAAGCGTAGCCGCCATAATGCCCAGTGGAATCGCACCAAGCACAATGCGCTCGTAGTCCAACCCTGACATCAGGACTTTGACCCCTTTATTGACTTGCCCGAGTACGTTTTCTTTGGGCACTTTGCAGTCTTGAAAGATCAGCTCACTGGTGTTTGAGCCACGCATGCCGAGTTTGTCGAGTTTGATACCCGTGCTAAAACCCGCAAAGTTTTTTTCGATAATGAACGCAGTGATGCCGTGCTGATTGGCATCCGGATTGGTCTTGGCATAGACGACAAGAACATCGGCATCAGGGCCATTAGTGATCCACATTTTACTGCCGTTCAACACGTAGTGGTCGCCCTGAAGCTCGGCGCGGAGCTTCATGCTGACGACGTCGGAGCCTGCGGTGTGTTCCGACATGGCCAGCGAGCCGATGTGCTCACCCGTGACCAGTTTCGGTAGGTATTTCAGTTTTTGTTCATGACTGCCGTTGAGGCTGATCTGATTGACGCAGAGATTGGAGTGACATCCGTAGGACAGGCCAATTGCCGCTGAACCACGTGAGATTTCCTCGGTGACAATCGCATGTTCGAGATAGCCTAAGCCTACGCCGCCGTATTCTTCCGCGACGGTGATTCCGAGCAGGCCGAGCGAGCCGAGTTTTTGCCAGAGTGTTTTGGCGAAGTGATCTTTTTTATCAATCTCTTGCGCAATCGGGGTGATTTCTTCGGCGACGAAGCGGCGCACCATATCGCGTAGAGCAATGGCCGATGCGGGTAAGTCATGATTAAAGCTGGAGTGATACATCGGTTGATCGTTCCTTAAACCGTTATTTTTCGCATTGTTTTCACATCAATGTGTACACATATTTAAACCATTGCTCGCTACGCGATGCTGGTCATTACATCGATCTCGCTTTGAGGTGCATCTAAGGCGGCGTTGATCCATTTCAGTGCCAGCGACTTGATCATCTCGATCTCTACTTTGCTGTACTTCACATCCGTAAAGGTAAAAGAGAAGGTCATTCTGCCGCGTAAGGTCATGACACAGACCACCACTTCATCGAGTTTACCAATGGTCGAAGGGAAGATATTCTCAAATTCGAGATCGCCAAATTGATTCGGAAAATCGAGGTTTCCAAGGTTGGTGATAGACAGGTCGTAGTCCATCTTGGTCAGTTGTTTTGCGATAAAGCTTGGCGTCACTGCGGGGACAAGTTCGTCCATTAGGGTGCAGCCATCGGTTAATTCACCAAATACGGATTTGTCATCGGCTTTGTTTTTGAGGATTTGCTTGATTTCGCGCGCCACTTCCCAAAAGTCATGTTCAGGATGACAGTCGACGTCAAATTTAATCGCCGTGATATACAGGCCAAACGCTTCGCCGACTTTTTGGGTGAGGCGGTTGCGCAGGTTAATTGGATTCTGAATGCGGCGATTCCAGGTATCGCCATGAAATTCAGCAAAGGCGCGTAAAAATGCAGTACACAACGCGGTTTGTACGGTGGTGTTTTCCGCCTTACAGCGTGCGGAAAAATTTGTGGTATCGGTGCGACTCCATTCCCAAGTCTGAATAAAATATCTGGGTGGTACCGTCACAGGTGCTAGGCTAAAGGCCTTGAGGCTGACCATCTTCATGCGCAGCAGGAATTTCAATAGACGTGCTTTAAATCGTGCGAGTAAAGTCACACGCCATTTGCCTGAAAACTCTGGAATCATGGCATTGAGCGGCGGAAACAGCGGTAGGCTCTCGAACCTTTTTTGCGGATTGCCCAGCAAGATCAGTAGGTCACGTAGGACAATAAATCCCGCGAGTCCATCGGCAAAGGCATGGTGACAGACCAAGAGCAACTCTGATATGCCATCGCCGCGAATCCATACCACGCGAACGGGTGGCTCTTTCAACATATTAAACGGCAAACCCATCTCGTGTGTCTGCACCGTATTCCAAGTCTGGTCGGTTGCACGCTCCACGATGCGCAGTGGTATTTCTAACGCTGGATTATAGACAAAGTCAGCACCGCCATTGCTCTGGGGCACAACATGCATGGATAACGTCGGGAATTTTTCGCGGACACGGACGATCGCATCGCGTAATTCTGCTTCGCTAAAATGGCCTTTAATCCGAAAGCTCGCCGTAAAATTTTGCACCAGAACGCTTGATGCGAGCCAGACTGCGAGTTCGGCACCTTGCATCTTTTGGCTGATAGGATTCATGGTTGCTCTCGGAGATGGTGTGGCAGTGTGATCATGCGCGACGTTGGAAAATACGGCTCAATAGCGGTTTGCTCGTGGAAGTGGTTTTCCCAGCGCGATGAAATGCTTGTCCAGCCAAAATTGGATCATCAGTTTCGGCAAAGACCTTGAGCCAAATGGGGTATTGGTCGACAGTCCCTTCCTGATTGGGGTGAAAGCTGGGTTTAAAGTAGCTCAACCACGATGTAGCCATCGGTGCCAGCACGCCTTTCGGACTAAATCCCCAGACCAGACCTTCACCAATAAATTTGGCGCGTTGCACGGGACCGAAGCCGTCGGCTTTAAGGAATGAGTGCGCATTGATAAAGATTTCGCTCAGCATATCTACGGTCAGAAAGAGCATCGCACCAGCGCGCATGGCGTATGGTACGTGGGCGACCGTTTTCATCACGTCAAAGGCGACTGCTTTATGTTCAAATTCTTCAATCGAGTGCCACGCTAACATGGCAAGAATGCGGGGATCTTGAACGCCCTGCATGGTGGCTTGCTGTTCAAAAAAACATTTGGCAAACATCGCCGTGATATGTTCACAGGCCGCGGTGACGGCTAGATTCATTTCTGGTGAAAATGTCTTTCGGCTATTTTCGAGCTTGGCTTTGAGGTTGTCTTCGAGCTTGTCGATCGGTAAACCTTGCTGGCGCAGGAAATCATTAAACTGGGTATGGACGATACCGTGTTGGGCTTCTTGTTGAATGAAGTCGGTGACATCATTCAATAATTTGCGGTTCTTGATTTGTTCGCGAAAGTGACGCACGCTGACGATGAAGTATTTCTCGCCTTCTGGGAAGGTTGCGCAGACTGCATCCATCAACCGTGTCTTGATCGGGTTATGCTCATACCAATATTTGGGTAGGCTGCTATCCAGTTTAAAGTCGAGTTTCTTGCGCACGACGATGTCGGCAGCTTCTTTTAATAAGTGGTTAGTACTGATCGTCATGATCTGCTGCTCTCGGCATTTGTTTTATTACGATAATGGCTGGATTGTGGCGTGCTGGAGTCAGCCCGTTTGAATTATCCGTGCTGTAGTATAAGGAGGGGGCGCGTGAGCTACAGGTCATCTTCGGACAATACTCGGTACAAAGCTGCCAATGCTCAAGGTGATGACCAGAATGGATGTGGAGCCTATCGATGTACTTGTTTTAATAGTCCAAAAGATTTCATTTCCATTTATCCATATCAATGAGAGCATGATCGTCATGCAAATGAAGCGAAAAGCTTTGTGCTGCATCGGTCTTTGTGTGAGGTCGAAATGCGCTGATATTGGTCAATAAAACTGCACTAAAATTAAGCACTGGTGTGTAGATGGCTTTAAATTTGGGCTAAAAAAGATTGCTTGTCGATAATTTAGTTGTACACTCAGACTGTGAATCAAAGCCTATTTCTTTTAAATAAATAAAGAAAAAAAGGGTGGCTGCGGCTTCTTGGCTGAGAGACGATTGACATCTGTGTATGTTTTTCTGAAATAAGGAAAATCAAAATGAATGTATTAGATCCTCGCACGATCGAAAAAAGACGTTTAGATTTTGTGGATATTCACGGCTTACAAATCCTTGAGGCAATTCGAGAGTGTCGGAACTTCCAAGAAAAACGTGTGAAAGAATACGTCGAGCTTGCTGAAAAAAGTACGACAATGGACTTAAAGCAAGTGTATTTGGATTTGATCTCGGAAGAGATGAGAAAGTTGAATCGCTATACCAAGCTGCGCACAGACTTTGAAGCGTTTTGGTCGAAGCCTTCGACTTAAAGAGATTGTATGCCCGCTTTTTCAAAGGGTTTTATGGGAACGAGGTGTGTCATGGTCAATATCACTCAGCAATCGCTGAAAGAGCAACTTCAAGAACGATTAGGCGCGTTGACCCCCAGCGTCCTTGAGATCGCGAATGAATCCCATGGTCATGGTGGTTATTTTGAAGGGAAAGAAAGCCATTTTAAAGTCGTGATTGTCAGTCCAGCATTTGCCGATCTGCGCTCAGTGCAGAGACATCAAAAAGTCTATGCGGCCGTGGGTGATTTGTTAGCTGCGCCTAGAATTCATGCTTTAGCAATTCATGCCTATACCCCTGATGAGTGGCAAGGACAGTCCGTCGATAGTCCGCCATGCGCACATCAGTAATCTTATTTCATTCAGTCTATGTTTTAAATTCATTGTTCTCTTGGGATAAGGGGAGTTGCGCGTGCTCATAAAAATCATTCATATGACAGCAGGGCTGCTGGTCGTTGTGTTGTTCTATGCACAAGCGTTGATGTTATTACAGCGCCGTCGCTCAGCTGCTGCATTTCATACCAAGGGTGTTCAACCGATTACGGGTTTGGCTAAAGGCTTAAAAATTGCTTTGCATATCAGTTGGACGGTTGCGATTGTCGCGGGCATTTATTTGTTGGTGAAACTGCCAGGAATTTATCCACACTATTTGATTGCGAAGATTGCTTTGTTTGTACTCGCGATTATTTTTTCTATTCTGAGTTTTCGTGGAAAAGGCTCACAACATGCACAAAATACTGGTTTGATTGGTGCTGCAATTTGCTATGCTCTGATCCTGTTTTTAGTGATCGTCAAGCCTGGCGGTTATGTGCTGACGGGCAATGTGAATCAACCGGTTGCAGGCAGTGCGGCGATCACGTCAGGTCAATAGAACTGTGATCTTTACAACTCAAAAATTCTTTTTTTAACGATTTAAAATGATTCAAAGGGGTGGGTGATGCGTCGGGTGGTTTTTAATCAAAAAGGCGGTGTAGGGAAGTCGAGCATTACCGTGAATCTCGCAGCAATTGCGGCGTCACGTGGCAAGCGCACGTTAGTGATTGACCTTGATCCGCAGTGTAATTCGAGCCAATACCTGCTCGGTGAGAAAGCAACGCATGGTCCAAACAATCCGATTCTTGAACCCAATATTGGTAATTTTTTTGAAGAGATCCTCGCGGCGACGCCAAATAAAGGGTTGATGGGTGGCTTGGGCGGATTGCTCAAACCAAAAGAAAAAGGCTTGGATGCGTATATTCACCCCACTGATTTTGAGCGTTTGCTGGTGATTCCTGCAAGTCCTGACTTGGGTGCGATGGAACATGCCCTACAAAGCAAACATAAGATTTTTAAATTACGTGATGCATTGCGTGCGCTCGATGGACAGTTTGATGAGGTGTTCATTGATACGCCGCCAGCGTTTAACTTCTTTACGCTGTCCGCGCTGATTGCGGTCGAGCGTGTGGTGATTCCGTTTGACTGTGATGTGTTCTCAACACGTGCGCTCATGACCCTGCTTGAAAATGTGATGGAATCACAAAACGATCATAATGCGAGTCTGTCGGTCGAAGGGATTGTGGTCAATCAATTCCAAAGCCGTGCAACTTTGCCACAACAAGTCGTGCAAGATCTGAAAGATCAAGGCTTACCGGTATTTTCCAGTATGTTGCCGAGTTCAGTGATTATGAAAGAGTCACATCAAGAAAGTAAGCCATTGATTTATCATGCGCCTGATCATAAATTAACGTTAGCATTCAATCAGTTGTATGATGAGATGTTGGCGTGATTTGAGGTGTTTGTTTGCCGTCTAGGAGTTCGGACCATGGATATGTCTACACGCTTTATTGCAAGTATCATGATCATCGCAGTCGGGACTTTTGCTGTTCTGGCGGCGGGCTGTGCGACTGGGCCTGTGCGTCCAACGTATGTACCCGCAACCAAGTATCAAGGCTTGGATTGCAATGCTTTGCGGTCTGAATACGAACGGATTAATACCTACATCCGCCAAGGCGTTGAGCCTCCAAAGCGTGTGTTCTCTGGCGTCGGTATAGGGCTTGGTGCATTTGGAGGGAGCGGTTTTGGTTGGGGATTCAGCCCAAGTGTGACGTTTAATGCGGGTCAATCTTCATCCAGTGAGCGTACGGTGTATGCCCGATTGTTGGGTGAACGGGACGCTGTGGCGCAACAAGCACAGTTCAAAAGTTGCCCAATTGTTTTAACCTCACCCAGTCAATCGTAATCGTCTATTTGTTCAATAAGATCGGTGTGTTTTCTATGTCTGAGTTAAGTGAAAAAGTCGGTGAGTTGCTCGAACAAGAGAATTGGGACTCGGCTTTTGATGAGATAGAGATGGCACGTCACGCTGATCCGTTATCAGCCGAAGGTTGGGTGTTACACAGTCAACTCTCTTTAGAACTTAAAAATATCGATGATGCGCTTGGTGCAGTTCGGCACGCACTGCGTCTTACACCGAATTTTGCGCCTGCCATGTATCAGATGGCTTATATTCTTCGCGCCCAAAACCAGATTGAAGATGCCTTGAATTGGTATGCCCGTGCTTTCATCATTCACCCTGTTCTTGCAGATTCGTTAGGCTGGTGTCATGTGATGGTGCTTGCATTTGGCAAGTATGATTTAGCGTTGCCCATTGCGGAGTATTGGACCGTGCAGCGCTCAATAGATGCGGCGGGCTGGTTTTTATTAGGTACGTGTCGTTTGGGTATGCGCCAATACGCGATTGAGTCGTTACATCGTGCGTGGGAATTAGATTCAACGATCGTTGATTTACCCAATAATTTAGGAGCAGCGTATTTACGACTAGGAGATTTAGGCCAAGCTGAACACTGGTTACAAGTCGCCTTAGAGCGTCAACCAGAAGATGAAAATACACAAGCAAATATCGCGTTACTCAAAAAACTGCAAGCGGCTGTTTAACGTACAGCTCCCATCGAAAAGTCCTTCTTATTTTCAATAAATTACATTTCACTAAATATTCACAAAAAATAATCTATTTTATTGTAACGCACTGTTTTTGTATTTTTTTGATTTTTCTAAAAAAACAATTAAAAAATAGTGGCTTGCGTTACGTCATGTCATGTTGTGTCATGTTGTGTGATTTTTTTGAAGTATCTGGTGATGACTTCGTTGTATTGACGCATTTTTTTGAATGTGTAAAGTGTTTAGATGTGCGTTAGTTTGCATTTCTATTTAGTTTTGTTTTTTTTATATTTGTGTTTGGTGAATTTTTAAATTGTAATTTTGGTTGTTTTGTAATCGCTTGGTAATGGGTTTTCTGGATGGTAGATCGGCTTAATCCTCAGTGTTTTAAGTTGAGTTAATGAATAGGTCGAAAAATAAAAAAATAATTGATCCAAGAATTTTGGTTGTGCGGAATGCTCTAGGAATTTGTATGCCGTTTTTATAATGGCTTAAAGAATAAGTAATGAATTAATAGGAATTTAGTATATGAACAAGGTTTATCGCGTTATCTGGAGCAAGGCACACAACACTTGGGTTGCTGTATCTGAGATCACAAAAGCGCATGGTAAAAATAACCATTCATCCGTTTCTGCGACTGAAGCGGTGAGCGCCGATGGTGGTATCGAACAAAAATCAACTTATGGGCCTTTTGGTCGGTCTCTGATAGCGATCGCGATTAGCTTTGTGTTTTTGCAAGGAACAACTGCATTTGCGGCGATTGATGCTGATACAGATGCTACTGATCGTATTGAAATTGGCGGAGGCGCAGATACCTCGGGGACAAATTCCGTAGCCATCGGCTTTAGTGCTTATGCTGATGATAATGGTGGAAACTCAGCAACTGCTTATGGTGATAATGCAAATGCAAACGGCAGTGGTGCCATTGCGATGGGTCATGATGCAACTGCTGGAACTGGCATTGTTGCTGGAACTTCTGCGGATCGGGCGGTCGCAATTGGTGATACAGCAAATGCCAGTGCAGTGAATGCGATCGCTTTGGGCGCAAATAGTGATGCTACTGTAGCCGGTGCAGTAGCAATTGGTGGTGGTACAACAACGGGTGCACAGGCAACAAATACGAATGCTATTGCTATCGGTGCTAATTCTGTCGCATCAGGTGCGCAATCAGTTGCGCTTGGTGATACTGCGAAGGCTTTGGGTCTGCGTGGTCTTGCGATTGGTGAGGGAAGCACTGCGGGTTCTGCTACGTCTTCTCAATCGATTGCGATTGGCTCGGCTGCTTCTGCTACGGGTGATCAATCTTCTGCGATTGGTAATAATGTGAATGCCTCGGGTAACTCCGCCGTTGCAATTGGTGGAGATGACCTTGACAGAGTTGTAACGTCATCAGGTGCACTGTATACAACACTGACAGGGGCTGTTTTAGTCCCCGCTGTTTATGTTTCGACTAAGGCTGGAGAAGGTTCAGTCGCGATCGGTGTACAAGCAACCGCAAATACAGCTTTTGCAACAGCGATCGGCTTGAAAGCGACTGCATCGGGTGATGGTGCTTTTGCGGCGGGTACTGCAACGACCGCTAGCGGACAAGGTGCAACAGCTCTTGGTCTTAGCTCTTCCGCTGCTGGTAAGAATGCTGTTGCGATCGGTGTTAATGCGAGTTCATCAGTGAACTATACGACAGCGATTGGTTCAGGTGGTACGACATTGGCTACCGCAACCCAAGCCACGGGCATTGGTGCAACTGCAATTGGTGGAAATGCGACTAATGGTGCGCAAGCGACTGCTGCAGATTCTCTAGCAATCGGCGGGCAATCAGTTGCTTCGGTTGTGGGTGGTGTTGCGCTGGGACAGGGTGCGGTATCTAATCGGGCGATTGCCAGTCCAATTACGGAGTTGTTTTCGGGGACTAAACAAGCTGTTACGGGTGCGGTGGATGTCAGTAGTGGTACTAACTTGCGCCAAATCACTGGTGTTGCAGGTGGTACGCAATTAACAGACGCAGTCAACGTTCGTCAGCTTTCGACAGTTGCATCATCAGTTTCTGCGGTTTCAAGTGGCTTAAGCACCACAACAAGTTCGGTGTCTTCAGTTTCAAGTGGTTTGAGCAACGTTTCAACAGGCTTGAGCAATACCAATAGTTCTGTATCAGCAATTAGTTCTGGCTTAAGCACTGTCAGAAGTTCAGTGTCATCTGTATCGAGTGGCTTAAGCACGACAACGAGTTCAGTGTCATCTGTATCGAGTGGCTTGAGTACAACAACGAGTTCAGTGTCATCTGTATCAAGCGGATTAAGTACGACAACAAGTTCTGTTTCATCTGTATCAAGCGGTTTAAGTACCACAACAAGTTCAGTGTCATCAGTATCGAGTGGCTTAAGCACAACAACGAGTTCTGTTTCATCTGTATCGAGTGGTTTAAGTACCACAACGAGTTCTGTTTCATCTGTATCAAGCGGTTTGAGCAACGTCTCAACAGGCTTGAGCAATACCAATAGTTCAGTATCTGCCATCAGCAGTGGCTTGAGTACAACGACAAGCTCGGTATCGTCAGTATCGAGTGGTTTAAGTACCACAACGAGTTCTGTATCGTCAGTATCGAGTGGCTTAAGCACAACAACGAGCTCTGTTTCATCTGTATCAAGTGGCTTGAGTACAACAACCAGTTCTGTTTCATCTGTATCAAGCGGTTTGAGCACCACAACAAGTTCTGTATCGTCAGTATCCAGTGGCTTAAGCACGACAACAAGTTCTGTATCTTCAGTATCAAGCGGATTGAGCAATGTCTCAACAGGTTTGAGCAATACCAATAGTTCAGTATCTGCCATCAGCAGTGGCTTAAGTACCACAACGAGTTCAGTGTCTTCTGTGTCGAGTGGCTTAAGCACGACAACCAGTTCAGTGTCTTCTGTGTCGAGCGGTTTGAGCAATGTCTCAACAGGTTTGAGCAATACCAATAGTTCTGTATCAGCAATTAGTTCTGGTTTAAGCACAACGACAAGTTCTGTATCGTCTGTATCAAGTGGCTTAAGCACCACAACGAGCTCTGTTTCATCTGTATCAAGCGGTTTGAGCAACGTCTCAACAGGTTTGAGCAATACCAATAGTTCAGTATCTGCCATCAGCAGTGGTTTGAGTACAACAACCAGTTCTGTATCATCTGTATCAAGTGGATTGAGCACGACAACAAGTTCTGTATCGTCAGTATCAAGCGGTTTGAGCAACGTCTCAACAGGCTTGAGCAATACCAATAGTTCAGTGTCAGCAATTAGTTCTGGTTTAAGCACAACGACAAGCTCTGTTTCATCAGTATCGAGTGGCTTAAGCACCACAACGAGCTCTGTATCGTCAGTATCAAGCGGCTTAAGCACGACAACAAGTTCTGTTTCATCTGTATCAAGCGGATTAAGTACGACAACAAGTTCTGTTTCATCTGTATCAAGCGGTTTAAGTACCACAACGAGTTCTGTGTCATCTGTATCAAGTGGCTTGAGTGATGTATCGACAGGCCTGAGCAACACAAACAGTTCAGTGTCTTCTGTATCAAGTGGCTTGAGTACAACAACCAGTTCTGTATCGTCAGTATCAAGCGGTTTGAGCAATGTCTCAACAGGCTTGAGCAATACTAATTCATCGGTATCTGCAATTAGCGGTGGCTTGAGCACAATTAGCTCATCAGTGTCTGCAATCAGCAGTGGCTTGAGTACAACGACCAGCTCGGTCTCATCAGTATCGAGTGGCTTAAGCACGACAACAAGTTCAGTGTCATCTGTATCGAGTGGCTTAAGTACCACAACAAGTTCAGTATCATCAGTATCTAGTGGCTTAAGCACCACAACGAGTTCTGTTTCATCTGTATCAAGCGGATTGAGCGACGTCTCAACAGGCTTGAGCAATACCAATAGTTCAGTATCTGCAATCAGCAGTGGCTTGAGTACAACGACAAGTTCTGTATCGTCTGTATCAAGTGGCTTAAGTACCACAACGAGTTCTGTGTCATCTGTATCGAGTGGCTTGAGCGATGTGTCAACGGGCCTCAGCAATACAAACAGCTCTGTATCATCGATCAGCTCTGGCTTGAGCGATGTATCGACAGGTTTGAGCAACACAAACAGTTCAGTGTCAGCAATCAGCTCTGGTTTAAGTACAACAACAAGTTCTGTATCGTCTGTCTCAAGTGGCTTGAGCGATGTATCAACTGGATTGAGTAATACCAACTCATCGGTATCAGCAATCAGCTCTGGCTTAAGCACAACAACCAGCTCTGTATCATCTGTATCAAGTGGCTTGAGCGATGTATCAACTGGATTGAGTAATACCAACTCATCGGTATCAGCAATCAGCTCTGGCTTAAGCACAACAACCAGCTCTGTATCATCTGTATCAAGTGGCTTGAGTGATGTATCGACAGGTTTGAGCAACACAAACAGTTCAGTGTCAGCAATCAGCTCTGGTTTAAGCACAACAACAAGTTCTGTATCGTCTGTCTCAAGTGGCTTGAGTGATGTATCAACAGGCCTGAGCAACACCAACAGCTCTGTGTCTTCGATCAGCTCTGGTCTAAGCACAACAACAAGTTCTGTATCATCTGTATCAAGTGGCTTGAGCGATGTCTCAACTGGCTTGAGCAACACGAACAGTTCAGTGTCAGCAATCAGCTCTGGTTTAAGCACAACAACCAGTTCTGTATCGTCTGTCT
>CAYJTU010000054.1:0-19277 GCA_964373105.1 uncultured Moraxellaceae bacterium | reverse complement strand
ACCGGTTAACAGTGTCGGGTTCATTGATTCGGATGGAATATTGAAGGGTTCAAACAGAAACGAGCGCACGATGAGGACCAGTGCGAGTATGGGGAAGAAATCATAGCCCCAGCTAATCAATATATTTTCTTTTTTTAATACCAACTCTGAGCCAGCAATCGCAGCATAACGTTGTGCTTTTCTTAGCTCTTCCTTAGCAATTGCTATTTCTTCAGGCTCTGTTACACCAGAAGTCGTGTTATCTGCATTTTGATATTTTTGCTGTATTACTTCTAGATCTTGGATATGCTTTTTAACGGTTTCATCCGCAGACTTTGCGGCTTGACTTGCCACTAGGTAATCATGGCGCTGTTTAAACACCAATTTATCCAGCAACCAGATTGCAAAGAAAATCAGCGTTGCAGGCACAAGTATCAGATTAAAGTCAAAATCCATTGCAGCACAACCTTCTCGTAAAAGCCCATTTAATCTTTAAATTAAAGCCACTGGGAAACTGTTATCCAGCTTGCCCTGTGGCTAATCGCTTACTTCTTGTCGACTTGCAGTACCGCAAGGAACGCCTCTTGTGGAATTTCCACACTGCCCACTTGCTTCATGCGCTTCTTACCTTCTTTCTGCTTGTTCAACAGTTTTTTCTTACGTGATACGTCTCCGCCGTAACACTTCGCCAAAACGTTTTTACGCATGGCTTTTACGGTGGAGCGTGCAATGATCTGACTGCCTATAGCCGCTTGAATGGCCACATCAAACATCTGGCGGGGAATCAAATCTTTCATTTTCTCAACCAAAGAGTTACCACGGAATCGTGCATCTTCAGCATGAGAAATCATGGCTAAAGCATCGACTTTTTCGCCATTGATCAATACGTCAACTTTAACCAAACGTGCAGGCTGAAAACGTACAAAATTGTAATCCAATGACGCAAAACCGCGCGATACCGATTTGAGACGATCAAAGAAATCGAGAACTACTTCAGCCAGAGGAACTTCAAATGTTAAAGAAACCTGATTTCCAAGGAATTTCAAATCTTTCTGCACGCCACGACGCTCAATACATAAAGTCATGACATTACCCAAGTAATCTTGAGGAACGAGGATATGACATTCAGCTATGGGCTCACGCAACTCTTCAGTCGTGCTGCCATCTGGCATTTTTGATGGGTTGTCAACCAGAATGACATCGCCATTTTTCTGTACCGCTTCGTAAATAACAGTCGGTGCCGAGGTGATTAGGTCAAGATTGTATTCACGCTCTAAACGTTCTTGAACGATTTCCATGTGCAGCATGCCCAAGAAACCACAGCGAAATCCAAAGCCTAATGCATCAGAGGATTCAGGCTCGAAGAAGAGCGCTGAGTCATTAATTTTAAGTTTCTGCAATGCATCACGGAAAGCTTCAAAGTCACTTGAATCAATTGGAA
This sequence comes from uncultured Moraxellaceae bacterium, assembly GCA_964373105.1. GTDB lineage: Bacteria > Pseudomonadota > Gammaproteobacteria > Pseudomonadales > Moraxellaceae > Aquirhabdus. The sequence goes on along the minus strand of CAYJTU010000054.1, from coordinate 17,857 downwards.
ACAAACCTGCATAGACTTGAGGTTTGACTTTTTTGAATCCGGGAAGGATTTCGACATCCGGTGTCCCATGAAGTGTAATCGTGTCGCCAACTGGTGCACCGAAAATATCCTTAATACCCGCAATCACAAAGCCCACTTCACCGGCTTGTAAATAAGGGGTTTCGGAATGCTTGGGGTTAAAGACACCGACTGAAGAGACAGGGTGACTTTGGCCTGTCGACTTGACCAGCATTTTGTCGCCTTTCTTGATGCGACCGTGACGTACACGAACTAAAGAGACCACGCCTAAGTAGTTATCAAACCAAGAGTCGATGATCAAAGCTTGCAAGGGAGCCTCTGGATCGCCTGTCGGTGCGGGAATACGCTCAACCAAAGCGACAAGTAGATCATCAATACCAATGCCAGTTTTCGCAGAAACACGTGGCGCATCATCGGCTGCAATGCCAATAATTTCCTCAATTTCCTTGATTACACGTTCCGGTTCAACTTGGGGTAAATCAATTTTGTTCAGTACAGGAACAACTTCTAAACCTTGTTCAATCGCGGTATAGCAGTTTGCAACAGATTGTGCCTCTACGCCTTGCGCCGCATCAACGACCAGTAGCGCACCCTCACAGGCCGCTAGGCTTCGCGAAACTTCATATGAAAAGTCCACATGACCCGGCGTATCAATAAAGTTCAATTGGTAACGCTCACCATTAGGGTGGTTAAAGTATAGGGTCACCGAATGCGCTTTAATCGTAATCCCACGCTCACGCTCTAGGTCCATGGAGTCAAGGACTTGCGCTTGCATTTCACGATCTTGCAAGCCACCACAGCGCTGAATGAAACGGTCAGCCAGTGTTGATTTGCCATGATCGATGTGGGCGATAATGGAGAAGTTACGAATATGCGAAATGTCAGTCACGGTATGCTTTTCAGTCACGGTAGGCTTATCGAGTTCAAAAGAAATAGTGGCGCATTCTAGCGCATTTTCTAGCAAGATGCTGCGCTTAGAGAAGCGATGGCGATTTAATTAGCAATACGGCAGATTAAGTTCAAGCGTTTTAATAAACATAAAAATGTTCAACATTCTAATGTTTATTTGACCCCATAGGCTGCTTTAAACTCAGGCGGCATCCGATGCGGCCGGCCACTATCAATTGCTATACAGACCCAATGCGTATGTCCCTCAAATGCTAGTTTTTGATCAGATAAGCGTGTAAATTTATAATAACGATGAAGATTTAAAGCATTGTTATTGTCAAGCCATGTTTCCATCTGCACGTGCTCATTAGGGAAAAGTGCTGCAAGATAGGTCATATGATGCTCTCTTGCGACCATGGCATATCCTAAACGCTGAAAATCCTCGACACTGATCCCGAGCACCTCTGAGTGGCTCCATGCCATATCCTCCATGAGCTTCAAATATACGGTGTTATTCATATGACCCAATCCGTCTATATCTGCTGGCTGAACAATATAGGTTTTGGTAAATACTGGTGACTTGGTACTGGATAATGGATTTTCAGATTGAGGATTCATGCATAGACCATGTGATAGATGAGACTAAATTAAATGCGGATGCGACTTATCCAGCTTACTGTGATGATTAAGCTGCGATCATTGTGCTGTGATTTTACTCAGCATAGCTGGGCTCACATTACTCGAGATTAGAGCACTCTCTACGTGTACTGAAATATTCTTATCCACCATGGCAGAATAGCTATCCATGCCCCAATCGCGACGATTCACAGTCATATCTGCTGTGGTGTTGATTATCACGATTTTAGATGTCGCATCAAATTTAGGTTTTTGTAGAACCATCGTGAACTCAATCGGCTTCGTTATACCAATCATCGTTAAATCGCCCCGCACCAATGCATGGGACGGATCGACCTGAGTCACTCTCGTGCTTTTAAAGGTGATGATTGGGTATTTTTCGACATTGAAGAATGCACTTCCCTTGAGAATATCATCACGCATACCTGAGCCTGTCGAAATGCTGTTTGCCTGAACGGATATAGTGGTTTCCATATGGATTGGATCAAACGCATCCCCTTTGATCTGTCCCGCCAAATGATCAAACCCACCTTCAACTTTCATGATGCCGGTTGTCGTAAAGCGAATAAGTGTTTTATTCGTATCTATCTGCCAATCGGCAGCGACTCCTAAAGTCGGAGCTAATGCTATAGCCGTTATAAAGCAGGTTTTTAGTATGGGCAGTATCCATGTTGTATTTTTTTGATTCATGATGCTCATGACCTTAGTGGGTTTTTCAGAGTGGATAACTTATTTATTTGAGTATTCTCACTAAAACCTAATGTAACCATGTTTAACCGCGCCGGATCTTGATAAAACTTATTGATCGTATTTTTCGATTAAAAACATAAAAATTAACGGTTAGACAAATAGCTGGCTAAATCGTATCTTTAATCCATCGAGACGGCAGTATGTTTTAGTAGGTTAAGACTTAGATTGTCATCGATCAAATTATTTTCTTTAACGCGATCGGCAATCATTACTTTATAGCAGAACTTTATTAAGTAGTGAAAGCATGATCACTAGTTCATAGCGAGGATGTCATGACAAACCCAGCAGCACCACAATCAATCACCATCAAAAATCTCGAATCTGCATTTGCCGGTGAGTCGATGGCGCATATCAAATATCGTTACTTTGCCAAACTTGCCCGCGAAATGGGTGATGAGGAAACGGCCAAAATCTTTGAAGAAACTGCATCGCAAGAAGTCTTGCATGCTTTTGGTCATTTAGACCTGCTCTATCCAAAAAGTGAAATGACTTCGGCAAAGGCTCTGCAAATTGCGATTGAAGGTGAAACGTACGAATACACCGAAATGTACCCTCAATTTCGCCATCTTGCAATTGAAGAAGGTAATGCCGCAGCAGTAGCAGAGTACGATGAGCAAATTGAGGAGTCAAAGGTACATGCCAGTCAATTTCAAGCCGTGCTAGAAAAGGCCGCAAAACGCTTTGCCGCACTCGCCAGAGTCGAAGAGCGCCATGCAAACCATTATCAACAAGCGCTTGATGAACTCCTTGCACGAGGATAATCAAAGAATTTATTGCCCGCAATGCTTGCTTTGAAAGGCATTTTGGGTTTTTACATGGGAAATTTAGACGCTCAATGAATACCTTGGGTTTTAGATATTAAACAATCGCTGTATAATCGCGGCAAATTTGACGTGCTGGCAGGATTCAAGATGTTACGATGACATCAGTCCCCACCGCGCGCCCTTGGAGAGACAGTAATGAAAAAGTATCAATGTATCGTTTGTGGTTGGATCTATGATGAAGCGATCGGCTGGCCAGATGATGGTATTCCAGCGGGTACACTTTGGGATGATATCCCTGATAGCTGGGTTTGCCCGGACTGCGGTGTTGGTAAAGCCGATTTTGAAATGATCGAAGTATAATTGCTCATCCAGCCATGCTGATATTTTTGGGTCAGTACAGCCAGACGCTTTGGATTCAAGATTAAGTGCATATGCATAAGATTTTGAAACAAAGCGTTTTTTATGTCTACATTATATAAAATTCAATCGTTGCTCTGATCCGGTTGTATAAAAGACTCTGCTTTAAATGACTGTTTTGATCGTTTTTGATACATCATTTTCAAGCTCATGGTTTTATACTTTGATTATGACTTCTTGCTCTACAATTTTTTTAGAATTAATCGAATTTAAACAGTCGCTCTCACATGGATAATATTATGAACCCCATCGTTGTCATTGGTTCCGGAATGGCTGGCTACACACTTGCACGTGAACTGCGTAAAGCCAGTGCCGAAGCACCACTACTGATCATCACTGCAGATGATGCCATCAATTATTCAAAGCCTGTATTGTCTAATGCCTTAAGCGGTGGAAAATTGCCTGAACAAATCGGTATGGGCGACCATGCAAAGATGACTGAGCAACTCAAAGCCTCAATCATGGCACATACTCAGGTGTTAGAAATTGATAAAGATAATAAAGTCCTGACCTTAAGAACTGATGCGGGTATCGTGTCTCAACCCTATGCACAATTGGTGCTGGCCGTGGGTGCCAGTCCAATTCGCATTCCTATCGAGGGAAATGGTGTTTCTGAAGTTTATGCCATTAACTCATTGATTGACTATAAAACCTTCCACGCCTCACTCGCACAAAAGAAAAGTAAACGTGTCTTACTTCTCGGCGCGGGTTTGATTGGCTGTGAGTTTGCCAATGATCTTTTGACCACAGAGCATGACGTTACAGTTGTTGATCTTGCACCTCGCCCACTGGGCCGTTTACTTCCACAAGAAGTTGCAATCGCATTTCAAAAGCAATTGGAAGCCAAAGGCATTCGCTTTGAACTGGCAACCACGGTTAAACATATCGAGCATAGTGACACTGGCTTGAACGTCAGTCTGGCTAATGGGCAAACTTTTGAAGTTGATATCGTGCTATCCGCTGTGGGTTTAAAACCGAATACAGAACTTGCGCATGCGGCTGATTTGGTGATTAATCGCGGTATTCGTGTGAATCAATCCTTGCAAACCAGCCATGCAGATATTTATGCGATGGGCGATTGTGCTGAAGTTGAAGGTCATTTACTGCCCTACGTCATGCCTTTGATGCAGCAAGCACGTGCTCTGGCTCAAACGTTGACAGGTAACCCAAGCTTAGTCCACTACCCTGCCATGCCAGTTAGCGTTAAAACACCTGCTGCGCCTTTGGTCGTTCTTCCGCCTGCACCTCATTTAGAGGTTACCTGGAGTTTTGAGGAACTTGAAGATGGCATGATTGCAAAAGCGACGACTGGGGATGTGCTACAAGGGTTTATTCTGCTTGGTCCGACCGCAACCAAACAGCGTATGACATTAACGAAATTGGTTCCAGATTTACTCGGCCTTCCAGTTTAGTTTTAAATGTATTGATCATTTACCACCTAAAAACGCCTGCCTCGATGCAGGCGTTTTTGTAGATGATATAATAATCACCTGACAATATAAATTGTCAGGTGATTATGTTAGGCTAAAGCTCTAGGTACTTAAAACTTTAAACAACGCGTACTTCAATGGAAAATACCATGTCCTCTATGCAATCGCCAATAACCTTTACACCATCACCTTATGTAGATTTCATGCAGCAAACAACGGTTACTGTTGGAGATTTAGATTTCCACGTAGAAATCGGTGGTAAAGAAGATGCACCTGTAATTTTATTGATCATGGGGCTTGGTGCACAGATGCTGTTATGGCGAGACTTTTTTTGTAAGGGCCTCATTGATGCAGGCTATCGTGTTGTGCGGTTTGATAATCGAGATATTGGCTTATCCGGAAAAATGCGCCAAAAATCCCCGCGTTTCAGCCAGCCTAAGTTGATGGCTCGGTTTACGCTTGGCTTAAAAACACAAGGCGCGCTATATACCCTTTATGATATGGCAAATGACACAAAAGGTCTTATGGATGCTTTAGGGATAGAAAGGGCCCATGTGATCGGCGGTTCCATGGGCGGTATGATTGCGCAAATTTTGGCAGCTCATTATCCTGAAAAAGTTGAAACGTTAGGGCTACTCTTTAGCAGTAATAATCGTGCTTTCTTGCCGCCGCCATTTCCTAAACAATTCAATGCATTAACAGGTCGTCCTGAGTCACAGGATGAAGCCGGTCTTGTGAAGCACTCTCTTAAATTATTTGCCGCTATTGGTACGCCAGACCAAAGTACACAAGAAGAAAAAGCCGAGTTTGCCCGTACGCTTTATCGCCGTAGCTATTCTCCGGCAGGTGTGATGCGTCAATATCTGGCTGTACTCACCACAGGCTCCCTAAGAGCTGAAGGCGCGAGAATTACTGCACCAACCGTCGTCCTTCATGGTAGTGAAGATCGACTGTTGCCAGTTGCTCACGGGCGTGCCGCTGCAAAAGCCATCAAAGGTGCGAAATTTCATTTAATCAGCGGTATGGCACATGATATCCCCCAAAGCTATACTCCGCTGCTTGTAAAGCTTTTCACTCAGCATATTAAATCTCACTCAAAGTCATAATTTATGTCCGCTCTTCCTTCACTCCGCCAACTCTCGTATTTGGTCACACTTGCAGAGACATTGCATTTTACCGAAGCTGCGAAACGCTCGTTTGTCACCCAATCCACACTTTCAGGTGGCATTATTGAGTTAGAGCGAGTTTTGGGGGGCGCTTTGGTGGAGCGGAGTCGTCAGACGGTTCGACTCACGCCTCTAGGCGAGCAAGTTGTTGAACGCGCAAGGTTGATGCTTGCAGATGCGGGTGACTTACTCAAACTCAGTCGTGAGCTTGGGGAGCCATTAACGGGGGATTTACATCTGGGTGTGATTCCAACCATTGCACCTTTTATTCTTGCAAAGCTGTTGCACGCTGTTCGAACCCAATACCCTAAACTAAATTTGCGTATCCACGAGGCTCAAAGCCAAGTCTTGGTGCAAGACTTAGAAAATGGCGATTTGGATATGGTGCTGCTTGCCCTGCCTTATCCAACCGAAAATCTGCAGGTCACGGCGCTGCAAACAGAGCCGTTATTATTGGTTTGCCATCAAGATGACCTTTTAGCAGGAAAGAGTAATCAACGGGTCAGTCAGTTACCGCTTGAAGAACTCCTGTTATTAGAAGAAGGTCATTGTTTACGAGAGCATGCATTAAGTGTGTGTAGTCTCGGTGATCGTGCCAATTTAGGAGATCTTGAAGCAACAAGTCTACCTACTTTGATCGAAATGGTGGCTGCTCGACTTGGTTTTACCTTGATGCCACAAATGGCAGTAGACTCTGGTTTCTTGCAAGGGTACCCGATGCTTGTCTGCCAATCGCTTATCGCCCCCCCTACTCGAACTCTCGCTTTATTAGCGCGTAAAAGTACGACTCAGCAAGTTGAGCTTGATGCTTTAGCGAAGCTCGTCATTGCTCTTCGTTAATTTCTTAAATGATATAACCCTCTCATATATTACAAATAATTGATAAAGCTTAAGGAACTTAAGCGCTTGATTATGTGAACTGCTTGACTCAATTTGGTTTTGCGAGTAACTTCGAACAACGCGCTGTAAAAAACAACAACACTTCCAATAATTGCGATAAAGCCGTATCTAAAGTTATCCATAAAAAATTGCCATCACATAATTATCTCAATCAGATATGGCTCAAGACGTTGCATAGCACTCATAAAAAAAGGGGTCACAACGATGTCGATTCATAAATCCTCCATTCAATCTTACTATACACAAGCTACTGCACTTGCTGCCGAATATGATCATGGCTATCTGAAGCCTGAACGACAGGAAAATCTACGGATCGTCGAAGACTGGTTGCCTGCTTTTTTTTCTAAAGCCAAAGTACTAGAAGTCGCTTGTGGTACTGGCTACTGGACACAGTTCATCGCACCAGCCGCCGAGCATATTGTTGCGGTAGATACCGCATCAGAAACAATACGTATGGCGAGAGAGCGTGTTGCCAATAGCAAAGTCTCTTTTATTGAAGGAGATGCTTATGCTCTGGAACATGACATCGGGATTTTTAATGCCGCATTTGCTGGGTTCTGGTTCTCACATATTCCGAAAGCCCGTCGCCGGGAGTTTCTACTCGGTCTTAACGCATTGCTTGAACCGGGCTCGAAAGTGATCCTCATAGATAATCGATATGTCGAAGGCAGCACTTCACCTGTGACTCAATATGATGCGCATGGTAATACCTACCAAACGCGAATTCTTGAGAACGGGATGGCCCATCGTATCCTTAAAAATTTCCCTTGTGCCACTGAATTAAAATCATTGATGGTCGATTTAGGGCAGCAATGCAAATTCACCAATTGGGAATATTTTTGGGCGTTTGAATATCAGACACCTAGCTAAAGAGGGTCATGATTTTGAGGAGGATATGAAGCTGGCTAAAAACAGCTTCATATCTTTGTATAACGTTCGTCCTGCTTAGCGCGCCAGCTTCTCAAGAAGTATCGCTTGAGCCATATGCAAAGGCTCTCCTTCTTTAGGTACAATACGATCCCAGACGCCTTCTTTGTTTAGGTTCCAAGCTTGTTGATTATCCTCTAGATAATTCTGCAAACCTTGCTGAATTATCCGACGGCGTAAGTGACCATTATCTATCGGGAAACAAACCTCAACCCGTGAGAAAAGATTTCGATCCATCCAATCCGCACTGGCGCAATAAACCTTGGGTTCACCGCCGTTTCCAAAGTAATAGACTCTGGTATGTTCAAGGAAGCGACCCACAATTGAGCGTACGATGATATTCTCAGAAAGCCCTTTAACTCCAGGACGTAAACAACAAGTTGAACGAATAATCAATTCAACTTTCACGCCTGCCTGTGAGGCCTTATAAAGTGCATCGATCAAATGCCGCTCGGTCAATGCGTTGACTTTGACAATGATATGACCGCCTTTACCCGATTTGGCAAATTCAATTTCTTCATGGATATAGGCAATGAGCTGCGGGTGCAATGTAAATGGTGCATGCAATAGTTTTTGCAGTTTTGCAGCTTTTCCCATTCCTGTTAATTCTTGAAATATTTTATGGACATCTTCAGAGAGCTGGGGATTGGCTGAAAGTAAACCATAGTCGGTATACATGCGTGCGTTGCCTGCATGATAATTCCCCGTGCCCAGATGTACATAGCGCGTTAGTTTCTCACCTTCACGGCGCACGACCAAAATCATTTTGGCATGGGTTTTATAGCCCACGATGCCATAAACGACAACAGCACCGGCCTCTTGAAGGATATTGGCCACTTCCATATTTGACTCTTCATCGAAGCGTGCACGCAGCTCAATGATGGCGGTGACTTCTTTGCCCTGACGTGCCGCATCAGCCAGGATCTGTACGATCTCAGAATCCGCACCACTACGATATAACGTCTGTTTGATTGCCAGCACTTGTGGATCGCGCGCGGCTTCGCGCAGGAAGTTAATCACTGGCGCAAAAGACTCAAAAGGATGGTGAATCAAAATATCTTGTTTTTTTATTGCAGAAAAAATATCTTCTGAGCTCTTTAAAGCAGCAGGCATCGCAGGCACGAAAGACTTATAGCGCATTTTCGGACGATTAAAATTCGACAATAAGCGGGCTAAATTGACAGGACCATTCACTTTATAGAGCTGTGTTTGATTCAAACCAAAACGACGCAATAAATATTCAACAATATTTTCAGGGCAGTGGTTGGTCACTTCAAGACGAACAGCGCGGCCAAAACGACGAGAACTCAATCCACCTTTGAGCGCTTTTGCGACATCCTCAGCTTCTTCATCGAATTCCAAATCCGCATTGCGGGTGACGCGGAATTGATGGCAGCCTGTCGCGGACATCCCTGGGAACAATTCGCTGACATGCTCATGAATAATTGCTGAGAGCATGACATGGTGTTCAAATCCATCGGTGAGATGATCTGGGAGGCGCACGACACGTGGTAATGAACGTGGGGCAGGTACAATGGCGAACTTGATGTCACGCCCAAAAGCATCTTTGCCATCTAAAGTGACGATAAAGTTCAAGCTTTTGTTGACCAGACGAGGAAATGGGTGTGCTGGATCTAAACTAATTGGGGTTAATACAGGCAATACCTGCTCACGGAAATACTGATGGACCCATGCGGCTTGATCACTGGTTAGCTCTTCGCGGCGTAAAAAACGAATATTTTCTTCAGCCAGAGCTGGTAAAACTTCTTCATTCAGAATGCGGTACTGACGATCAATCGCTGCATGGGCAGTTTCAGAAATTTTAGCTAATATGTCAGATGGATGCATGCCATCAGGGGTTGTTGAATCATCGCTATAGCTTAGTTGCTGCATGAGACCGGCAACCCGAACTTCAAAGAACTCGTCCATATTTCTTGAAAAAATAAGCAGAAATACCAACCGCTCTATAACAGGGTGTAGAGGATCAACCGCTTGTTCAAGCACTCTTAGATGAAAGTCTAACAAGGACAAATCGCGATTCAGATAGCGAACACTTTGATCGTATTCAATCGCTTCAGAAGTTTGGACGGCCTGATTCATGATATTCCTAGCTCTTCAAATAAGTATGGGCAAAATTGAATGTATATTTGTAAGATGCACATGCTGCGGTTTCTTGAAATAGTGATGTAACAATCATTTGCATGGTTCTCCTCTATTGTGGAGATGGAATATGACAGTTTATTGACAAAGCTTTTATGAATCGCTATAGGGATTGTTTACATTCAAGTATCCGCTTTTCTAAGAAATTTAAGGGGTTCTTGAGTAATCCATATACCGCTTAATCACAGCAACGCGGCGTAACATTTTACGATCTCTGGGGTTAACCTGATAATACACAGGATTAGGCACCAAACCAGCCAGCTTTGCTGCTTCGGACGCAGTAATCTGTGACGCAGATTTTCCATAGTAGTATTGAGATGCCGCTTCTACCCCATAGATGCCTCGACCAAACTCAATCACATTTAAATAGACTTCCAAGATACGCTGCTTGCTCCACATGCGCTCCATCATCCACGTGATAATTGCCTCTTCCCCTTTACGCACATATGAGCGCTGATTGGTTAAAAAAAGATTTTTTGCCAACTGCTGACTGATGGTTGATCCACCAGCGACCACACGTCCTTTTTTATCATTTTTTTGTAGCGCTAACCGAATTCCGTCCCAATCAAAACCATTGTGGTAGATAAATTTAGCGTCTTCGCCGGCGATTAGTGCACGTTTGATATTGATGCTGATATTGGCGTCGTCGACCCAACGCTGATCAAGCGGCTTACCTTCAGAGCTCCAGTTATAAGCACGCATAAACATTGAGTTATGGACTGGAAAGTGTTGCCACCAAACCAAACTTGCAAAGACCCAAAGCTGGACCGCAAGAAACAAGGACACAATAACTAAGAGGCTGCGAATCAATAAAGCTTTCATGTACGCCTAAGCATCGAAAAAAGTTAAGATAGCTTAAGCATAGCTGATTTCAGGATGATCTACGCTCGTAAACTGATGCACTTGAACATTAAATGAATAATTTTAATGCTATTGTGCATTGAAGATGCCAAACCTTGTATATTTTTCTACACTTAAGCAAAATAAATACGTACTAAACCAAGCGGAGGTGACATGCCGAGGGCGTGGATTTTGTATGGTACTCGCGGATGTCACTTATGCGAAAGTGCAGCATATTTATTACAGCAATTTGCAGCAGCACGTTTTGTTGATTGGCAATACCAAGATATCATCGACTTAAAAATAGAGGAGACTGCGCGATTTTCCTCGCTGATCCCCATACTTAAAATTAACCAACTTGAGCATCCGTGGCCTTTCTCCTTAGCAGAGCTCTCTCAATGGCAACAAGAGCTTTATCAGACAGAGAACTTAAAAGCTTAAAAAGAGTTGCAGTTCAACCCAAAGGAGTTCAGACATCATGCCTTTTACCAATCTCAAAACTTTGGGTCTGACTGGACTGCTCCTCTTAATCAATATTGCTTTTTTTGTCTTAGAGATTTTAAAAGGTGTTAATTTTTATAGCCCCACGACAGTTGATCTCCTGCGCTGGGGAGCCAATTTTGCCCCACTGACACTGACTGGAGATGCATGGCGTCTCGTTTCCAGTATGTTTTTACATATCGGTATTATCCATTTAGCAGTTAACTGCTGGGCACTCTATGCATTTGGAATCTATGCAGAATTCTATTACGGGCGACTGTATTATTTAGCGCTCTACTTTACGGCGGGTTTGTTGGGTGGATTAGCGAATCTTTTGTACAACCAAGCAACGCTTGACATGCTTATGAAGGGCGATCTTCCGCCAATCAGTGCGGGTGCATCGGGTGCCATTATGGGTTTAGGTGGTGCATTAATTGTTGCGGCATGGCGGCCTAAACAAGATCTGCACTACACGCAAACCTTGAAATTAAAACCACTATTGATCATTATGGCGATAAATTTTGCATTCGGTTTGAGCGTTCAAGGCATCGATAATGCAGCGCATTTGGGTGGTTTGCTCGCGGGTGCAGTCGTCGCTCTGGTTTTTTCTTTGACCAATCCAATGGCCAACGCTTTAAAGCACATATTGAGAGTCGGTTTTTTCTCTCTGCTCTTCATCACAGGCTCGGTCGTGTTTTATCAACTTGAAACGCATGCTATCGATCTCATGCCTGTTCGCGCTGAGATGCTGTCGCAATTAACAAATCATCCCTGATCAAAGAATTAGGACATCCAAGTAAAATATGGACTGTTTTTCTACACTTCATGTTTTGATGTTATATCCTGTAGATGAAAAGTAGCCTTTTACTTTATTCTGCTAGGTTTGCTCGCATGAAAGGCTATAATTTAATGAGATTTTGCATAGACACACTCCCGCACCTTGTTTAGGCGGAGGTTGGTGAGAAGTTAGGTTGACGTCATATTTTATGTTTGAGTAGGATTTTTTAAATGTCTATACACCCCGATCCATCCATTAATACCCGCAACGTTTTAGGCGAGCCTTTGGCCAGTTGTTGCTTTAGTCCGATTACAGGCTACTATCGTGATGGGTTTTGTCATACGGGATTACAAGATTTTGGGCTACATACAGTTTGTGTGCAAGTCAGTTCAGAGTTTCTCAGTTTCTCAATGCAAATGGGTAATGATCTGACCACGCCTATCCCTCAGTTTGATTTTCAAGGATTGGTACCCGGTGACTTCTGGTGCTTGTGTGTGACGCGCTGGAAAGAAGCACTTGATGCTGGTGTAGCCCCTAAAGTAAAACTTGAAGCATGCCACGCTGCGGCATTGTCAATTGTGACGATAGATGAGCTCAAAGAGTACGCGATTTAATCATTTTAAATCATGGTTTAGAATGGGCTCGAGGGGAACAATAAAATTTTGCTTAAAGATAATTAATTTTTACGGGATAATTCGCGCTAAAATAAGTATCTACCCTATTCGCTGTCTGTAACGCTCTTGGTCACGATTTTAATGATCGTTATCGAGAGCAATTTATCCAATTTATCTACACAGAGTGACTTTATGTCTGCGATTACCCTGAATCAGTATCTTTTAACTCGCCAAGCCAATAGCCATTCTCCAAGACGTATCAATCACTTATCAGTAGACCTCACGCAATTGATTTTGCAAACGGCAATTGCTTGTAAGGGGATCAGTGCCGCACTTCATAAAGGTGCTTTGGCAGGCATTCTGGGTAGTGCAAATACTGATAATGTGCAAGGTGAAACACAAAAAAAACTCGATATTATTTCTAATGTCCTGATGGTTGACACCTTACTTGGTGGTGGACAGGCTGCTGCAGTTGCCTCAGAAGAAATGGATGAAATGATCATCGCCAGTGATTCTGGTCGTTATTTGATCTTATTCGATCCTTTAGATGGTTCAAGTAATATTGATGTCAATATGAGTGTGGGGACCATCTTTTCGATTCTAGAGCGTCCAAATGCAAATGCAGTCACCACTGAAGATTTCTTCCAGGCTGGGCAGCATCAAGTTGCGGCTGGATATGCATTGTATGGTCCGTCAACCCTACTGGTTTTGACCTTGGGTGACGGGGTTGATGTTTTTACGCTTGATCGTGATCTAGGGGAGTTCATTCTCACCTCTGAAAGACTGACTATTCCCGCAGATACTCAAGAGTTTGCGATCAATATGTCCAACCAACGCCATTGGGAACCACCCATGCAGCGCTATATTACTGAGTGTCTGGACGGAAAAACCGGTGTGCGTGGCAAAGACTTCAATATGCGCTGGGTTGCATCGATGGTCGGTGATGTACATCGCATCTTGATTCGTGGTGGTATCTTTATGTATCCCTACGATCTCAAAGATCCGACAAAAGCAGGAAAGTTGCGTTTGATGTATGAAGCCAATCCGATGAGTTTCTTAATCGAACAAGCCGGTGGTGCTTCAACAACGGGTCGTCAGCGTATCATGGATGTTCATCCTGATGGATTGCATCAACGTGTGCCTGTGGTCTTGGGATCACGCAACGAAGTATTGCGCGTCACACATTATCATTTATCTCCGGATTCTGATTTTCAAGAATAAGCGATCTATCCTTGAAAACTAAGCTTTGAGCTCATTTTTAAATTGATAAGGTAATGCCTGCGATATGCTTCCTGAAAAACGTTTCCTACCTATCACTTCACGGGATAACCCTCGCCTAAAACACGTGCGGGGGTTACTTGAGCAAGCGAGTGTTCGACGGAAATCGAGCCAGACCATTCTCGAAGGTATTCATTTACTGGATGCCTATCAACGCGCTGGGATGACACCTGATAGTATTTTTATAGGCGAAAGTGCACAAACCCATCCTGAAGTGAATGATCTTTTAGATGCATGGCCCAGTGTAGCCCGCTTTGTTTTGCCTGATGCGCTCTATAAAGAGTTGCGTACACTCGGTCAAGGCATCGATATCATGGCCTTAATTGACACGGTGTTTACGGCTTTACCTGAACAATTAAATAGCGATGTATTGATCCTCGAAGATGTACAGGATGCAGGCAATGTCGGCACGCTTTTACGGACAGCAGCGGCCGCAGGTATTAAACAAGTCATTTGTACAACGGGCACAGCATTGGTCTGGTCGCCACGCGTACTCCGTGCAGGTATGGGTGCACAATTTGGCTTGCAGATTATTGAGCATGCTGACATTGCTGAGATTGTCTCACGCTTAAGAGTACCCTTACACGCGACCAGTTCCCATGCAGATCAAAGTCTTTATGAACTGAACCTCAAGACGCCGATTGCTTGGCTCATGGGCAACGAAGGTCAAGGCGCAAGTCAAATTGCCTTAGATCACGCCATTGCGGTCAGTATTCCTCAGCCTGGTGGTCAAGAGTCTCTCAATGTGGCGATTGCTGGTGCGGTTTGTTTGTTTGAGATGGTCAGACAACGATTGGTTTAAGCGACTGACTATTATTCTATCTACAGCAGTTCAATAAGCCACAAACTAGCCTCTGTTCAAAATGTCTAATATCGCTCGCCATGCATCAAGCTTGGCGTCAAATGACATGCCTGCATGTGCAGGGCTCGTAGATGGTAATCGTTGATATTCTATGTTGAGGCCTCTCACTTGAGGTAAGGCGTGACGCTTAAACGCTGATTCCGCTTTCGCACCATTGAAGAAAACATGGCCGATGGTGGGATGATCTTGAAACAACGTGACAAAATCATTACCAACCTCTGTTGTTACCTCAATATTTGAATCCAAGCTACCGTCACGTTGACAAGTATGAAGGACATCCCAAAGACCAATACCCACCTCGCTTAGATGTGCTGTTCTATGTGCATAGGCTATATGTGGGTTCATATCTAATTATACCGACATAATGCGCCAAAATGCATTCTGCGGATGAGCATAGTACTGATCCTCAGTTAAGGATTTAACACCCGGCATGCTGCCCAGAATAAGGATGCGTGCTGATTTTTTAATAATGGGTTTAAAGCTGTGAATGAGTATGTCACTCATCGTTTAAATTCCTATGATCAATTGTATAGGTTAGCTGCCCCATCCCGATTGTTTGCGGACCTCACTCAACGTCACACGGCGCAATAGTTTGCCATTTTCAAAGATCGGCTGAAGCAGATTGTCGCGACCAGCAAGTTCATCTAAACGAATCGTTTCAATACATTGCTCTGTCTCAACCACGGCTAGGCGACCTCTTTTACTACGTTTGGCTTGACTGGTGATGGGGTCTTTATAGACATCTCGCCAGACACCGCCGACATCAACGGCACTTGCTTTCATTGCCCAGCCCAATGTATCGCGATCCACTTGCTGCAATAGACCTCCCCCCATGCCAAATGCTAAATTATCTGCACTAAATCCTGCGTTGATAATCGCATCCAATATTTTCTGTAAACTGACCGAATTAATGCCATCACCTTGAATGATGCGCACGTAGTCAGGCAAAACCTTATAGCCTTTTTGATTGACGCTGTATCCAAAGCGCACGGCTAGTCGCTCCAAGGATTCGCGGACGATTTTCACGGGATCACCGCTGTCAGGGCGAATCACCAAGACCCCGCCTTGTTGTTTGACCTCTTCGCGCAGTTCCCCGCCCCATAGATTGTCAATTGCATTCCATAAATCATAACTATCACTGACAACCGCCACGATTTTGCCTGCACCACCAAATTGACGCAGCATATTGCGATAAGCATCAACCTCGCCTTCTCGCCCCCAAGATGTGATCGTGCTGTGTTCGGCGGCAGGAATTGAAAATCCAGCGATTTGCTCAGGCGTGGTCATACCATACCAACGCGCTGCCGCAATTAAACTGCTGACTGTATCTGTGCCCATAAAATTTACCAGATGCCCTAGCCCCCCTAGCGCAGCACTCTCTAAACTTGATACACCTCGTGCTCCAAAATCATGGAGCTTGAAGGGTAATCCATCAAGAGATTCACAAGTCTTCTCCATAGCGCGGTGAATAATTTTCCGACAGACATAGCTTTGGCTTGCGACGGTCGAAGGATACCAAACAGCACGTAATAAAGAGGTCTCCAGAAAGCTAGTCAACCAATAGCATTTGGGATCAGTATTGATGATTTGCAAAACGGCATTTTTAGCAGGAAGAACCGTACCTTCAGCGACAGCCTCAATGGCAACAGGCAGAAATCCGCCATGATGATCGACGATGTATTGCCAACCTTCACGATAAAATGGCACCCCATGTGCGCCCAATAGCAGCGCAGCCTCATCGACATCTGCTGAGGTGATCGGATGGGACAAATACTCAAGTAAAAATGCTTGTAGACCAAAAAACAATACATCCGGAAATAAACCGCCGCGCGGTTCGATATAGCTCGAAATAAATCGCGTCTCAGGTGGATATTGCAACCAGTGTGAATATTTATAACTATCGCTGTTCAGCAGCATATTGCCCAGACGGCCCGTGAGTTGACCGCTTTGATTTACCGATGCCATGCCAGAACTCCTCTGTCGGGCAGTGAGTTAAATAAGCGTCTACCGTCTATCGGTCAGACTGCTTTTAAACAATGTAACAATAGATGAAAAAGACACAGGGGATCATAAGCCAAGATCATAAGCCAATCATTTCATAAATAATCGCATAGTGATCTTCGTACAATAGGTCAGGTTTGACATTGACCAAGGGGACCCAGAAAGCACTTTTTGCGTCATCCCCGCCTTTCACTCGAGGCAAACCTTCTGGGTCATTTTTTAATGCAAAATAAAATGCATGGGTAATTGTGCGCCCACGTTCGGAGCGGTATGGGTCATCAAAACTCCGCTCACCGCGGAGTGAACCGCGTAGCACAGGGTCAGGTACTTTAAGGCGTGTTTCTTCACGGAGCTCTCTCACACACGCATCAACGAGTGTCTCACGCTCGCCAATGAATCCACCAGGCAGTGCCCATAAGCCGCGACCAGGCATTGCCTTGCGCTCTACAAGCAAGATATGACCGGATTGAACAACAACGGCATCAACGGTGACGAATGTCGGCGGGTAAGGTGAGCGCTCCCATTGTTTACGGTAGGTATCTATAAACCATGCTTCTTCTTGCAGAAGGACATAAGCAGGCGTCTGCTTAAATTCGGCAAGCAATTTTGATGTGCTTTGAGGCACGCGATCAGGTTGAGGCATCGCACCGAGTAAATAACTCTCTCGAATGGGTGTTGCCGAGATTCCCTGATAGTTTTCAACAGAGACGGCTGACCAGTGCGGAAACAGAGATAAGTAATACGATGTTTTATCTTTACTATGGCCGATTAAGCCGATACGTACTTTTGGCGTTGTCGTGGGACCTACGACCGATGCAACAGATTGCTGTACATGCTGCACCCAGCGCGTATCGTTATATAGACAGTCATTCAATGGCACACAGTGAATACGCCGAGCATCCTCGCGATTGAATGCAGCCAAAATCATTTGTACACGTTCATCGTAGC
>CAYJTU010000053.1:16258-19312 GCA_964373105.1 uncultured Moraxellaceae bacterium | reverse complement strand
TCAAACCCTTTTTTAATTTAATTATTTGAATGGTTAGTTTGTAGACGAAAATGTACGTTTTTGTACGCTTTCGCCTACTTTTTACTCAAAACGTGGGTTTACTCTAAAGGGATGACAGCCGTGGGTAAAATAACCATAACAACTATCGATATGAAGAAATGCCTAGACTTACGCTTTCATCCTAAACATCTGCTAAGAACTCACCCAGCACACGGGTGAATTTAACGGGCTCGGTAATTAGTGGCGCATGGCCCGAACGCTCAAAGGGAATCACTTTGACATGCTGGGCATATTCAGCAAGCTGCATTTGCCCGCGCGGGTCATAGAGATGCGAATTCATGCCTATAATCTGGGTGATCGGCGTGGAACAGTTCTTCAGGCTTTCCCGATAGTCATAGCCTTCGCCGGTATAAGCCGCAAAGTAAGTTTGGATTTCTTCGATCTTGGTCAGGGGCAGCTTCTTGCTAAACGGCAAGAGCCCCCGCAGCGCGAGTTTGTACCACGGTTTTTTGCTGCTCTGGCCATTTAAAGCCAAAATGATATTTTGAATTTTATCGACGATATCGCTTTGGAACTTGGCAGGGATATCACCGATGTATGTCGCCCGTGGATAATGGGACAACAGCTCAGCCGCCTCGCGCATGTTTTGAAACAGCTCTGACTGGCGTTCGCCTACCAGCCCATACTGCCAATCTTCTTGATTGCGGATACAGGGTGACTGGTCGATGTGCAGATAGCGCTTAACCAATTCAAACTGGCCTGCACGTTGTAAATGCATCGATGTGGTTGCCCCTAAAGAGTAACCCACCAGCAATATATCCTTGAGGCGAAAGTGACTAATTAAATCCTGAATATCTTCCATATGATTTTGAAAGACATCGGCTTGATTAAACGGCACACGGGCAGATTGTCCTGCGCCACGTAAATCTGGCATATAAAAACGATATTGATGCGCATACCGCGCCACAAAAGGCATCCAATGGCTGGCACTCATGCCTAAACCTGGCAGCATCAGTACCGGTTGTCCCATGGTAGTGCCTAGGACACGGACACGCAGGTAGCGGCCATCACGCAAAGGGACTGAAGCAGTATGATTAAATTCATTCAAAATCGAACGAAGAACGGCCAACGGCATGATGTATGTCCATATAACAAATACGAGTGAAGATTTACGCTCAGTCAAAAAAAGAGCAACGTCAAAAATAGTAATTTTAACTTTGCTGTGTGAGTAAAAGCTTTTTTTTAGATTCAGCGCTACTACTATAAGAAATATTTGCGGGGCGCTGTGTTTATAAAGCGTAAAATTGATGAACGATTAATAGCGCTCGGCCTGCTGCTGCTGCCACATCGCCGCATATAAACCCTGCTGCTGTAAAAGCGCCACATGCGCACCGCGTTCGACAATCTGTCCATCCGCCATGACCAGTATCTCGTTTGCATCGACGATGGTGGATAAGCGATGCGCGATGACCAGTGTCGTTCTGCCTCGACTCACTTCACGTAAATTAGCCTGAATTTCACGTTCGGTATGGGTGTCGAGCGCACTGGTCGCTTCATCAAACAGCAAAATAGCCGGATCTTTGAGGATCGTTCTTGCAATCGCAACCCGCTGCTTTTCACCGCCAGACAATTTCAAACCGCGCTCACCGACCACGGTATCGTAACCGTCGGGCATCGCCAGTATAAATTCATGGATATGCGCCAATTTTGCGGCGTGTTCAATCTCAGCAATACTTGCGCTCGGATGACCATAAGCGATGTTATAGCGAATGGTATCGTTAAAGAGCACCGTATCTTGCGGTACGATTCCGAGGGCGGCGCGTAAGCTTTCTTGCTGAACCTGACGAATATCTTGCCCATCCACCAAAATCGCACCACCATTGACATCATAAAAGCGAAACAATAAGCGACTAAGCGTAGACTTCCCTGCACCCGACGCGCCTACGACCGCAGTGGTCTGTCCCGCAGGGATCGTGAAACTCACACCCTTCAAAATCTGACGCCGTGGATCATAGCCAAATAGGACATCTTTGAATTCAACAGCCGCGCCATGAACCTGCAAGGCCGCAGCATTTTCGACATCGGCAATCTCACGATTGACACCGAGTAGCTCAAACATTTTTTCCATATCGGTAAAGGCACGCTTAATGGCTCGATAGACGAAACCAAGGCCGTTTAACGGGGCGTACAACTGCAGCAGGTAGCTGTTCACCAACACGAAGTCGCCAATGCTCATAGTCCCGGCTTGGATGCCAGCAGCAGCCATCCACATCATGATTGTCAGGCCAATCGAGATAATAAAACCTTGCCCAACATTGAGCAGCGATAGACTGGTCTGGCTTTTGACGGAAGAGTCTTCGAGCTTCTTGAGTAGATCATTGTATTTCTTGGCTTCTAGAGCTTCGTTGCCAAAGTATTTCACGGTCTCAAAATTGAGTAACGAGTCGATGGCCTGCGTATTGGCGCGACCTTCATCTTCATTCATCTCCCGATAAAACTTGGTGCGCCATTCGGTGATGGTAAAGGTAAAAACTAAATACGCCACAACGGTCAATAACGTGACCAGTGCAAACCAGCCGTTAAAGAGCTTCCATAAAATAATGGTCACAAGGCCAATTTCAAAGAGTGTCGGCACCAAACTAAACAGCAAATACGACAGCAGCGTATCAATCGCACGGGTACCGCGCTCAATGGAACGATTTACCCCACCGGTTTGCCTTGAAAGGTGAAAACGCAATGACAAATGATGCAAATGATCAAAGACCTTGACCCCGACCACGCGAATAATATGCTGTTGCACCCGTGCAAAGACGCTATCACGGAGTTCAGCAAACAACAGTGCCATCACCCGTGTCAAACCATAGGCAACAATCAGCGCGACAGGCACAAGCAAGATCGCAGGATTTTTTAGACTTAAGGCATCGACCGCATGTTTATACAAGATCGGTAAATAACTGGTGGTTAGTTTTGCCGCAAACAATAACACCAGTGCCGTCACCACCCGAGCACGGAGTCACCACTCCCCTTGAGGCCAGAGATAAGGCAATAAACTCT
>CAYJTU010000053.1:0-16248 GCA_964373105.1 uncultured Moraxellaceae bacterium | reverse complement strand
CTCTTAATCACGGCAAAACCACTCATGCCGAGTTCAAGCGCAGGTTCAGAGCTTTTGGTTTTGGGGGAAGTTGGCTGCGTGGATGTCTTCAAAATAATTTACACATCATAAAGTGCTAAGCTCTTTTAATAAGGGCGTTTTTCAATAAATCGAGCGCCAAAAATAAGATTTTTCTCATCCGATCATCTGTCTGCTATGATGATGACTGAGATATGGGTTAAATGAAATCACTCGCTTGTTGTAGAGATGGTTTTTAAAATACAAAACCCTGCTGTCAGCATTTGAAAAAAAGCGCGAGGAACATCCGTGACCGGTAAAATACTAAATATTCCAAATATCCTCACGCTATCGCGTGTTGCGCTGATCCCCGTCTTTCTGCTGCTTGCCTATTGGCCACCCGCCATCGGTATTGCGGGCCATACTGGAAGCTTAACGCGCCATATTCTCTTGGCGGGGTTATTTGCGCTTGCAGCAATCACCGATTGGTTAGACGGTTATTTGGCGCGTGTCATGAATCAAAGTTCGGCTTTTGGGCGCTTCCTTGATCCGGTGGCAGATAAACTCATGGTCGCAGCTGCTCTCGTTGTACTCGTCCAGTGGCAACCTAATATCTACATGGCCTTTGCCGCGATTGTGATTATCTCTCGTGAAATCACTGTTTCAGCACTGCGTGAATGGATGGCGGAACTGGGAAATCGTGCAAGTGTAGCCGTCTCATGGGTCGGCAAACTCAAAACGACTTTTCAGTTGATTTCCATTACCGTGTTTTTATTGAATCTTGATGCCTTAGCCATCGTATCGTATGTCTTACTCTACATCGCGGTCATCCTGACCCTGTGGTCGATGATGATTTATTTACGAGCGGCTTGGCCGTATTTAAAAGAAAAATAAAAAATCACACGTTCCTGATAAGTGGGAAAAAACCGAGTGACGCCCATCACTCGGCTTTTTTCTTCAGGATGGCATGTAGACGATTCCGATCTGATCAGTCATCCACATCCGCCACCATAGCCGATGATCGAAACGCGGCCTCGCGAACATCGATCCCCGTTGGTTTTTGATAATGGCGTAAGCCAAATTCAGGCAAGATGGCATAGAGATGATCAAAAATATCGCCCTGAATCCGTTCATAGCGCACCCATGCGGTCGTTGAGGTAAAACAATACACCTCGACAGGAATACCCGCACCCTCACTGGCCAGTTGCCGAACCATGCATGGCATACTGCGGTGGATATCTTTATGGGTATCGATATACGCTTGAGCATAGGTTCGAAAGCTGCCTAAATTGGTCAAGCGCCGCTGATTCACAGGACTGACTTGACCCAGTGCTTCATTCCACTCCAAGAGTTCTTGTTTCTTGGCACGAATATAACGATCCAGCAAGCGAAATTCAGCAAACTTCTGCGTCTCTTCTGCGCTGATAAAGTGCACACTGGTGGCATCAATCAGCAGTGAACGCTTAATGCGGCGCCCCCCCGCTTCAAACATGCCACGCCAATTCTTATACGACTCACTGATCATCCGCCACGTCGGGATCGTAATTATCGTTTGATCAAAATTGCGCACTTTAACCGTGTGCAAGCTGATATCAATCACATCGCCATCGGCACCAGCCGAAGGCATCTCAATCCAATCACCAATCCGCAACATATCATTGGAATTAAGCTGGACACTGGCGACAAAACCCAAGATCGTATCCTTGAACACCAACAGCAAGACTGCCGATAGTGCGCCCAAGCCCGAGAGCAGCGGCCATGCTTCACGCTGAGTCAAGGTGGCGATGATGATGACCACACCCACCATATAGACCACGATATTGACGAGTTGTAGATAACCCTTAATCGGTCGGTCCGTCTTGTTATGTTGTAAGCGCTCGGTCGCTGTCAGTACCGCGCTGACTGCGCGCATGAGGAAGAGGATGATGATCGCCATCGCAAACGAGCCAAGCCGCTCTTCACCGCGCTCTGATAGATTGGGCACGTACTCCAGCGCATTATAAAAAATGAGTGGCGGAATCAGACGTATAAATCGTTTAAACACACCCGCATCAAACAAAACGTCATCCCACTGCCATGGCGTACGCTTTACAATGATATGGATAATAGGCAGCACTAAGCGGCGTAAAAAGATGCCAATAAGCCATGAGCCCAGCAAGAGTGCCAACAGAGAAAGCCACTTTCTAGCGACAGGTTGTTGCCAAAGCGATAAAACAAATTCCATGCAATAGACCTATGCTTTTATCTGCGGAAAGGGAAAACAGCCGATATCTTCTTTCTGATTAAATTAGTCGCAACATTCGCGGGTGTTTTCAACCGAGTCGGTCTACGAAGCAGCTCTCCTGCACAATTAGGACAGATATTCTGCATATCCAGTGTGCACGATTCACAAAAATTACATTCAAAAGAGCAAATATACGCAACGCCAGTGAGCGGTGTTGGCGCCTCACAGCGTTCACATTGTGCTTTCATTTTTAACATCGCGCACCTCAAATAAACCCTTTGCCCACATCCACAGATAAACGCTAGATACCCATACTATACCCAAAATCCAACCCGCCAAAACATCCGTTGGATAGTGGACACCCAGATAAATCCGTGACACACCCATCAGCAGCAACCACGTCAGCCCAATGATCACGCCAGGCCAGCGCCAAACAGTCTTCCATAGCAACAGGATGAGTACCGTCGCAAGCGTCGCCGCATATAAGCTATGTCCGCTGGGAAATGAGGACCCGTAATCTTGCACCAGCCGCGGCCAAAGCTCGGGTCGGGGACGATTCAACAGGATCTTGAGCGACCAACCCAGCACCACCGATCCCAGCATCGTGATCAATAAAAAGTAAAGCTCAGCGCGTAAGCATGCGTTGCTGAGGAAAACAACACTGGCGCATACCGCAAGCAGAATCATACATGCCGGCAAGCCCCCTGAATAGGACAGCCCTATCGCAAGCCGGTCTAAAAAAGGAGAGGCCCATTGATGTACATACCAGAGGATGGATTGATCAAAGCCGAAGATCGCTTGGGTCGCCACGCCGTATCCCATCCATGCCAATAAAGACAAGGGTACGATCAAAAAACTAAGAGTTTGAACCCATGAAATTTGGTCAACGCGTTTTAAATCACGCGTAACCATTATGGCACCCCCCCGACAGGTTCACGAAACCAACTTTCTATCAGTAACACCGCAGCCATGGAGTCCGCAGACGGGGCTTTACCCTTGCGCTGACTACTCACCCGGCGCACATCTTCTCGCGCTTCGCGTGTTGTCAATCGCTCGTCGACCATCCATACGGGTTTGTTTAAGCGATGCTTAACACGACGAGCGAATTTACGCGCACGCGCGCAAAGCTCAGATTCACTGTCATCCATATTGAGTGGCAATCCGACCAAACAGACATCAGGTTGCCACTCAGCCAGCACCTTATCGAGCAATATCCAATCAGGGATGCCATCTTTCATCGGAATCAAAGACAGCGGGGTTCCCGTGCCAGTCATTGATTGTCCAAAGGCCACTCCTGTTTTTTGCGTCCCGAAATCAAACGCTATGATTCGTTGAATCTGGATCGATGACGGTTGTTCAATCGTCATCTGATGCTCTAAATCAGGCATGACCGACTTCACTCGACAACCATGGCGAATTGACACCAAACTTCGCCGCGGCAGCCGACCAGCGCTCGTCGTACGGCAAGTTGAACAGTAACTCCATATCAGGCTCACATACCAGCCAATCCCCCCGCTTCAGTTCAGCCTCTAGCTGACCTGCGCCCCAACTGGCAAATCCGAGCATGATCTGATAATTACCCACGCCTTCGTTGTGCGCGATCGCCTCAAGGATATCTTTGCTGGTCGTGATACAGACATTTTCACTGACCGCAATCGAAGAGTGCCAAACCGGTTGACCGGTATGCAGAACAAAACCGACCTCTGGCCGCATCGGCCCACCTTGCAGCACAGCATGCGGATTGACCAAGTCAGAGACGATCTGTAAATCAGACAACAGCTCACTGATCCCCACCGTACTGGGTCGGTTGAGTAAAAGCCCCATCGCGCCTTCCTCATCATGACGTGCAATATAGATGAGCGAGTCAGCAAAGAAATCGTCATTTGCAATCTGACTTGAATCACGTGGCGCGATCAAACAACGATGGGTTAGATTCTGATGCAAAATGGTTTTGGGCATAGAAAGTATCCATAAAAAATGAAGATGAATGCAGCTTATTAATCAATAAATGGTGCAACATTTCAGGTTTTACAAGTTTAGTGCCACTTAAAAACGCTAAAACACCCACAAAACGCTATAAAGGGGATGCATATTTTGCGCCATCTATCGTGCATTTGGTCGCAAGTACATCACAGGGTACGGCATCATCCTTCATTCACTGTAAGAGTAAAATTTAAGAAAAACCAGACCGATTAACAATTTAGTCCCTTAAACTGCTCAATCTCCACAACGCTGTATCACACAGACTGCAGTAAGCTACGCGCATGAGACAAAGTCGCCTCATTGATCTCAACCCCACCCGACATGCGCGCCAGTTCACTGACACGCTGATCCTGACTCAATTCACGTAAACTGCTTGCCGCTTGCTCGCCTTGTTGTTTTTCAACCAGCACATGTTGATGACCTTGCGCAGCAACTTGGGGTTGGTGGGTGATACACAAGACCTGCACTTGCTCGCCCAAGTTGCGCAGCAAACGTCCCACCACCTCAGCAGTCCCACCACTGATCCCGACATCCACCTCATCAAACACCAGCACTGGGGCTTCGGCATACGCGGCAATCATCACTTGCATCACCAGTGCGATCCGCGACAGTTCACCGCCCGAAGCGACTTTCGCCAAAGGTTGCAGCGGGATACCCCGGTTGGCACTAAACAGCAGTCGAATCTGACTTAAACCATTGGCGCTGGCCGCCACGGGTATAAATTCAAATTCAAAGCGCGCTTCGGGCAAAGCCAATGGTTTAATTTGTGCGGTGAGTTGCTCGATGAGTGGGACAACCGCAGCTTGACGCACCTGATCCAGTTGGAGTGCAGAGGCTTGATAGGCTTGCTCTGCTTGCGTGACTTTGAGTTGCAGGGCATCGGCATCGGCTAAACCATCGAGGGTTGCAAGCTCGCTATTCCAACGTTCAAAGTCTTGCTTCAGCGATTCAGGCGTGGTGCGATATTTACGCGCTAGACGATGAAACTCACCCAGCGACTCATCCACTTGGGCAAAGCGCTCAGGATCGAGAACTTGCTCATCGGCAAATTGACGTAACGTTGAGACCGCTTCCTGCAGTTCGGTTTGCGCAGACTCTAGACCCGTTGCCACTGCCGCCAAAGACTCAGCACGACTCGACTGCGCTTGGGCACGGCGCAACAAAGCGCCCAATTTTGAGAGGAGATTATCCTCACCCTCATCCAACCCTTCGAGCAAAACCGCAGAATCCTGCATCATGCCTTCGAAGTGACTTAAGCGATCATGCTCTTGCTCAAGATCCGCATACTCTTGCTGTAAAAGCGGCTGTACATCCTCAATTTGGCTATTTAACTGCTCTTGGCGCGCCACCAAGGCTTCACGCTCTGCCAATGCACGCTGTTGTTGCTTTAGAAGCGTCTGCCACTCTTTATACTCTGAACGCACGCTATCCGCTTGCGATTGGAGCTGTGCTGCCGTATCAAGCCAATGCATAGGATACTCTGGTTTCAGGAGTTGCTGCTGGCTATGCTGACCATGAAGCTGAACCAAGAGATCGCATAGCTCGCGTAACTCACCCAAGCTCGTCGGCGTGCCATTGATCCATGCTTTACTGCGTCCTTCCGCCAAGATCACACGACGCAGTCTGACTTCAAACTCATCATCGATATCGAGGAGCTCTCGCTCATTCAGCCAAGCCCTCGCCGCAGTGCTTTTATGCAAGTCAAACTGCGCAGTGATATCGGCTTTGTCTGCTCCAAAACGTACGCTTTGTGCGTCCATTCGTTCGCCCAGACAGGCAGACAGCCCATCCAAGAGGATCGACTTCCCTGCACCCGTCTCACCGGTCAACACCGTGAAACCCGCATGTAAATCCAATGCGACATCACGTGCCAGCGTAAAATTCTGCAAATTTAATCGAGTGAGCATGGATCAACCAGCCTCTTAAATGAAAACCTAAATACCGAATATACAATGAAAAGCTTAAAATCAAACCGAAACAAAATTTTAAATTGCCATGCTATTTCGAAAACCTATTTATCCCATGGTACACCAGCGGCGCTGAAAATAAAGCCATTGACAACAGGCAACACTAAACTTGAACAGGATGATCTCATTTGATTTCATTCACGACATAAAATGCGATCTAAGGCTCATCTGGCAACAATTCAACCAACAACGCAAGGACACCCAAAAAAATGTGATGAACTTGTCATATCTCTACGATATTCTGCATGCCAAAACGTGCCCGAGACTAGTTCTGGTGATCCGAGATTGTTAGAATACGCCCATCATTATGGAGAGTGTTATGACCCCCGCGCAATTCGATCAAGTGAGTGTGATCAAAAAATCTAACGTCTACTTTGACGGTAAGTGTGTTAGTCATACTGTTTTGTTTGCCGATGGCAGCAAAAAAACGATTGGGGTGATTTTTCCTTCGACACTGACCTTTAATACGGGTGCACCCGAGCGTATGGAAATCATTTCTGGCGAGTGCCAAGTGACACGTCCCGGCAAAGCGACCGAACAGTTCAGGAGTGGTCAGTCCTTCTTTGTCGATGGCAACAGCAGCTTTGAGATTCAAGCTTTGAGTGTCGTTGATTACGTTTGCCACTTTGAAGGCTAATTGGCCTTTTTCGCAGCGCTGACTAAACACTCTAGCACCGATTCAAAAGCCGACTAAATGCAGTCGGCTTTTTTGTTCAATCGGTCCATCATCGGATAATCAACTTTCATCATAATATGTTCAGGAATTGTGCGCTAAATTCGCTAGAATAGAGACCTTATAAACGCATCTCGCTGATACGCGTTTTTTCAACTTGTAATCCTTTGAGTAAACCATGGCAAAAGCAGTAAAAACCGTCGAACATCACTTCGGCCTACACGCGGTTGAATCCCTGTTGAATACGATGCCCGAACAAATTTTAGGGCTATTTATATTACAGGGTCGCGATGATGAGCGCTTGCAGGCTTTGGTCAAACTCGCAGAACCACACGGGATTTCCGTACAAAAAGCCAGCCGCGACACCTTAAGCAGAATGTCCGATGGCGCACAGCATCAAGGGATTGTTGCCGCTGTGCGCCCAGCGCCGGTCTCCGATGAGGGTGATTTGGAACAGTTGGTTCGCTCAACTCAAAATGTCTTCTTACTCGCGCTAGATCAAGTAACCGACCCGCATAATCTTGGTGCCTGCATGCGTACTGCGGCGGCGATGGGTGTGCATGGCGTGATTGCACCGCGTGACCGTGCCGCTGGGCTCACCCCGATCGCACGTAAAGTCGCTGCGGGTGCTGCCGAAGTGATCCCGTTCTTCCAAGTCACCAACTTATCGCGCACCTTGATTGCTTTGCAAGAAATGGGCGTGCAAACCGTGGGCACCATGCTCGATGAGACTGCTAAACCTTTACATCAGATCGATTTGACGGGTGCGCTGACTATCGTCATGGGCGCTGAAGATACTGGGCTACGTCGCCTCACCCAAGAGAACTGTGATCAATTGGCCTATATCCCGATGGCAGGCACGTTGCAAAGCTTGAATGTCAGTGTCGCAACTGGTATGGCCGTTTATGAAGCCTGCCGTCAAAGACAAGTGACCTAAACGTCGCTTAGATGACCCTTTTTAGCACTTTCTCTTTTCCATGGCGCAACGTCTTCACCACTCGGAGTCTTGAGTGCAAACAATAGAATTTGATGCGGCTCATATCAAACGTACGCGATTGATTGGTTATTTACTCTTGGCTGTGACGATGCTGATATGGGGGAGCTTTACGCTGCTATCACGGCTTGGTGCAACGCAATCCATGACCTCATGGGATATTGGGGCATTGCGTTTTGTCACCGCAGCGCTCGTGCTGATTCCCATCCAAATCTATCGCCGAGAGTGGCGTTTTCTACTCGACTGGCGAGCTTGGGTGTTGGCCATGCTTGGCGGCGTCGCCTATGCGTCACTTGCCTACTTAGGCTTTGGCTATGCGCCAGCTGCCCACGCGGCGATCTGGATGACAGGTATGTTGCCGTTTTGGACGGCGATGGCGGCGTTGATCGTGCTCCGTGAAGCCCTGACACCGAACAATTGGATCAGTCTGGCTGTGATAGCCACAGGGCTCATCGGCATGAGCATGTTGATGCTTGAGCAGCATACCTTTATCCTCGGGATTGGCGATTTGTTCTTTTTTATGGCATCCATGGCTTGGGGATTTTATACCGCTTTTTTAAAGCGCTGGATGCTGCCACCTTGGCAGGCCATGGCTGGTGTCGCGATTTTATCGGCGTTGATCTATCTGCCGATTTATGCCTTGTTTCTACCGAGCAAGCTTGCTGACGCCACACTACCGCAGATCCTGACTCAGGCCATCTTTCAAGGTATCTTTGTCGTCATTATTGCCATGCTGACTTTTATTGGCGCGGTTGAACGATTAGGCGCCTTCAAAGTCGGCAGTGTCCTCGCACTCGCGCCGTTACTAGCGGCTCTGGCGGCGGTACCACTCTTAAACGAGCCCTTGTCTTTGGCTCTGATCGTTGGTCTCATTGCCGTCAGCATCGGTGCACTACAACCTTGGCGGCTTTTTCAGAAAGAAGCCGCTTAAAAAGCGCTTTCTTTCTGATCTCAAAAATTAAGCGTGCAGAATATCCTTCGGCAAAGACAATATACCCTCTCCGACAAAGCAAACTTGTCCACGGACATGAACTCCTAGATGGGATATATCGCTGAGTTGTGCAAAAATCTCACTGGGTCGCCCTGTGTATTGCCCTTGTGTCAGCATGATGACGTCATTGGCTTTGGCAAAACCATGGATCGTCAGATAGACCGCAGCAGGGCCCGCAGCACTGCCCGTAGCAATGTCTTCAACACGGCCGATATTGTCCCAAGTTCTGCCTTCACGTCTAGCAATATCAAGGATATAGACAAATCGTGCACCAACTTCGGCCAGTAAGCTTTCAAGGTTTTGCACGATGATTTTCGCCTGCTGCAGATTGTGCTGAAGCGGCACGATCAAGTACGGCAACCCCGTTGAAATTACCTGTAGTGGCAAGTCTGGAACTAAATCTCCTCGGGTCAGATTTAATGCCGCGAGTAGCTCATCCATGGATGACGTTGGGAGCGGCTTGGCGATGATTGCTTGTCCCTGATCCATTTCTGCCCAATACACGCCATCGATACAGCGGCTCCGTACTGCAATCTCAGCATGTAGTGTGATGAAATGGAAATGGACCTCATTCTGCTCTGGACAATTCTTTTGATGCAGATACGCAGCTGCGCCGATGATCGGGTGACCCGCAAACGGCAACTCTTCTTCCATGGTAAAGATACGGGCATCAAAGCGAAATGGACTGACCTGTGTTAGAAAAATGCTTTCAAATTGACGCATTTCTTGGGTAATCGACAGCATTGCACCCGATGAAATCGCGTCTTTGAGCAAAAAAATACTTAGCCCATTGCCAGATAAAGGTCTGCTGGCGAAAACATCGACTAAAGCAAAAGAAATCTGGACCTGATCCATGTTGAACACCCCTCTAAATTGCTAGTCATCACGGCTCAATTTCAGATAGCTCTCATGCAACTGTTGCAACTGTTTATGCAGATGTTCAAGCCCACCGTCATTGACGACCACGTCATCCGCTTGCGCTAAACGATCTGCGCGCGTGATTTGCACGGCCATGATGCGATCAATCGACTCGGGCGTTTGCCCATCACGTGCACCAGCACGGATACGTTGCACCTCTTCGGGGACATCCACCACCAAGATACGCTGACATAGGCTTGATAGCCCAGCCTTGCCCGATTCCAGCAGTAGTGGCGATACCAAAATGACATAGGGGGATGTGGCCGCTTGCAGCTGCTGCGTCATCGCGACATGGATACGGCTATGGGTAATTTTTTCGAGTTTCTGACGATCCTCAGGGTGTAGAAATACATGCTGGCGCAGCGCAGCGCGATCTAATGCTCCATCAGCTTGCAGTACCCAACTCCCAAAGGTTTGCGCAATCTCAAGCAATGCAGGTTGACCCACCATGACCACTTCGCGTGCAACCACATCGGCGTCAACAACCGTGATGCCTTGTGTGGCAAACCAATCGCTGGCTGCGGTTTTACCACTGCCGATACCGCCTGTTAAACCCACGATGAACATAAGCAGTGCCTGTATAAGATATTTTAAGATGTACTATTGAAGCATTAAAGACCATAAAAGACACGACAAACAAAAATCCCCAAATCTGCATTTGGGGACGCTCTTCAAGAATATGATTATTTAGCGCTCAATATCAAGCTTAGTGATACATGCCCAAATACGCGGCAACCAATTGGTTGCCCCACAGTAAGGAGATCCACCCCGCAATTGCGATATAAGGACCAAAGGCAAAGGGTTGATTTTCTTTGCGAACTTTAAGGAGCACGATCCCGATGATCGCACCAACAAAAGACGATAACAGTATGATCAGCGGCAATTGCATCGGTCCAAGCCATGCACCCAAAGCAGCAAGCAATTTAAAATCACCATAACCCATACCCTCTTTGCCCGTGATGAGCTTAAAAAGGATATAGACAATCCACAGGACCAAAAACCCGATCACATAGCCCCAGATCGCTTGACCAGGGGACACGAATAGACTTTGTGTATTCACCAGTAAGCCTGCGGCTGCAAGCGGCAACGTGATCCGATCGGGTAAATACTGCGTATCAAAATCGATCCCTGTGAGTGCAATCAGAGCCCATGTCAGCCCTAGAGCACAAACCATTTGCAAGGTTGGGCCAAACACCAAAAACACAGCGAGAGACGCCAACATGGTCAATAATTCAACTATGGGATAGCGAATACCGATCGCAGCTTTACAACTGCTGCATTTCCCACCTAAAGCCAGCCAACTGAGCAATGGAATATTTTCATACCAGCGAATCTTATGACCACATGACGGACAGCTTGATGCAGGCTGGCTGAGCGTCATTTTGTTGAGGGGTTTCGATGCATCAAATTGATATTGGGGAGGTAGCTGGTCATGCAGGATGATGGAACAATCCTGACGCCACTCGCTCTCCATCATCTTAGGAAGGCGATAAATAACGACGTTCAAAAAACTGCCGACACATAAGCCCAGTAATGCAATCAGCAGTGCACTGAGCCATGGTATGGCAATAATCATTTCTAACAGATCGTACAAAGCCTGCATTAAATCACCGAACCCATTTGGAAAATTGGTAGATACATCGCGATGACCAAACCACCAACTAACACACCCAAAATCGACATAATCAGCGGCTCCATCATGGATGTTAAACCATCGACTGCATTATCGACTTCATTTTCAAAGTGGGTGGCGACTTTGTCCAGCATCGCATCTAACGCACCGGACTCTTCACCGATTGCCACCATTTGGATGGCCATGGAAGGAAAACGATTAGTCGCACGCATTGCAAACTGTAATTGCTGGCCGCTGGAAATGTCTTCACGAATTTGCATGGTCGCTTTGCGATACAGCACATTATTGGTCGCCCCTGCAGTCGATTCCAACGCATCGATCAACGGTACGCCTGCGGCAAAAGTCGTTGATAAAGTGCGGCTAAAACGCGCAATAATCGCTTTATAGACCAAATCCCCAAAAACCGGTAACTTCAAAACAGTGATGTCCAAGAAGTCACGAAATTTTTCACTGCGTTTTTTGGCTTCAACAAAAGCACCGATGGCAATCGCAATGATGCCTATGAGCGCCCACCAATACACTTGCATCCAGTTCGACATATTCACCACCATTTGGGTAAATGCCGGAAGATCTGCACCAAATGATGAGAACAAATCTTGGAAAACTGGGACCACCTTGACCATCAAAATAATGGTCACCACCAGCGCGACAACAATAACGGCCATAGGATACTTCATGGCTTTCTTGATTTTTTGTTTGAGGAGCTCGCTCTTTTCTTTGTAGATCGCGACACGATCCAGCATCGTTTCAAGCGCACCGGACTGCTCACCAGAGGCGACCAATGAGCAAAATAAATCATCAAAATAGAGCGGATACTTGCGCAGAGCACCCGCAAAGGTATTCCCGCCTTCAACTTCCCCTTTAATCCCTAAAACCACTTCTCGCATGGATGGGTTATCAAGCCCTTCGGCAACGATTTCAAAGGATTGTACCAAAGGCACACCCGCTTTCATCATGGTTGCTAATTGGCGCGTGAAAATCGCAATATCCATCGGGGAAACTTTTTTCTTGGAAATAAATTCCAGTAAGTTTTTTTGTTTCTTTCGAATACTGGTGACATTGATGCCTTGTTTACGCAAGACGGCTTTTGCCAATGCCATATTTTTACTGGGAATTTCTCCCTTTATTTTTTGACCACGACGATTCGTTCCCTCATAGAGAAAGTTCGGAATATCCTGTGCTTTGTTAATGGCCATGTTTGCTCTCTTTTTAGGGTGCCGTATTCATATCCAATTCCATACGGGCACATCGTCCTTCATGTCTAAATTGCTGCATAAGCATGCAATCGCTTTTGTCTTCATCCACTTTTCTTTGTTCAACACATCTTTTGCAAACCTTTGTACAACGACCTGAAACATCGCTGCACGGTTCAACCTGGCTTACTCACCGCTGGTCACTCGGTTGATTTCTTGCAAGCTGGTCATCCCTTGCATGACTTTTTCTAGTCCGGAACGACGCAGATCATTAAATCCCGAACGACGCGCGGCGGCTGCAATATCAATCGCATTACCTTCTTCCATAATGATCCGGGAGATTTCAGGAGTCACCTTCATGACCTCATAAATCCCGATACGTCCTTTATAGCCATCGCGGCACTCACCGCAACCAATCGGTTGATAGACCTTGAACCCCGTTGCAAGATCGGCATCCGTAAAGCCCATTTCTTTCAGACTTTGAGCAGGAATATCAACGGGCGTCTTGCATGCAGGGCAAAGTCTACGCGCCAAGCGCTGGGCAATCACCAGATTTACAGAAGTCGCAATATTAAAAGAAGGTACACCCATGTTTCGTAGGCGGGTTAATGTTTCAGGCGCGCTATTGGTATGTAATGTTGACATCACCATATGCCCTGTTTGCGCAGCTTTAACCGCGATTTCAGCAGTTTCCAGATCGCGAATCTCACCGACCATCACAATATCAGGGTCTTGACGTAAAAAGGCACGCAGTGCGACCGCAAAAGTGAGACCCGTCTTTAAGTTGACGTTAACCTGATTGATCCCTTCAAGGTTAATTTCAACCGGATCTTCCGCCGTTGAAATATTGGTATCCACGGTATTCAAAATATTTAAACCCGTGTACAGCGACACGGTTTTACCCGAACCGGTTGGGCCGGTAATCAACAGCATCCCTTGTGGACGCTCCAATGCCGCCATAAACAGGGCTTTTTGGGCGGGCTCATAGCCGAGTGCATCAATCCCCAGCATGGCGCTGGACGCGTCTAGGATACGCAATACGATTTTTTCGCCGTAGAGTGTCGGTAAGGAGTTCACCCGAAAATCGATGGCTTTGGTTTTAGAGACTTTTAGCTTGATGCGTCCATCTTGCGGCATGCGCTTTTCAGAAATATCCATTTGTGACATGACTTTTAAGCGCGCCGCCAATTTTGGTGCTAACTGAATCGGCGGTCGTGCAATTTCGCGCATCACGCCATCAACACGATAGCGGATACGGTAAGTTTTCTCATAGGGTTCAAAATGTAAGTCAGAAGCGCCCATGCGAATCGCATCAATCAGCATTTTATTAATGAACTTAACAACGGGTGCCTCTTCGGCTGCTGCTGCGTCATTACCACCCTGTTGTTCAGACCCTTCTGTTTCTATATCCAGCTCAATATCGCCACCAAAACCACTAAAATCTGCCGTGGTCATGGTTTCATAAAGTTTTTCGATGAGTCGTGCCAGCTTATCCTCTTCGACAACCACCGCTTCTACCGCTAGACGGCTGGCAAAGCGAATCGCCTCTAAAGCATCCGCCCGCGTCGGGTCACTCATGGCGACAAAAAGTCTTGAACCACGCTTAAAAATAGGGATGACCGAAAATTGACGAACGATTTTTTCATCGACAAGGTCTTTAGGAATGATGCTTAGATCAAGGGCATCTAAATCAAACAATGAATCACCAAAATCCCGTGCAATAAGCCATGCAATTTGATCGGCTTTTGCCAGTTTTTTGGTGACTAAGTGAGAGATTAAGGTGATTTTTTCGACTTGTGCATCGCTGACGGCGCGCTGCATGATCTCAGCGGTAACAATACCTTCATTCACAATTTGGCGGGCTAGGCCGCCGAAGGATACTGATTGTGCTGATTGTGCTGACATACATCTTCATCCGTTTATTTGCAAAGACCTCACCTCCGTGAGCTCCTTTGACTATAACGCACTCTGCGGAGGTGTACAATCGGATAACATCTCTAAATATGCATTTAAGTATCGGTTAGAATTCTATTATTTACCGAAATTGCGCACTGGTTCACCATCGCCACTGTTTACAAAACCAGCAGTGTTTTGATCAACAAAACGAAAACGCTCAACCCGCTCACCGCGATCCAAAATGACCGACTCCATAAACATCTCAAGCGGTCTCACCCAGAGACTGTAATCATCATAAAGACAGCGATAAACCACCATCCACTCCCGCGTCTCAGAATGTCTGGCTGTCGTAAGAACCTCATAGAACTGTCCTTTATAATGCTGATAACGGCCTAACTTTAACGGCATAACCACCTGATCAACGTCATGGGATGCGGACATGGTTGTTTTTACTCCAAAATAATGTTCTAGAACGCCAAAAATTGCGCCCCATATTTATTCAGCATCAATTTGCGCTAGAATTACAACAAATTTGCACTGAATACGAATGAAATTATGCCTACAAGCGCTACGCCATCAAAAATGACTCGCAAGCGTTGGGTTATTGGTAACTGGAAGATGAATCCAAATCTTGCGGCAGCCGAAAGCCTCACGCAAGCTCTCCTCACACAGCATAGTGCCGCGCCTACAGCGCTATGCCAACTCG
This sequence comes from uncultured Moraxellaceae bacterium, assembly GCA_964373105.1. Lineage (GTDB taxonomy): Bacteria > Pseudomonadota > Gammaproteobacteria > Pseudomonadales > Moraxellaceae > Aquirhabdus. Next base: position 1,073 of record CAYJTU010000053.1, on the reverse strand, counting down.
CCATCGCTCCCACATACCTTCATTTAATCACGATTGGCGGTCTCATTCAGCAGGCAGAGATGAGTCTTAACATTGTATTAGTGGCCCAAGACCTCGCGGTTCATCGACATACAGGCGCATTCACGGGTGATATTTCTGCGGACTTGTTGGCTGATGCAGGATCAACATGGGTGATTGTGGGGCATTCGGAACGCAGAACCTTACATCATGAAGATGAAAGGCTGATCGGATTAAAACTACGCGCCGCCCTAGATGCCGGTTTAGGCGTTGTTTGGTGTGTGGGTGAGACGCTGGCTGAACGTGAAGCGGGAGAGGCGGTTGCTGTTGTTACCGCTCAAATCATGGCACATGCTGAACTTTTAGGCACCATTGACCCGCAAAAGTTCATTCTGGCCTACGAACCCGTATGGGCGATCGGGACAGGCCGTACGGCAAGTCCTGAGGACGCGCAGCAGATGCACGCGGCTATTCGTCAAGTCTTGGGTAACATTCGCCAAGCTTTAAATTTGACCAGCCTACTTTACGGCGGCAGTGTAAAGTCGGATAATGCGAGATTACTTGCGCAATGTCCTGATATCGACGGGGCTTTGGTTGGTGGGGCATCACTGGATGCCGATTCTTTTTTGCAAATCGCCCAAGCGTTTGATATCGCCTAAGCGTGGAGATGTAAACGTGGAAACGTTGGTACTGATATTACATATTTTAGTGGCATTGGGCATGATCGCTTTGATCTTGCTTCAACAAGGCAAAGGCGCTGAAGCGGGCGCGTCATTTGGGGCTGGGGCTTCGAACACCGTGTTTGGTGCATCAGGTTCAGCAAATTTCCTGACCAAATCAACAGCCGTGTTGACGACCATCTTCTTTATCACCAGTTTGTCGCTGGCTATCTTTGCCAAGCATCATGCAGAATCACTATATAGCCTACCCGCACCAACAACCAGCACTGCGCCAGCAGCACCCACAAATGTGCCTGCACCTGCAACTATTTCTACACAGACCCCTTCCAATTCTTAATTGGATCAAGTAGACTTGTCGTCCTTCTTGCGGGGGTGGTGGAATTGGTAGACACGCTA
>CAYJTU010000052.1:0-19435 GCA_964373105.1 uncultured Moraxellaceae bacterium | reverse complement strand
ACAAACTAAAAAAGATCGTAGCTAAAGAAAATGAAGTATATCTAATCATGACTGACCTCCTGTCAGACGACGGCGCAATGCAAGCCCCATCAAAGCAAAAACGCCGTAAATACCCAGACTTCCCCCGCCACCTACCGTTTTACTTTCAATGCCTGAAGGTGGTGATTGAACGATGGTCGTCGTCACTGTAATAATTTTATTATTTGCTGCTTCTGAAAAGATGCTCGTGGTCGTTGTAATATCAAAACTGAACTTATCAAAGCCATGATAGTTACTGCTGGGCGTATAGGTCATATTACTATTTACAGCTGAAAAGCTTACTGTGCCTTTTGCAGGTGCAGTGCTGTAGCGCACACAGCCATCAAGCCACTGTCCATTTGGCGGCGTAATATTCGGATACAAGCCTGCGCATAAACTGGCTGGAATCAGTTGCCCATCACCCACAACTGCGCTTAGATCCAAAGTCGGCACTTGTCCATAGATAATATCTTGACCATTGGTTTGTGCATTTCCAGCAGGAATCACCAATTCAATCGCACCAATGTCACAAAGTGAGCGTGTTTTCCCACGTTGATCAACCGTACTACAGTTCGTACTGCCTTTATTAACGATAGGAGATTCAGCTAGTGTTTGATATGACAATAATAAACGCGGTAATAAGAAACCATTGAATTGTCCAGCCTGTGTTCGGAATGGGCATAATAAGCCATTTTCAGGAGGTAGAGGACAAACACTACCTTCCGCGCCAGAAGCCATCAAAGTCTCAGGCCCTTGATTGGATAATGGTCGACTGGTATCTGATGGATCCTTGTTATCGGTTCGTTTTCCATTTGAATCCACGGTATAGCCGATCGTTTGATTATCTGCGCAGCTATTGATATAAAGGATATTGGAAATTGGTGTTTTATCCCCTGCTATAAAACTACAATCGGCACCACCGTTTCCGGCAACAATACTGTTATTTAAAAAACTAAAAGCAGCGGCATTAAAGGTAACACCGCCTTGATTCTTGACAATGGTGGCATTGTTGATTGCCGCACCAGCCACAATATTCGCAGCTTTTGCATTATTACTATAGATTGTCGAGTCTTTGATTATTGCTGCAATCGCAGTCACCTTAGGATCTGAAATCTCGGTATAAATAGCAAATCCTGAATTAGGCGTAGCAACGTTATTGCGGATAAGTGATTGTGCAATCGTATAGCTTGGGGAAACACTGTAAAAACCAGCGCCTTGCTGAGCAGTATTATTATAAAACTCTACCGTGGTCGCAGATACATTACCCACGTTTTCGTTATATATAGCACCACCCAATGTCGCAACTCCGTTATAGATTCGCGAAGATTGCAGGGTTAGCTTGCCTTGATTATAAATAATGCCGCCTTTGGAGTCACAAATTACGCTACTGCCACAGCCTTGTAAATTGATATCAGATATAGACATAGCAACTGGAGTAGTGGATGCTGATGCTGGGGCTTGGGTATCGCAACCAACGGTATTCGGAGTATTCACAATACAAAAAATACGATGGTTTCCAACTGCTTGAATGACAGGATTATTTGTACCGGCGGTATTATTAATATCACCCGTCTGTGTACTTTGAAGCGTCACTGACTTTTGCACAACCAGCGCTGTATTAAGGGTATACGTGGTCTTATTACTTAAAATAATGGTTGAGGTTGTATCGCTATTGGTACACCCCCCAATTCCCTTACTGGCATCCTCACTATTCGTCATCGCAAGCGCTTCACGAAGTGAACAAGCACTAGGATTGGTATTATTTTCATCGGCTGCCGTGGTGACATTGATACTAGCGTGCGCTTCAAAAGCGAAACATAGTAAAGATAGGCCTATCAAACGTTTAATCATAAAACGCGCACTCCAAATTTGCGTATTTTCTGGTATCCATATAACAATATTTTTAGTGATACTAAATCGATCTTTTTCGCTGCTTCACGCAGTTAACTCAACAATACCAATACATTACTCTAAAGGTGTAACGTAAAGAAAAGCGGCCTTGTCTCAATTGGCCTCATCTTACTACATACGACCTACTGTCTAACAAGTGTTTTTCAGTAAACTTGATTGTTCGCACTGCAAGCGTAAACGCACTGAAAAGAAAATGGACCGTTAGGCTTCATTTTGTTCAATTAAGTCCTGATCAATCATGGCCATCGTTTGTCGAATCAAAGCCAGACTTGGTTTACGGCGTTGAGCTTGAAAAAGTGGCTTAAATTTTGCGAGCGTTTTAAGCATAAGACCAGGCCTGTGTGACCCATGCTCAATCAGATGTTCAGTAATCGCTGGATCAAACTGCCATCCATTGCGTTTAAGTACCGCAAACAGCAATGCACGACGATCTTCGACATTTTCCCCCATTGGTAATCCAAAACTGGCGGCTTGAGCCAAACGAGATTGTAAATCAGGTAATCCGATCGGTAAGTGTGTGGCAGGACTACGCGCAACAAAAACCAACTGCCGTTGCTCACTGCGATTAATCAAATGATATATCGCCTCCTCCCAATGCGGCATCCCGACGACAGCATCTAAATCATCAAGCGCGACCAAATCAAAAGACTCAAGTGCCTGCAAGACCTCGGTAGGCGCATTAACAAGTTCAATCAAAGACACTTGTATGGCTGTACGTCCCATATCCAGATAAGACTCGCATATTGCAGACAACAAGTGAGTCTTGCCCGTATCTGCAACACCATGAATAAAACAACGCGTCAACAATCCCGCATGCAATTGACGCGCGGCGTCAATCACACTAGCCCAACCGGGACCCGCAAAATCACTGATTCGTGCATCGGAACGTACATCTATCGCAAGATTCAACTGACGCATTTAATCTTTCCGCGGTGAAATCGACGGATTCGAAGTACGATCATGGTCTGGACCACGTTCTGTTGAATCAAGTTCAGAAGATTTTACGATCGGATTAGAGGAGGTTTGCTGTTCAGATTTCACGGTAGGCGCATCGTTGGTTTCAATATGTAAATCATAACTCACTGTAGAGGGTTCGGTAAAACTATCTGCAGCCGTTATCGGATGAGAGGTGGAATAAAACGCAGTTGACTCATAAAACTCATGTAAATGGCGCATCAACACCACCAATAGAGCGGCAACCGGTAAGGCGATCAACATCCCGATCACACCGCCGAGTTGAGCGCCTGCAAGTACGGCAAAAATGACCGCGACTGGCGATAAACCAATCCGATCACCCAATAGAAATGGTTGCAAGATATAGCCTTCGATGACTTGCCCAACCATGAAGACAACAGCAACTAATGCTAAGTTTTGCCAAGCAAAGCCGTATTGAAATAGACATGCAATCACTGCGGAAAAAATGCCAACAGCAAATCCCATATACGGAATAATGCTCAAGAGTCCGGCAACAATCCCAATGATCAAACCGACAGAGATGCCGATTAATTGCAGACCCACAGCATAAACAATACCGAGCAGGATCATCACTAACAACTGGCCTTTGACAAAAGAACCGAGTACTAAGTCACACTCATGTAAAATTTGAATGGTCTTGGGTTCTATACGTCGAGGAATCAAGCGGTGCAGGCGTTCAAGCATCGACTTCCAGTCCAGCAAGAGATAAAAAGTCACTATCGGCACAAGAACAATTAAACTCAATACACTGAGAATCCCCATCCCCGACTGCGCGATGCGGGTCAGCATCTGCTGGGTATCGTCAAAACTATAATGTGTTTGTAAATAATTCGTCATCCATGCAGTTACGACATTCAGATTGATCCGACTAGTCTCAATGTGAAAGGTATGTTGTATCCATGGTCTTAAAGTGAAGTTCAGCCATTGGATAGCATTCGGAATATTAGCGCGTGCATATAGAACCTGCTCCCAAACCAGCGGAACCAAGAACCACATGACCACTACACCCGTCACTGTAATCGTCAGAAAAACCAGAGCGATGGCCAACCAACGCGGAATATGAATCCAACGTGTGAGCAACTCAACCAAAGGGTTGAAGAGGTAAGCAATGACGATTGCAGCCATAAAAGGCATGAGAATTGGAAGGAGCTGTCCAAGTAATAAACCCAAAACATAGAACAACCCGACAATACAAACCAGCGATAGCCCACGCCGCACAAATAAATCCATCTTTGATTCCTCAATATTTCGGGAGAGTTAATACTCTGAACTTTTTTGAAAATTATCGCGTCTATTCGCAATCTGCATCTTTGATACGACGTCTGTTCAAAAAATCACTCTGACGAACTCTACCATTATGAGCCGACCATGCTGAGTATTTTTTTGAAAATGATACAATATCGCTTAGAAATCAGATATTTTTTAACATATGTTCTTTAATCGTTAAACCTAAATATGTTGCGTGAGCACCACCTCAACATTAAAACGATCATGTTTTTTTTCGATCGGATGAGTAGGCAATGCATGGCACTAGAATACGTCAAGAAAACTGGCTGGATGACACATCAAGAAAAATGAATGATATGAAACCTCAGGTATTGGACAAAGTTCAGGCAGTTGGTATGCAAAAAACTTAAGCTAATGACGTAATCTGCCCCATATTCACAGTATAATCTACAGGCTTATGTGGAGAGCTTGCTATGACATCATCAACCCCAATTTTACCTCAAGACCCATCAACAACAGGCTCTACCTCATTGAGCTACAAAGATGCGGGGGTCGATATTGAAGCAGGCGACCATCTGGTTGATCGCATTAAATCAGTTGCGAAACGCACAATGCGTCCAGAAGTTATGGGTGGTCTGGGCGGCTTTGGCGCACTTTGCCGCATTCCGAAAGGATATAACGAACCCGTGCTTGTATCAGGCACCGACGGCGTTGGAACCAAGCTCCGACTTGCACTGCAACTGAATCGCCACGACACCATTGGTATCGACTTAGTGGCGATGTGTGTCAATGATCTATTGGTATGTGGTGCTGAACCCCTGTTCTTTTTGGATTATTACGCCACTGGACATTTAAATGTCGATGTTGCGGCAGATGTAGTCACTGGTATTGGCGAAGGCTGCTTACAAGCAGGCTGTGCACTGGTTGGCGGTGAAACTGCCGAAATGCCAGGCATGTATGAAGGCGAAGATTACGATTTAGCAGGCTTTTCAGTCGGTGTCGTTGAGCATGACAATATTATTGACGGTAAAAAAGTACGGGCTGGTGACGTCCTCATCGGTCTGGCATCAAGCGGTGCACATTCAAATGGCTACTCGCTCATTCGTAAAATTATTGAATTCAGCGGTGCATCACTAGATGAGCTGATCGATGGCAAACCTCTTGCTGATGTCGTGATGACACCGACCCGTATTTATGTCAAAAACATGCTGCAACTGGCCAAAACCGTTGATATTCATGCGATGGCACACATTACAGGCGGTGGTCTACCCGGCAATCTACCTCGCGTACTCCCCAATGGAACACGCGCTGTCGTAGATACCAAATCATGGCAGTGGCCTGCATTGTTTAACTGGCTGCAAACCAAAGGCAACGTGGATACTTATGAGATGTATCGCACCTTCAACTGTGGCGTGGGTATGATTGTGGTTGTGGCCGGAGCGGATGTTCAAGCCACACTTGATCAACTCAAAGCTTCTGGTGAAAATGCTTGGGTCATGGGCCATATTGAAGCCGACAGCGCGTCGACGACTGATGCAAGCGATCAAATCCGAGTGAATCTGATTTGACCAACCGAATCGTTGTCCTTGTTTCAGGAAATGGGAGCAATCTACAAGCCCTGATCGACTCGTGCCAAACGGGACGGATACGTGCAGAAATTGTCGGCGTCATTAGTAATGTACCTGATGCCTATGCACTGGAACGGGCTCGTCTGGCAGGCATCCCAACACAAGTGATAGATCATCGCAAGTTTCCTGATCGTGCCACCTTTGAAACTGAAATGAGTCGCGTCTTGCAAGATTGGCAGGTTGGACTCATTGTACTGGCTGGTTTTATGCGGGTTCTCACGCCCGCATTCGTGAATCGCTATAGTGGGCAAATGATTAATATCCATCCATCACTGCTCCCAGCCTATCGCGGCTTGCATACACACGCGCGGGTGCTTGCAACAGGTGACAGACTGCATGGCTGCTCAATTCATTTTGTCACAGCAGAATTGGATGCAGGCGCTGTGATAGCACAAGCGATCACAACTGTAGCGCCTAACGACACACTTGAAACGCTCACAAACGAAGTTCGCGAACTCGAGCACCATCTCTACCCGCTTGTCATTGCTTGGATCGCTGCAGGTCGTATCGCACTGCTGGGTAATAAAGTCTATTTGGATGGCCAGGAACTGCAGAATCCAATTCGCATTACGCTTTAATTTCCTCATGTAAAACTGACTTGTAGTAGAAATGTCTCCATACAAGTCAGGACTCGCATCAACAACACATCTTCAGTTAATCTTAAGCAATCCCTGCGCTTAAAGTTAACTTCTATGAAAAATCTTCTTTTCGTACTTCCTCTATTTTTCATTTACGGCTCAAGCCAAGCCTATAGTAATGACGCGCCTCCGCCAGAAGCCAGCAGTGGCCTCAAGACTACGCAAACCATCACAACTAAAAAAGGGGCTTGCGTCACTGCGCATCCTTTGGCGACTCAAGCCTGCCAGAGCATCCTCAATCAAGGTGGTAGTGCCGCTGATGGCGCGATCGCCGCCGCATGGATGCTTGGATTGGTTGAACCGCAGTCTTCAGGACTCGGTGGTGGTGGTTATCTTGTTTATTTTGATGGTCATAAAACCATCGCACTGGATGGCCGTGAAACGGCCCCTCAATCCGCCAAAGAAAATCGTTTCTTAGATACCCATGGCGCGCCCCTGCCTTTTCGCCAAGCGGTGACCAATGGCCTGTCTGTGGGTACACCCGGCATGGTGCGCTTGATGCAGCAAATTTCTAAGCAATTTGGACAGGTCAAATGGCAGAAGACGCTTCAACCCGCGATCTTAGCCGCAAAAAATGGGTTCCATGTAACACCTCGTCTTAATTTATTATTGACCGTAGATCCAAGTTTACCTCAATCCAATGCAGCTTCTATTTTTTATCCTGAAGGCCAGCCACTTGCAGTGGGAACATTGTATAAAAATTCTGCCTATGCGCAGACTTTACAAGGCTTGTCATTGAAAGGTCCTGATTATTTTTATAAAGGAAAGTTACGCGCTGCAATCCTTAAAGCAGCCAATACCCAGGGGAGCGATCTCACAGATCATGACTTTGAGCAGTATAAAATAGTTACAAGTAACGCAGTTTGTCAAATCATTACCCGCTATCAAGTCTGTAGTGCCCCGCCCTCATCATCTGGCGGCATCACGGTTTTACAAATACTCAGCTTACTGAATGGCACTCTCCCTAATGACCCCGTTATAGCCACCACCCACCTCACAAATGCCTCGCGACTTGCATTCGCAGATCGTGATGAATATATCGCCGATCCTGCTTTTGAGAAAGTTCCCGTTACGCAATTACTTGATCAGCAATATCTCAAAAAACGAGCAGTGTTGGCGACAGGTGAGCATTTAAATCAAGTCTTTGCTGGCTTGGGTGCTCGCCAGCCATCGAAAGAAGGCGTAGACGCACCCAATACCAGCCATATTAGCGTTGTGGATGCAAAAGGACGCGCTGCAAGTATGACGATGTCAATTGAAAGTGCCTTCGGATCAAATATCTGGGTGAAAGAAGGAGGATTCTTCTTGAACAATGAGTTGACAGACTTCTCTTTTTCTCCAACGAATAAAGGCATAGATGTTGCCAACCGTGTGCAAGGCGGCAAACGTCCACGCTCCAGCATGGCACCGACCCTGCTCCTGAATACTCAAGGCACGCAGGTGCAAGGCGTATTGGGCTCACCTGGCGGTAGTCAGATTATAGGCTATGTTGCACAGGCAACTTTGGATTTGGTGGGCGGAAAAACTGTCCAACAGACTCTAGATACGCCACATATCCTTCGCCGTGGCGATAGCACTGAACTTGAACAAGGTCGCTTTGATGACGCGTTTAAACAATCACTGGTGAAAGCAGGCCATACTATTAAAGAAGGTGATATGACCAGTGGCCTTGCAATTATCTGGCGGACAAGTGAAGGATGGGTTGCGGGGGCAGATCCACGGCGTGAAGGCATTGCTTTGGGGCAGAAGTAGATGGATCTATTGACGGAGTATTGGCAAAGGTGCTTAGATTATGCCAATCCGTCACGATCAAAACACTAAAAATGAACAAGGAATGGAGCAAAATCAAATGTCGACTCATACAGTACATCTTCATCGCGTCTTAGGCGCACCGCCTGAGCGTGTTTACCGTGCTTTCCTGAATGCAGATGCAACAGCAAAGTGGCTACCCCCACATGGATTTACGTGCACAGTCCATCATATGGAGGCCAAAGTCGGTGGTACTTTCAAGATGTCCTTTACCAATTTCACCACAGAGCAAAGCCATTCTTTTGGTGGTGAGTATCTCGAACTGACAGCCCATGAATTGATTCGCTACACGGATATCTTCGATGACCCAAATCTGCCTGGCACCATGCAAACAACGGTCACGTTAAAAGCAGTATCCTGCGGAACTGAGCTTCATATTGTGCAGGAAGGCATTCCCGAAGTCATACCCGTCGAAGCCTGCTATCTTGGATGGCAGCAATCGCTTGAACTTCTCGCGAAACTCGTCGAACCAGAAATTCGAGAATAAGGAACGCAATATAAGTGCGGTAATTAGTCTTTGTCGCCCACTTGTGATTGATGGAGGATTGTCACTTAAATAAACAGTTCATATTGAGTTATATTTACTTAATAAATATTCTAAATGCGCCTTCACTTCGCGCCACTCCCCACGCACTACGCTATACATCACCGTATCGCGAATGGTCCCGTCGCGACGTATAGCGTGTCCTCTAATCACCCCATCGCGTTTTGCTCCAAGCCGTTCAATTGCCCGCTGCGATGCATAATTGAAATTATCTGTACGCCAGCCTATTACATTGCAATTGAGGAATTCAAAGGCATGGGTCATCAAGAGCAACTTACAGGTTGTATTGAAATGGGTACGCTGGCAGGATTTGGCATACCACGTATATCCAATCTCAACACGTCCTATCTCTGGCAAGATATCGTGATAGCTCGTCGTGCCCAGCACTTTGCCGCTGAGTAAATCTATCACCGCAAAAGCAAATCGCTTGCCTTCAATACGCTGCTCTAAAGCTGATTCAATATAAGCATGCGTTTGATCAGGCTCAGGCACAGAAGTCACTCGTATGTTCCATAACTCGCCATCCGCCGCCGCCGCCCGTAGGCCGCCCTCATGTTCGCGGCTTAAAGGGACAAGTCTGACGCCATTCGCCTCGAGTATCACTTCTGAAACATACGCCATGATCGAATCCTTTGTAATTTAACGCACTAACCTTAGCACAACCATGATCAAATCAGATTACAATACTCGATTGACTGATTGAATTTGAAACAGGTTTGACATGCTGGCACACTGGGTAAGACGCATCCTCCAAGCAACCGTATATGATGTTGCAATCGAATCACCGCTTGACGCCGCACCACGGCTTTCTGCACGTTTCAATAATAATATTTTACTGAAACGCGAAGACTTGCAGCCGGTTTTTTCATTCAAATTGCGTGGTGCGTATAACCGAATTAGTCAGTTAAGCGCCTCCGAACGTGCTCGCGGAGTCATCACCGCCTCTGCTGGAAATCATGCGCAAGGAGTCGCATATTCCGGTCAAAAGCTGGGTATCGATACGCTTATCGTCATGCCGCAAACCACGCCCGATATCAAAGTCAGTGCTGTTAAGCGCTTGGGTGGCAATGTCATTCTCCATGGCGATAGCTTTGATGTCGCCTATCGCTATGCCCAAATGCGTGCTGAACAAGATAATCGCGTCTATATCCCGCCTTATGATGACGAACTGGTTATCGCAGGTCAGGGTACGATCGCGATGGAAATGCTGCGTCAATACCGTAATCTCGACTATGTATTCGTTGCGGTTGGTGGTGGTGGTTTAATCGCTGGTATCGCCGCTTACTTTGGGGAAGTCGCGCCTCATATCAAAGTGATTGCCGTCGAATCCAATGAGTCTGCAAGCTTAAAGCTATCTCTCGACACGGGTGAACGCGGTACCTTACCATTGGTAGGTTTATTTGCGGATGGTGTCGCTGTCGCTCAAATTGGTGAGCTGCCGTTTGACGTCGTGCGACTACCAAAATCCGACGGTTCAGGTCCTGTGGTTGAGCCAGATGTCGTTACATGTAGCACTGATGAAATCTGCGCAGCAATCAAAGATGTATTTGAAGAAAACCGCAGTATCGTTGAGCCGGCTGGGGCTTTAGCAGTTGCAGGCATGAAGAAATTCATTGAGCAACACGGTATTAGCAATAAAAATATGGCGGCCATCGTGTGCGGCGCCAATATGAACTTTGATCGTTTGCGTTATATCTCTGAACGCACTGAACTCGGTGAAGGCCGTGAAGCGATATTTGCAGTCAGTATCCCGGAAACGATCGGTGCATTCCTAGAGTTCTGCCGCACCCTACAAGGCCGCTCAATCACCGAGTTTAACTACCGCTATAACGGCAATGCCCTCGCCCAAGTTTTTGTCGGTATTGGCCTTAAAAATGGTGTCGTTGAACGTCAAGAAATTAATGATCTTCTGACCAGCAAATCCTACACTGTCGATGATCTTTCGGATGATGAAATTGCGAAGCTGCACATTCGTCATTTGATTGGTGGTCATGCGGGGCTGTCGGATGAGCGCCTATTCCGCTTTGAATTTCCTGAGCGCCCCAACGCATTCCTCTCCTTTTTGGAGAAACTCGGACAGGATTTGAATATTTCACTCTTCCACTATCGCAATCATGGTGCGGCTGATGGACGGGTATTAGTGGGTCTGCAGACCGGTACACGGACAACAGAGCAACTGACGCAAATCTTAGATGCGATCGGTTATCCGTATAGTGATATTACGGATAACGTGGGTTATCGATTGTTTTTGAAGTAGTTTATTGTTTTCTATACGAACAAATATCTTATGTGTCAGTATGGATGCATAAGATATTTTAGGCGCTTAAATATGCCCCGCTTCATGCTTAACCGCGTTGTCCTAAAACCTGCGACCTATAATGAGCGATCATGTGTTCTCGTTAAGTACCAGCTTCCACTCCTGCCCCATTGCTTTGTTCTATGCCATGAACCATCCCTAGATAATATAGAGCCCTCTACTTCCAACCTGATGGCATTTTTCATGTCAGAGGCAGAGCGCTTAGCATATGATGCTGTTGGTGATCCACAGGCATTTGTGCTGATCCACAGTGGTAGCTCGATTCGCAAGAGACAAAACTGGCATCTACACGTGTTCGTTGTACAGTATCGCTGGCAAAAGGCATGGGTCTATTCTATTCTTGGCGTTAAGAACATTTCGCTTGTGCTGTACGAAATCATCCGTAAAACATTTATGTTTAGCCAACAACATAGGTTGAAATAAAAACTATAAAAAGTTGTAAATTATTCTGCTGAAATATGACTTGCAAACTTTTTCGACAGAACTGTTGCTTTTTTATTGGCAAGTAAAGAGATTTTAATCAAAACCAGTTATTATATGCGCTTCTATTTCTTAGCTTGGATTGACTTGCATGTCCACCATTCAAAATGATTCCGTAGTGACCTTCCACTACACTCTTACAAACGCTGCTGGTGATGTACTCGACAAGTCAGAAGGCGAGCCGCTGATCTATCTGCACGGCGCACATAACATCGTTCCAGGTTTGGAAAACGAACTTGCTGGTAAAGCCGTTGGTGACAAATTTAAAGTCACTGTAGAGCCAGAACTCGGTTATGGCGACTACCAAGCAGAATTGGTACAAGAAGTACCCCGCAACATGTTCCAAGGCGTTGATGACATTCATGTTGGCATGCAGTTCCAAGCACAAACTGATGATGGTGTTCAAGTTGTGACTGTAAAAGACGTCACCCCTGAACTGGTTATCGTTGATGCAAACCACCCATTGGCGGGTCAAGCGCTGACTTTTGATGTTGAAGTTGTAGGCATCCGTGCAGCATCTGCAGAAGAACTGGAACATGGTCATGCACACGGTGCAGGTGGCCATCACCACTAAGCAATGATTTCTAAAATCATTGCTAATAAAAAACCGCTGATTTGATCAGCGGTTTTTTTTGGCTAATATTTCAAAACTGTCTATTAACGCGCAGTTAAAGTCCCGACCAAATGTGGCTTGGCATCTTTTGCATCCGTTAATTCAAACGCGGTGACTTTCGCTTTTTTCTGAGCATGCAAATGAACCTTACCCGGTAGGAAAACCGGTAATTTGAACTGGACATCTAAAAGATAAGCGGGTGGTAGCTCGCCGAGTGCCGCAACTGAGCGTGCCTTTGTCCACATGCCATGTGCAATCGCCCGTTTAAAACCAAAAGCTTGAGCTGTAAATTTATGAATATGGATAAAGTTGAAGTCACCACTTACCTTGGCATAACGACGACCTAGATCTTCGGGCAAATCGAAGTCGACATTGATGTCACCCGCTTTTTGGGTGAGGCGTGCATCTTTAGGCTTGTTCTTATCTGCAACGACATCTGACTTTCCACGCGCTAGATAATAGGCAACGCTTTCCCACACGACTTCGTTGTTTACTTTCGCCGTTGAGATAAAACTAAAGAGCTTACCCTTCTCATGCGGTGTGATTTCACCAAAACGCGTAGAGAGCTGAATCGTATCGCTCACATTGACGGGTTTAAATTGCTCAACCGTATTACGGATATGTACGATACCCAAAATTGGAAATGGGAATGCTTCATTGACCATGAGTGCTAATTGCAAGGTCATGGCACGAATACCCAGATACAACGGTGGCAAAGTATCTAAATTAGGATAGCCACAGATTTTGTTATACGCATTCAAATGATCACGATCAATTTTTAGTGCTGCAACCGTGTATTCTGCTTGCGGCAGGGTCTTATAAGGATTCTTTTTAAGCGTGCTCAGGGCGATTTTGGCAAACAAACCGATTGGGTTTGGAATAGTTTCAAAAGTACGATTTGGCATAATAATGCTCGATTAGAAAGTGAATATTAAAAACAACAAGGTTGAGAAATTTTCAAAAATATCGATAAAAGCCATCTTAATCTGACTAAAAAAAACGCCGTACATTTACAAAAAGCACGGCGTCTCAAATAGTCATTGGCTCAAAAAAATTAAGCGATTAAGCCAATAGACCTAATTACGCACCGAGCAAGCTCTGGCCACAGACACGTACAACGTTGCCATTTAAACCACCTGAAGCTGGGCTTGCGAACCAAGCAATCGCTTCAGCCACGTCCACAGGTTGTCCACCTTGTGCCATCGAGTTCATACGACGACCTGCTTCACGGATCTGCAAAGGAATCGCTGCTGTCATGGCGGTTTCGATAAAACCAGGTGCAACAGCATTGATGGTGATGCCACCTTTCAGTGTCGGCGCAACAGATTGTACCAAACCGATCACACCTGCTTTTGACGCACCGTAGTTGGTTTGACCCAAATTACCTGCGATACCACTAATCGATGAAACACAGATGATACGTGCGTTGTCATTGAATGCTTTGTTCTCAAGCAAGTAATCATTGATACGCTCTTCGCTGGAGAGGTTGATGTTCAGTACCAAGTTCCACTGCGCATCTTTCATGTTGGCCAGCATTTTGTCGCGTGTAACGCCTGCGTTATGAACCAACACATCCAAACCACCACGGTTTTGCGCAAATGCTGCAATTTTCTCACCGGCATCAGGAGCGGTGATATCTTCAGTCAATACACTACCGCCGATCTCACCGGCAACACGTTGCAGATCAGCTTCTTGTTGTGGCACGTCTAAGCAGATGACATGTGCGCCATCACGCGCCAGAGTACGTGCAATTGCTTCACCGATACCACGGCTTGCACCAGTCACCAATGCTGTTTTGCCAGTCAGTGGTTTTGCCCAGTTCACTGGAATCACTTTGCCTTTAGTAACGCGAGCAACTTGACCAGAAACATAAGCAGATTTTGCAGATAAGAAGAAACGCAATGTCGATTCAAGGTTTGCTTCTGCACCCTTGCCAACATAAACGAGTTGTGCGGCTACGCCTTTTTTGAATTCTTTACCTACTGATTTTACAAAACCTTCGAGCGCACGCTGGGCTGTTGCTTCTTTGGTTGTTGCTGTGTCAGATGGCGTACGACCAACAACGACAACCCGACCTGATGGGAGCAGCTGACGTGCGATTGGACCAAAAAAATTGAATAGCTCAACCAGCTCTTCAGAACTTTTAATCCCAGAAGCATCAAAAATAAATGCTTTAAAACGCGCTTCTTTGTCTCCGCTATTAAAAGCGCGGACATTCAGACCTGACTTTGCAGCAGCTTGCTGCAATTCGGTATTGTTTCCTGCATATGTATCGGCATGGATGCTAGCCAGCGTATCGCTGATCGCACCAGACAAGGTAGAGCCAGGTGCCGCACCAAACAGTACCGCACCATTAATCAACGGTTTAGAGGCATCAAAACGATCTAAAACCAATGGCGAAGGTAAGCCAAGGTTTTTAACAAGGATTTGACCCAATGCGGAATTTGCAAAAGATTGATAGTGGTCACTCATAGCAGCTCTCGATCAAGGCGTAAAATAAAAAATGGTGTTAATAATATGGATGAAGTCGGCAGATCATACGCCATGCAATCCACTATATTTTATAGCAGAATTAAACAACTCACTGAATGAATACATCTAAGATCATCAGAAAAATTGCAAAACACATGCATGGCTATAGAAAACTAAATTCAACAGGCGAAACAGTATTGTAATTAGCGCTAATTAGCAATTTCTCATGCATAAAAATAGCGTTTTTTGTCAAAAAAACACCAAAAAGATGATGAAAACATGTTCAAAACAACGCCACTGCAACAAATTAGCCGCTAGAATTGACCAATGCAGTTGTTAGTAGACTATTATTTTGTGTAAGCACGATGATTACTCATGCAATGCTAGCAAAACTATACACTCACTACAGTCGCTATCTTGAAAGAAGTGTTTGGCAATCCAGCCAATTCTTCTCGATAAGATTATGTTAAAGTTAGCCACTTTTTGAGATATTACAATCCTTTTTTAAAATGTACCGGAGTGAACCATGAGTCAACCTCCTAAGACGACTGCCGCAGTTAAAGCGACAGCACCGCAATCAGAAAACACAACCAAAGCTGTAGCAACAGAAACTACAGCAACCCCTAAAGCTCCAGCAAAAACTCCAGCTCGTAAGCCTGCCACGCCTAAAGCAGCGGTCGTACCTGCCGTAGCACCGGTAGCGGCTGCTGCACCAAAGAAACCTGTAACGCGTAAACCCGCAGCTCCCAAAGCTGCAACTGCTGCCAGCACAACATCCGTTGGCGCAGTGAAGACTAGCCCTGCAAAACCCAAGGAACCTGCTATGAGCAATACCCCTGCTGTTCGCCGCGTCGCCATTCTTGGCGGTAACCGTATTCCTTTCGCGCGTTCGAACGGTGCTTATTTCAATGCATCGAATAGTGACATGCTAACCGCCGCACTCAATGGCTTGGTTGAACGTTTTAACCTTCAAGGCAAGCGCCTTGGTGAAGTTGTTGCTGGTGCCGTATTGAAGCACAGCCGCGACTTCAACATGACCCGTGAGTGTGTACTCAGCACTACCCTGTCTGCTCAAACTCCTGCAACTGACTTGCAACAAGCCTGTGGTACTGGCTTACAATCCGCATTTACCGTTGCAAACAAAATTGCTTTGGGCCAAATCGACGTGGGTATTGCTGGTGGTGTTGATACTACTTCTGACGCACCGATTTCTGTTGGTGATGGCATTCGTAAAGCAATGCTCGAAGCTAATATCGCCAAGAAAAATTCAGACTACGTTAAAGCGCTGAAAAAATTAGATTTTAAAAAACTGCTTGATGCACCAAAAAATGGTGAGCCACGTACTGGTTTATCAATGGGCGATCATGCTGCGATTACCGCACTTGAGTGGGGCATTACCCGCGAAGCACAGGACGAATTGACCGAAGCAAGCCACAAAAAAATGGCTGCTGCCTATGACCGCGGTTTCTTTGATGACCTGATCACACCATTTTTGACTCTGACCCGTGACAACAACCTGCGTCCAGACAGTTCTGTCAAAAAACTTGCGACCCTAAAACCTGTTTTCGGTAAAGGCGAAAGCGCAACCATGACTGCGGGTAACTCTACGCCGTTAACAGATGGTGCATCAGTTGTATTACTTGCATCTGAAGAGTGGGCAAAAGCAAATGGTCACGAAGTCTTGGCTTATCTGACTTTTTCAGAAACTGCGGCCGTTGATTTCATTGGTAAAGAAGGTCCTAAAGAGGGTCTACTGATGGCACCAGCTTATGCCGTTCCACGTATGCTGGCCCGTGCAGGCATCACACTGCAAGACTTCGATTTCTATGAAATTCATGAAGCCTTTGCATCACAAGTCTTGTCTACATTGAAAGCATGGGAAGATCCTACATTCTGTAAAGAGCGTCTGGGCTTAAGCAAGCCGCTGGGTTCAATCGACCGTAGCAAACTGAACGTTAACGGTTCATCACTTGCAGCGGGTCATCCCTTTGCGGCGACAGGCGGACGTATCCTTGCAACCACCGCTAAAATTCTGAACGAAAACGGCAAAGGCCGTGCATTGATTTCAATCTGTGCAGCAGGCGGTCAAGGTGTTGTTGCTATCGTTGAGAAGCCATAAGCACTCCTTTGTCCTAAGGGGTCTAGCTTTTTAGACCCAAGATAAAAAAAATCCCTGCTCTTTGCAGGGATTTTTTTTGCTCAGTTGAAACAAAGCTCAGTAAATTAATGATTCTTAAATTTTTGTATAAAAAGGATTCTGAAAAAGAATATAAAGATTTACAAGAAAACCACTTGTTTTATCAAATGATAATAATTATCATTAACACATCGAAGTGGTTTTCATTTAAAGATCCACTTCCCTAAACCATTGCCCACTTAGCAGGATATCTATTATGAACGCACCGTTTCGATTTTTAGGTCCAAGCCAATCCGCGCTCCCAGTATTGCAATCCAACAATCTTTTTGCATTGAGTCGCGAAATACGCATCCTGCATGAAGGAGAAGAATACCGTCTGCGTTTAACCCGCAATAATCGTTTGATCTTGACTAAATAAAATATTAAAGAAGCATGGACCGCTCACGCAAGATGCATCAAGGCAATATCTTGCGTAGCTCAAGCTCACACTGCTGACCATCTTCAGATGCGCAAAATTTAATGTGCGATGAGTCGATCCATTTGATATATTGACGCTGAACTTCGCCACTCTGATCAACATTATTACCTGAGCAATCAGGGACATTGCTATCGTACTGAATCCCCATCGTCAATAATGGTAAAGATGTAGTCGCGGCCTCTGCTTCAGGTAGTTGGTAGACGTATTTTCCTAAACTCCACTCTTCAGCACTTTTGACAACGAATAATCCGTCTTCTCTGAAATTATAATACTCTACACACGATACCTGTGGAATCGACATCGCCCATAAGCCTGCGATCAGAGGCCTATTAACGACGTCAATATTATTTTTTACAGTTGGGCGCTCAGGTTTAGGTGAAACAGCCAAATCTGTCATAGTTGTCGTCGTTGGCATCGGTAGAGGCGGTTTATCCGCAGCAAAAACAATCGGCGTAAAACTCATTCCCATCAGGAAAAACGCTTTCATGATCAGGCGCACTCCACTCTTATTGGCAGTAGGCAGCAAAGGAAGCTCTTTCGTAGATGAATAAAGTCGCATATCTCGTGGCATCGCACTAGTTTTGAGGTGGGTAGAATAGGATTCTTTTCGTATTTAAGAGTGCCGTGTACAGCCTATCGTCGTCAAGTAGATTTTGTTGGTGACATGTGTGTATTGTTTTGTCATGACTGCATTTTTTTTGGAATTTTCTGAATCCAGACCAATCCGATGAGTACAACCATGGCCGCAATAGCAAAAACAAATGGACCGCCAAATACATCCCAGACTTGCCCAGCCAAAATTGAACCTATAGCAACTCCCAATCCCCATAACATACTGTATAGTGCTTGAGCACGCCCCTGCTGGTCTGCAGCAAACTCCCTAAAGATTAAACGCATAGCAACTGATTGAAATAAAGCAAAACTAAATGCATGTACGCATTGCGCCAAAATCTGTACAGTTAAAATCGACGGAAAAGCGGCAACCAGCATCCAGCGCAACGATGTCAGAACTAAACAAATTGCGATCGCGGTTCGCTCATTCATATGTGCAAGAACTTTTGCACTCTGGGTAAACATCACGACTTCAGCAAGAACCCCAACTGACCAGAGCGCACCGATCGTCGAGGTGTCGTAGCCATAGTCTTTTAAATAATTTGAATAAAAACTATAAAATGGCGCATGCGATAGCAATAATAAAAAATGAATACTTAAGAAGCCTAAGACAACTGGTTTTTTCAGCACAGGTATCAGCGAAGATGGACTTTTTGTTCGAGGAGCAGCCTGCGGAGGTTCAGCAATCATGAAAGCATTGACTACGGCAATGACGGCCAATAGAACCATCATCCATGGCAGGGTCGTAATCACATGCCACTCAAACCACCAGCCCAACCCTACAACTGCGGCGATGAACCCAAGCGATCCCCAAAGGCGAATCATGCCGTATTGGCCACGCTGTTTATCCAAATAAAATAACGTTACGGCTTCGTACTGTGCGAGCACCGCATTTTGGAAAAAACTATAGAGGAATAAAACGGGGATCAACCAAAACAAGGTATGGGGTACAAATAAAATCGCGATCCATGCGATTAGTTCTGCGGTGATGCCCAGCCTTACCCAACGCATCCGCAGCCCAGAGCGATCTGCGCAATAACCCCAGACACTCGGTGCAATGATACGCGAGATCACCGTGATCGCGGCTAACCAACCAATCTGCTCTTTATTAAATCCTCTACTTTCTAGATACAAGCTCCAGTAGGGCATAAAAGCACCGACTACAGCAAAGTAGAAAAAATAGAAGCCCGATAATCGGGCCTTTATTGGAATTACAGAGTAAGTAGACATATTAAGTTGTCTAACGATTAATCTAGTCCTTTGGCGATTTGCGACATAGGCGCGACGACATCGGCATTCTGTGCACGATGGCGTAAGAAGTGATCCATGAGCACAATCGCAAGCATCGCTTCCGCAATGGGGGTCGCACGAACACCTACGCAAGGGTCGTGACGCCCTTTGGTCACCACCTCGATCGCCTCACCCGCCAAATTGATACTATGGCCCGCAGTCGTAATGCTGGCTGTTGGTTTTAGTGCGATAGAGACGCGAATGTTCTGTCCGCTGGAAATCCCACCCAACACACCACCCGCATGATTAGCCGTGAAGCCATCTGGTGTCATTTCATCGCGTGTCT
>CAYJTU010000051.1:0-19501 GCA_964373105.1 uncultured Moraxellaceae bacterium | reverse complement strand
GTATGTCAAAAAAAGATTTGGCATAGCATAGCCGAATTGGCTTGTGGTTTGGGCATTGACATGACTTGGTTGTGAATTTTTTTGGTATTTCATGAAAAAAAAGCTGTAACGGAAACAGTTTTTAGCTTGTATAGGATGTTGTCTCATTTCACGCCAATGATGTACCAATAAAGAATATGAATGATCACTTTAGTCATGACGGTTACGACCGTCACAAAAGTGTCGCATTTGCTGCGTATGCTACTCGGTTATTGCGGGGTAAATACATTTTAAGAACTTGGAGGTGTAATCATGGGTGCTCTATCTATTTGGCATATTTTGCTTTTTGTAATTGTTGTTATTCTTTTATTTGGTACATCTAAACTCAAGAATTTAGGCAAGGACCTCGGCGGTGCAGTGAAGGATTTTAAAAAATCAGTGCATGACAATGATGAACAAGCCCGCCAACAGATTGAGCAGGAGCGTGTGCTGGAAGGCAATGCTAAACAGCCTAGCCATCTCTCAGACAAAGTTTAATTTTGTCCCACCATTGCGTCTAATAAAGGTCTCTATACAACATGCTTGACGTTGGTTTTAGCGAGCTATTGCTGTTCGGAATCGTTGCTCTGATTGTTTTGGGGCCAGAAAAACTGCCTCTTGCTGTCCGCGCCGCTGGGCGTTGGTATGCGCAATTGCGTCGTATGGTCACCAATGTACGCAATGATATTGAACAGGAATTACAGCTGACGGAAATGCGTGACTTGATGCAAAAAGAGTTGGCGCGGATTAAAGATGCCGAACTGAATCTACAGCAGCAGATGAACCTGATGAATGCAAATCTGGCTAGCCTTACACAAGGGGTGGGTGTTCCTCTGCATGATTCAGAAGACCGCGATTTGCTATTGAAGCAATCGCCCGATCACATTGATCTTCCTTATGATCCTGTCTCGATTGTTACGCAAGGTTTAATCCTTCAGCCTTGGCAAATCAAGATTCGGCAACAGCTTTTACAGGCTCAATCGCTTATCAATCACGATCAGCTGAACACTTCTGCTGAGCATCCAGTTGTGGAACTACTCCCTTTACAACAATCTCTAAAACTCACTGCTGAAGCCTGATATGCAAGCTCTCCCTCCAATAAGCGATCACCAAGAAGACGCCCTCATTCAAATGCCACTGACCAGTCATTTGGTGGAGTTGCGGAAGCGCTTGGTGCTGGTGTTTGGCATTCTGCTTGTGTTGTTTGTTTGCTTGCTGCCATTTGCTAATCGTATGTATGAGTGGTTATCCAAACCCCTGCGTGCGCAGCTACCCGAAGGGGCAACCATGATTGCCACGGATATAACCGCGACATTCATGGCACCCTTGAAGCTGAATTTTTTCGTTGCCATTGTGATTGCGATGCCTTACATCTTGCATCAGGTGTGGCAGTTTATTGCGCCTGCGATGTATAACAAAGAAAAGCGTATCGCGATTCCTTTGCTGTTATCGAGCATTCTCCTGTTTTATATCGGCGTGGCTTTTGCTTACTTTATTACGTTACCTGCGATTTTGACCTTCTTTATTCATGCTGCACCAGACTCAGTAGCCCCAATGACTGATATCAATAGCTATCTGGCATTTTGCTTGAAGTTGTTTATGGTGTTTGGCGTGACTTTTGAAATCCCAGTTGCCATCCTATTGCTCATTCTGGCTGGGATTGTCAGTGTCGATTCTCTGGTTGCAAAGCGGCGTTATATTATTGTCGGCTGTTTTTTTGTCTCGATGTTTGTTACGCCACCTGATGCTTTAAGCATGGTCATGCTGGCGATTCCGATGTGGCTACTGTTTGAGGTTGGTTTATTTTTTGGCAGAATTCTGGAAAAAAACCGCAATATAGCTTCTTCCTAGTCGACATTTTCGCGTCATCTTTTACATTTTTATCATGATGTCTTGTCACGAAATGGTCATCGTTCTGTCAAAAATAAAACATCTTTAGTTCTTAATATAGAAAAGGTTTTTTTACCAAGCCCTTTCATGCTAGGAACATATCATGTCAAATCACGACCTTCACGATGAAGACTCAAACACCTCCAATAACACCAGTATTAATGAAATCATTGAGCAACGCTTAATCAGTCGCCGTAGCGTATTACAAACAGGCGCTACAGTCGCCGCCATCAGCAGCTTGGGTTTAAGCTTAAGTGCATGCGGTAATGATAGTGATGTTGTTCCTCCTGTTGCTCCTGTTGTTCCTCCTGTTGTTCCAGTTCCAGATAAGCCATTACAAAGCCTTAACTTTAAACCTGTTGCAAAGTCATTAGCTGATAAAGTGTCAGTTCCAGAAGGTTATAGCTACAGTGTGATTGTGGCCTTGGGCGATCCAATTCTTGCAGGTGCTGCTGATTATAAAAACGACGGTACCGATACTGACTTTGATAAACGCTCAGGCGATCATCATGATGGGATGGAATGGTTTGGTTTGGATGCCAGCGGTAAAGCATCGCTCAATTCGACAGATCGCGGCTTACTCGCCATGAATCATGAGGCGACGACCAACGAATCATTGAGCTCGTTCTTTATTCATGCGAATGGCGGTAGTAATACGTTACCTCGTCCAGCATCAGAAGTAGACAACGAAGTTAATCTACATGGCTTAGCTATCGTAGAAGTTAAAAAAAACAGCAACAAATGGTCTAGAGTTAAAGGCTCTACATTGAATGCCCGTATTACGCCCCTCACTGAATTAGAAGTTTCAGGACCAGTACGTGGCAACACATTGGTGCAAACTAAGTTCTCAACAGATGGCATCAAGGCTCGTGGAACTTTAAACAACTGCGGTACAGGTAAAACACCATGGGGTACTTTTTTGACTGGTGAAGAAAACTTTGCTGGCTATTTTACCCGTAACCTGAATGATGACGTCGTACGTAATGACAAATCCGTTGTATCACTCAAACGCTATGGCCGCAATGCAGGTGCAGCATCTCGTCATGCGTGGGAAACTGCTGGTAGTGCTGACATCTATCAACGTTGGAATATTAGTGCGCTGAGTAGTGATGCAAAAACTGACTATCGCAATGAACTAAACACCTTTGGTTATATCGTAGAAATGGATGCCTACGACAAAACCAAAAAACTAAAAAAACGTACTGCTTTGGGTCGTTTTGCCCACGAAAGTGCCGCTTTTGGTATTCCGACTGCTGGCAAACCATTAGCCATTTATATGGGCGATGATTCACGTAATGAATACATGTACAAGTTTGTGTCTACCGCACTGTGGAATGCGGCGGATGCGACCGCAACAGATCGTTTGGCGGTTGGTGATAAATATCTAGACAGTGGTAAATTATATGCCGCCAAATTTAAAGAAGATGGCACTGGTGTATGGATTGAATTGTCGATGAGCAATGCTGCCATTGCTACTTTTGCGACCTACACCTTTGCGGATCAAGCCGACATATTTGTGAATGCTCGCCTAGCTGCGGATGCTGTTGGTGCAACCAAAATGGATCGTCCTGAATGGGGTGGTGTAAACCCAATCACTGGTGAAATTTATCAAACGCTGACCAATAACAGCAATCGTAGAGTTGCTCCAGCTGCTGGTGGTTCTCAATTGATGCCAGACGGTGCGAACCCACGTGCTTATACAGACATCAAGGGTACCTCTGAACAGAAAGGCAATCCTAATGGTCATATCTTGCGCATGAAAGATGTGGGTGGTTCAGCCACAACATCATTCATGTGGGACATCTACTTATTTGGTGCTGAAGCTGGCGCTGACACCACCAAAATCAACATGTCTAAGTTGAGTGCCGATCAAGACTTCTCTAGTCCTGACGGACTTGCATTCAGCCAGAATACAGGTTTGTGCTGGATTCAAACCGATGATGGTGCTTACACGGATGTCACCAACTGCATGATGCTTGCTGCGATTCCTGGGACAGTCGGTGATGGTAAAGTCACCACGATTAACCACAGCGATACTTTAAACGTGGTGACCTCAGTGGGTGCGACACCTGCTTCAGATAAACTGAAACGCTTCTTGGTGGGTTCTAGAGATTCTGAAATCACTGGTTTTTGTGAAACGCCAGACGGGAAGGCAATCTTCATCAATATCCAGCATCCTGGTGAAGGCACAAGCGCTTCAAACATCAACAATCCTGCCATGTATACCAGTCAATGGCCGAGCAACATGGGTTACGGTTCGGGCGCCCGCCCGCGCTCTGCAACGATTGTGATCACGAAAGATGATGGTGGTCGTATTGGGACCTAATCTCTCACTCTTTGTTTAAGTGAACATAAGCTGGCAATTTATTAAAGTTGCCAGCTTTTTTATTAATAGCCATCGGCTTCGTATTATTTACAATGTTGATTATTGGGGGTAATACTAAACCATGATATATGCTGTGTGGATTGTCGATGGACTCTGATAAAAATGACGAGATCATGGTGAGCAAACTAAAATAAAAAAGCGAAATTAAAATGAATTAATTCCGCTTTGTAGAGTTATAAAAACAGAAAACTAAGGACAATCATTCTTGATTTGGGTGGTTTGTTGTCTAATTTGAGCCGCTTTTTGGTCTTCAGTGAGATAGCTTCTCTCGCCATTAACATCCATTGTGCGGATGCGTTGACCGCTTTGAAGAAGTGCTAAATTGGTTTTGATTTGCTGACAAGCTGCACTATTTTTTTCTCGACGAGCAGCATCAGCTGCTGCTTTAACTTTATTGTTTTCCACAGTTTTTTCATCAGCAGCGACAGCTTCGAGATTTTTACTTTTCTGCGCTTCTAAGTTCTTGATTGCCGTCGTACTATCTGCCGGTACAAGTGTAGTCACTGCCACTTTTTTTACCGCTTTTTGTGGAGGAGGGGTTTGCGTATAATGAGTTGCACCTTTCTCATCTACCCATTTATAAAAAGGTTGGGCATGACTGACTTGTATGCTAATCAAAGCCATGAGCGGAATTGCAGCTAAAATCCATTTATGATTGCGATTCATGAGAATTGTCCTAATTCTTTTGGTTTAAATATTAGGTGATTCGTAGTTAATGACCTAAAGACTAAATTTTTGCTAAACAAATAGATTTTTATTGTCCATCTTTGGCAACTTCTGTGGTGTCTGATGCTGGTGCTGCCCCTGTTGCCTGCTCACTTGCCTTTGCTGCAGCTTTAGCTGCCATTTCCTCGGCTCTTGCCTTTGCCGCTTCTTGCATCTGAGCCTCGGAAACTTGGCTTGTTTCAGGTGTTGGTGTTGTTACAGAAGTAGTTACGCGTTGAATCACAGAAACAGTTTTAAATTTCTTATTACATCCCGTTTCTGGTGCGAGGGTGTAACTGGTGTTTCCGCTTTGATCGACCGATTTGCAATATTTTTCAGCATGAGCTGAATTCATAGTGATGGCACCACAAGCGAGTACAATTAAAGTAGAGGTCAGTTTCATTGATGTCAGTCCGTTGAGTCGTGCAAATGTAGCCACTTTAAACACTCCATATGTATTATTAGATAATCACTCTTTATAGAGAAAATTGCACGACTTTTCAATCTAAAATTAGACGATTTGACCTTATTACAGCGTCTCTGATTGAGTTAGCCCTTGACGTCAGGCTGTAAATTTCAGAAAATACACCCATCTTTTTATTGATGCTCATACCGACCACCCTTTGGTATGAAAGTCATTTGCTTTGGCGAACATCTACTCTATCGAGAGTGGCGTGTTGATGCTTTTAGGGCATTCTCATCCGAATGCGCTGCATGTCTTATTCTGGTCACACTTACCAGCATATGATTTTCTGCTCTGCCGTCAAAAATCCTGCTCTTTAAATGAGCTCCAAAACTATGATTGTCTGGTTTGCGTATCGCATTCTGGGCTCATGTTGTTTATCTATTTTTTTGAATAGACCGAGCAACGAGTTGTATGAAATTAGTGTGATTAGGGTGAGTTAAATTGGAAAATACTGAAAAACAAGCGAGTGACAAGAAAGTAGAACTACTTTCTGGTGGCGAGATGCTGATCCGCGCATTGGCAGACGAAGGGGTTAAGTACCTATTCGGTTATCCAGGTGGCACAGTTTTGCATATTTATGATGCATTATTCCGCCAAGACAAAGTTGAACATATTCTTGTACGTCATGAGCAAGCTGCTGGACACATGGCAGATGCTTATTCGCGTTCAACAGGTGAAACAGGCGTAGTTCTAGTGACTTCAGGTCCAGGCGCGACTAATACCATTACTGCGATTGCAACTGCCTATATGGATTCAATTCCAATGGTGGTTATTTCTGGCCAAGTACCATCGCATTTGGTTGGCGAGGATGCGTTCCAAGAAACCGATATGTTGGGTATTTCGCGTCCAGTTGTGAAGCATAGCTTCCAAGTACGTCATGCCAGTGAAATTCCAGGGATTGTTAAAAAAGCTTTCTATATCGCAAGCACAGGTCGTCCAGGTCCAGTTGTCATCGATATTTCGAAGGATATGACTAATCCTGCTGAGAAATTCCCTTACGAATATCCAGATAAAGTAAAACTACGTTCTTACTTGCCTCCGGGTCGTGGGCATGCGGGTCAAATCCGTAAAGCAATTGATGAGTTGTTGCTGGCTAAACGCCCAATGATTTATGCAGGTGGTGGCGTTATCCAAGGTAATGCGTCGCATCATCTGACTGAACTTGCACATTTGCTCAATTTCCCAGTGACCAACACATTGATGGGTCTGGGTGCATTCCCGGGTACTGATCCACAGTTCGTGGGTATGCTGGGTATGCACGGTACATACGAAGCCAACATGGCAATGCATCATTCTGATGTGATCCTATGTATTGGCGCGCGTTTTGATGACCGCGTAACCAATAGCACGGCTAAGTTCTGCCCAGATGCAAAAATTATTCACATTGATATCGACCCTGCGGCGATTTCAAAAACCATTATGGCGCATATTCCAATCGTTGGCGCTGTTGAGCCTGTATTAGCAGAAATGCTGACGCAGTTGAAACAACTCGGCGTGAACAAACCAAATCCAAGTGAGCTTGGCAACTGGTGGGCGCAAATTGATGAATGGCGTAAACGTCATGGCTTGCGTTATGACGAGTCGACTGATGGTCAAATGAAACCGCAGCAAGTTGTTCAAATGTTGAATAAAATTACTGATGGTAAAGCAATCATCACCTCTGACGTTGGTCAGCATCAGATGTTTGCGGCGTTGTATTACCCATTCGATGAACCACGTCAATGGATCAACTCTGGTGGCCTAGGCACGATGGGCGTTGGCTTGCCTTACGCAATGGGCTGTAAGCTTGCATTCCCAGAGCGCGATGTCGTTTGTATTACGGGCGAAGGCTCGATTCAGATGAATATCCAAGAGCTTTCAACCTGCCTGCAATACAACTTGCCAGTGAAAATTCTCTGCTTAAACAACCGTTCACTCGGTATGGTTAAACAGTGGCAAGACATGCAGTACGAAGGTCGTCACTCAAGCTCATACATGGAGTCATTGCCTGACTTCGTGAAACTGGTTGAAGCATATGGTCATGTCGGTATGAAAATTACCGATCCATCACAGCTTGAAAGCAAAATGGCTGAAGCGATGGCAATGAAAGATCGTTTGGTCTATATGGATGTTTACGTTGATCCACTCGAACACGTTTACCCAATGCAAATCGCTCAACAGTCCATGCGCGATATGTGGTTAAGAAAAGGGGAGCGTACATAATGCGCCATATTATTTCTGTTTTAATTGAAAACGAACCAGGTGCATTGTCACGCTTAGTCGGTTTGTTTAGTCAACGTGGCTACAACATTGAATCGTTAAACGTTGCGCCGACTGAAGATGTGACGTTGTCTCGTTTGACGCTGACAACCTATGGCAATGAACACAAAATTGAGCAAATCACCAAGCAACTGAACAAGTTGATTGAAGTGGTTAAGGTTGTTGATTTATCAGAAGGTTCACATATTGAACGTGAACTGATGTTGATCAAGCTCAAAGCGATTGGTGCTGCGCGTGCAGAGATCAAACGTACTGCGGACATTTTCCGTGCGCAAGTGGTTGATGTCACACCAACGACTTATACGATTCAAATCGCAGGCGCAACCGATAAGCTCGATGGCTTTATCGAAGCATTGTCAGAAAACACAATTTTGGAAGTTGTGCGTTCTGGTGTGTTGGGTGTTGCACGCGGTGAGAAGGTGTTGAGCGTTTAAGAGCTAAGAGCAAAATCCCTCCCAACCTCCCTTTGCAAAGGGAGGAGCTTTTCATTCCTTTATAAATGGAAGTGAGTTTGGGTCTTGTACTTATTCTAAGAAAGGAAGTTTATGCTCCCTCCTTAGAAAAAGGAGGGCTGGGGAGGATTTTGCTTTTGACCTTAATTGAAAAAAAGTGCCGTTGAACGCTGCAATTTAGCTCAATAACTGTTAAATTGCGCGCCATAAATTAAAGTCGTTTTAGACTTTTACCCTATTTGTTTCTAACTAAAGATGTATTGGAGTGCTGCATGAACATATTTTATGATAAAGATTGTGATCTTTCCCTCATCCAAGCTAAAAAAGTAGCCATCATTGGTTACGGTTCACAAGGTCATGCGCACGCACTGAACTTGAAAGATTCTGGTGTTGATGTTGTTGTTGGTCTGCGTAAAGGCTCAACTTCATGGGCAAAAGCTGAAAACTCAGGTCTGAAAGTTAGCGAAGTTAAAGAAGCGGTTGCTTCTGCTGATGTTGTGATGATTCTGACTCCAGATGAATTCCAATCAAAATTGTATCGCGACGAAATCGAGCCAAACCTGAAAAAAGGCGGCACATTGGCATTCGCACACGGTTTTGCTGTTCATTACAACCAAGTTGTTCCACGTGCTGACTTAGATGTGATCATGGTTGCTCCAAAAGCACCAGGTCATACTGTACGTTCAGAATACGTTCGTGGCGGCGGTGTTCCTGATCTGATCGCGATCTATCAAGACGCTTCTGGTAAGGCACGTGATTTGGCTCTTGCTTACGCATCAGGCGTTGGCGGTGGTCGTACTGGTATCATCGAAACGACATTCAAAGACGAAACAGAAACTGATTTGTTCGGTGAACAAGCGGTTCTGTGTGGCGGTGCTGTTGAATTGGTTAAAATGGGCTTCGAAACTTTGGTTGAAGCTGGTTATGCACCAGAAATGGCGTATTTCGAATGTCTGCATGAATTGAAATTGATCGTTGATTTGATGTTCGAAGGCGGTATCGCTGACATGAACTACTCAATCTCTAACAACGCAGAATACGGTGAATATGTCACCGGTTCAGAAGTTATCAATGAACAATCACGTGTTGCAATGCGCAACGCGCTGAAACGTATTCAATCTGGTGAATATGCAAAAATGTTCATCGCTGAAGGCGCTGCAAACTATCCATCCATGACTGCACGTCGTCGTAACAACGCAGCACATGGTATCGAAGTCACTGGCACTAAACTGCGTGCCATGATGCCTTGGATCCAAGCGAACAAGATCGTTGATAAAACCAAGAACTAAGATTCTAGTTTGATCAAATGATAAAAAATCCCGCTGAATAGGCGGGATTTTTTATGCTCTAGATACTGAGTTGTGGTAGTGTTGGGTGATAAATATTTTTAAATAAATGGAAAAGTAATGGAACAAGTTTGGGGTAAAACAGGCGCGGCGGTATTGGTTGGGATAGCATTGGGATTGGGTGGCTGCGGGTCGGATTCTAATAGTTCGCCAGTCATCATCCCACCGGTACCTGAAGGTCCTACTCCGCCAGCCATTGCTGATGTGACAGGCCAAATTGTTATCAGTGATGAGTCCTCTGGTTTTAAAGCGACATTCAAGCCAAAGTCTGATTTGAGTGGGGTAATTTTATCTGCATTAGGGAATGATCCATTTCATACGGTTAGCTTTTCGTCAGACAATGAAAAAGAATCTGTGTGGTTTCAGTTCGACGAAAATTCAAAAAATTTCTTTAGTTTTTTTGGATTAGAGAAATATGCAGCAGCATGTTTTAGCCAAGGCATACCATCTTGTATTGACACAATAAAACTTTCAATCAATGAGCAGGATCACGTCATCCAAATCAACCTAGAGTCCGTAGATTTAACGCCTCCAAAGAATTCTATTTATTATAATACATTAGCCGCGATGCTTGGACTAACGACTAGCAAGGCAGAGTCATTTTCACCTCATGCCAATGGTAAAATTTCGGTGAACTATGATCCAAATTGGTTTGTGGTGAAGAAGAACCGCTTTCCTTTGAAAGATATTAAAGGTGGGGTTACCATAAATAATCATTCTTATGCGATTGGGAAGGTGGAAGGAGATCCTATTTATGACCGTTATTCTTTTTTCTCGCAACGTTTCACAGGATTGGAGTCTAATGATATTCAACTCCAGTTCGGATCAAGTCTAAAAGATGGCAATAGCGCGACGATTACATTAAAAGAAGATGGCGGCAATTATTATTCTTGCATCAAGCCTTGCAATGCGACATCGGAAAATTTGAATGGTGTACAGCAAATCCGTATTGACTCATCTTTCGGGAAATATGATAAATACTCTCAATGGCTTGGTAATTATCCGATTAAGGTGGACATTAGTAACGCAACTGTTGCTGGCGCAATAGATATTTCTCCAGTTAATAAAGAGAGTGCGCAGTTCTTACCCAATACGTATTCTTTATCTGCAAATAATAATGAAGCCATCTATTCATTTTCTGGCGTGGATAAGACTATAGGAAATAAAATTTCGAATCAAAGCATTAATATCATACTGGAAAAGGGACTTGTGAAAAGTGTGAGTTTCTCTGATTATGATTATGCGGATAGTGAGAATCGACAATATGCTTGCTCTATCAACTCTGCTAATCCGTGTTCTGGTATTACACTAGATCCAGATGGCAAAACCTTTAATTTTAAACAAGCTAAGTTGAGTGGCGGTGTGGTGCTGACAGGTACTTTGAAACATGCGGGAGCGTAATGCATAGGTAGTGGTGGGCTGTCGTTTCAGTCCACTTGTTTGTTGTTCTCAAGTTTTTTGTAATTCGATATCTGTAAGTCCTGAATTTGGCATATATTCCGCATAGTGCTTCTAAGCGCAACTCACTGCTACTTGCCCTTAAACAGTGATCATTATGAAACGTAGAGTGCTGGTGAATACCGTGCTGATTCTTACACTTCCAGTCCTGATGGCGGGTTGTAAAATCAGTTTTGGTGATGGCGCGAGTGATGGGGTTACTGGTTCGGGAAAGGTGGTGACGGAGTCGCGTAAAATTGCTGACTTCACGGCGATCGATATTGAGGGCGCAGCAAATATTAGGCTTACTCAAGGGGCTGTGCAATCCGTCACTATTTCAGGCGATGACAATATTCTTCCCTTGATTTCAACCCGCGTCAGTCAAGGCAAATTAAGCATAAATAGCTCAAAAAGCTATTCAAGTGATCATAATGTCGACTTGGTGATTAGCGTACCGCAGATTGACGCTGTGACTGTAGAAGGGTTTAGCCAAGTAGACTTAAAAGCCATCAAGACAACGCAATTAAAAATCAAAATTGATGGTGCGGCGGTCATCGTATTACAGGGAGGCGTAGATAAACTTGATGCTGAAGTGAACGGCGCGGGGAGTATTGATGCGGGACAATTAATCGCCAAAGCGGCTAAAACTGAGGTCTCTGGTGCGGGTTCCATAAAGGTTAATGTCGTTGATACTTTGGCGGCAAGTGTCAGTGGGGTCGGAAAAATTACTTATGTGGGTAATCCCCCAACACTGAGTACCAATATCTCTGGTTTAGGCAGTGTCAAAAAGATTTAATACAGAGATGACCTCTGGGCATTTCTAAAGACAAATGGTTTGAGATGACTTATGACTATTGTTAAGTTGGGCAAGGTAACAAGTATCATACTATCCGTCAGTATTTGTTTAAGTCTGACGTGATGCAAAGTGGGTCTTGTGGACCTCGTCAGTGTTCAAGGTTCGGGAACGTCGATAACCGAAGCTCGCAAGTTGGGTAGCTTTTCTGCCATTGATCTTGAAGGGGCGTCAAATATCGAAGTCACTCAAGGCGCCGTGCAGTCAGTCAGCATCACAGCAGATGATAATATTACGCCACTGATTACCACCACGGTCAAGAGTGGCAAACTGATCGTCAGTAGTTCAAAAAGCTATTCCACACATCACGACATCAAAGTAGCTATTGTCGTCCCTAAGATCGAGGCTGTAGCCGTGAATGGCTCGGGGGATATCGTACTGAGCCAACTCTCTACGACTAAACTCATCACCACTGTATCTGGTTCAGGCAATATCACTGCAGGGGGGCGTGCGGATAATTTCACGGCGATTGTCAATGGCAGTGGTGATATTGATGCCGAAAAACTCATCTCTAAAAAAGCCACCGTCCGAGTAACGGGTTCAGGTTCGATTGTGTTGAATGCCTCGGAGACACTCAATGCAGATGTCACTGGAAGTGGTGATATTTCTTATACGGGTACCGCGAAAGTCAAAGCAGAAATCACAGGTTCAGGCAGTATCGCGGCAATGTGATCGGTATTCGAATCTTCTTTTCGTAGTTGGAGTGTGGATGCGATCCTAGATGTATCTATAGCGATTTAAACGTCATTATTCGTCGGACACTTATACAAAATCACTTTGCCCTGTCATGAATATTGTGTAGCATGGTGAAATGATTTGAAGGAAAGAATCTGCTTGTTTTTTCATCGCACGTTGTGAATTTCACATGGGATTTATGGCTGTACAAAAAAACTGCACCCCTATCGCGAGCATTGCCATCCCATGAAGCATTTATATCAGTTGGTGAAGCGCACGGCGCTTGTTTTTGTTGATTTTTCATTTAATCGACGCGTAACCATATTAGAACTCGTTCCCGTACTCTATTTTTTACTGTTAATCGCTTCAGCGGGGATTACCGCTCATTTTGTTTGGTCTGCATTTGATGATTCTGCACTGCGTGGATGGCTATATGCACTTTCATCGCCTGTCATTTTTATTGTGATGGCCGCAATATGTCGCGTGCTCCTTGAATTGCTCATCATCATTGGGCAAGTCGCGCAGGATATTAGTGTCGTCTCCAGTATGAGTTCAGCGATTAAGCAAATGTCCGCAGATACCCAAGCCATCGCTGCGATGGGGCGCTCGCTCGACGAAATTTCTTTTGATATCAAAAATATTGCAGGAATGCGGGGTTCTCTGACCCAAATTTCGAATGTCGTTGCGCATATCGAGACGATAGCAGAGATGAGTGTGTCGATTGAGAAAATATCGGCTTTGGGCGAGAACGTCGACTTAATTACTACCGTTCAGCAATCGATAGAAAAAATCGCCGATTTAGGCACCCATATTCAAGCAATTGCAGAGATGCGTCATTCCTTAGAAAAGATCTCTGCATTGACTGATAATATTGAGGCGATTGCAAAAATGAGCGAAGCGCTGGATAAAATTTCTGAAATTGGTGATGTCGTCGCAAAGCTCAAACGTGTGCCTTTTATGCGCTAAGGTGATGAAACGTTATAATAATTAAAAAGTCTTGATTGAGTGTTTAGTCAAGCTTTAACTTGAAATTTAAAAATAAAAGATAATAAGAGCCAAGATCAACCGTCATCTTTCCGTCATCAAACCGTCAACTGGCTGTAAACTGTACGGCGTAGTATTCATTGATAATATAAATAAGAGTTTTACTCATCCAATGAATGCTGTCACTTATGGTTTGATGCGAAGCAATCCAGGTGAAAAAGGTTTGCTCAAAGAAGTCCAAGTGCAAAATGGCGAGCTACTTCGAGACGATGCGGCTCAGCACTATCCGATACAGCCTTTAATTTTTAATCAGCCTCTAGATCCCCAAAGTGGTCTGGCTGATCCAGTTGAATCCCAACCCTCTCTACGTATTGCACTGGTGACTGAAACTTGGCCGCCTGAAATCAATGGGGTGGCGCATTCTGTGTTTCAGTTAGCGAGTGGTTTAAGGGACAACGGGCACTCGATTTTTTTAATTCGCCCACAGCAAATGAACTCGACGCTTAACTCCCCAGCTGAGCAAGAGCTCCTCGTGCGCGGTTTTGCCATACCGCGTTATAACGCCTTGCAGTTTGGCGCACCGGCCTATTACCACATCAAAAATGCTTTAACAACCTATCAACCTGATGTGGTGCATATCGTGACAGAAGGGCCGCTCGGTCTCGCGGCACTATTTGCTGCGAGACATTTGGGCATCCCGGTATCGAGTGGTTTTCACTCGCCGTTTCATGAGTTTAGTACTCATTTTGGTCTGGGTTTGTTGTTGACACCGATCATTGCGTATCTGCGTTTCTTTCATAACCGTACCGATATGACTTGTGTGCCCAGTGATAAAACATTAGCACAATTACGCGCTGTGGGAATTCGTGATCTCGCAGTCGTATCGCGTGGTGTCAATGTGGCTCAGTTTAGTCCAGTGCACCGTGATCCCGCGCTGCGTCAGTCATGGGGTGTTGGTGAGCATGCCACAGTATTGCTTTACGTCGGCCGTCTATCTCCAGAGAAAAATATCGATTTGGTGATTGCTGCTTACCGTGAATTACAGCTTGAGCAGCCTTTACGCGCTGTTCAATTGGTTTTGGTCGGTGATGGGCCTGATCGTGCGCGACTTGAAAAGCTGGCACCTGATGCAATTTTCGCGGGGATGCAGACTGGCGATGCTTTAGGCCGCCATTATGCCAGTGCCGATGTCTTTGTCTTTGCCAGTCAAGTCGAGACGTTTGGCAATGTTGTACTGGAAGCGATGGCAAGTGGCTTACCAGTACTAGCATTTGATGATGCCGCCGCTGGACAGGTTGTGGAAACCAGTCAAACCGGCTGGTTATGTCCGCTTAAGGACGAGGAGCGATTTGCAAGGTTGGCGGGAGAGTTACCCAAGCAAAATCGTTTGCAGGAAATGGGCGTGTCGGCATGTGCACGGGTACAAGCGATGGGCTGGCAACAAGCGGTGGCTCAGTTCGAGTCCGTGCTTCAACAGGTGAAAGCGCTTCATAAGCAACCTCAAGATGGATCAAGATCATCTGCATCCGTTCATCTAACCGTAAATACAGATACTCCGAAAATCATAAAGCAGGAGGAATTATCATGAGTCGTTGGCAGTCGACGGTACTCCAGGTACAAGATTGGGATTTATATTGGTGCCTGCGTTTGAATCGCTATTCTACGCGCCAGGCGGTGGCACGGACGTTTAAATTGGTCAGTCGCTTGGGGGATGGCTGGTTCTGGTATGGATTGACACTGGTTATTCTATCCATTTACGGCATGCAAGCAGCGCCGTTATTAGGTCAAGTATGGTTAACCAGTGTGACGGGTCTGGTGATCTATAAATTGCTCAAGCATAAAACCTTGCGTCCACGTCCATATCAAGTTCATCAGGCGGTGATGCTGGGTGAGCGTCCGTTGGATCACTTCAGTTTTCCTTCAGGGCATACACTGCATGCGGTGCTGTTCACGGTAATGCTCGGGACAAATTTTCCTGTATTGCTACCGATTCTTGTTCCATTCATGTTGCTCGTGGCCTTATCACGGGTGATTTTGGGATTGCATTACCCAACCGATGTCATTATGGGCGCTGTGATTGGCGCTACGCTAGCAGGTCTTTCTCTGTACTTTCTGCTTTAAAGAGTGAAGTGCCATTGGGCGTCGTCGATTTGCCAAAGCATTTTTCGACGTTGCTCATGTGCACTTGCTAAGTTTATCGTTATCTTATCCAGAAATAAGCTACTATGCGGACAATATAAGTTGTCAATATAGTCTTGTCTTATGAATGATCTTTCACAGTCTTTTTTATTATCTTTTCAAATCCCTGCTGTCGCATTAGCTGTACTGGGTTCAGGGGTTTACTGCTCATTGGACTGTTGACAGGTGTATGGAAATACTTGGCGATTATGGCCAGTGAGAAATCACGCGCACCCTATTATGTGGATATTGCCCATCGCGCATCATTGATGTATTCGTTTAGTGCACTGGTTCTTGCGGTACTAGCAGGACTGTCCGTTTGGTCCCCGCTGTGCAATTTCTGGGCGGTCGTGGCCAACTTAGTTTATTTTATGGCTGCGATCAGTACCTATGTCATTCATGGTGCTTTGCGGGATACCTCGAATCAATTGGCGAGGCCGCACCGTTTGGGCAAGACGACGTTACCCAATATCTTAATTTCAGGTTTTATGTGGTCGTTGATTGTGGCGGAGGTCGGTGGCACCTTGGTTCTGTTGAGTGGGGCAGGGATTCGCTTATGGCCGGTGATTGCACAAGTTTGGTAGTCACATGATCGAAAAGTGTGATG
Source organism: uncultured Moraxellaceae bacterium (assembly GCA_964373105.1). GTDB lineage: Bacteria > Pseudomonadota > Gammaproteobacteria > Pseudomonadales > Moraxellaceae > Aquirhabdus. The sequence continues at coordinate 3,245 of CAYJTU010000051.1, read as the reverse complement.
AACCTCACGCGCTTGGTATACGACTCTATAGCATGGCCAAGCGTTTGTTTCGCACAATGATCAGCGTTACGAGCCCCAAACTGATCAGCGTAGAGCAGACAATGACCATCGCCAGATTGGTGAGGACGCTAAACATAAGGCCATGGACCACGAGACCCAAGATGAGACTCAATGCAAATTGTAGTGCACCTTGTAGGGCGCTGGCGCTGCCTGCACGATGCCCTTGTTGGGATAAAGCAAGGGCATTGCTATTCGCCCCCGTCAAGCCTACTGCCGCAACGACCCCAAATAATCCGATCATGACGAATGGCAAACTAGCTTGACCTGTTAGAGCCAACCCCAGTAACCATAGGCCACTGAGCGCTTGTAAAATTACCCCCGCATGTAGCAATTGCAAGATATGAAAGCGCCCGACTAAGCGACCATTCACCTGAGACATGCCGATCACGCCCAGTGCATTGATTCCGAAGTACCATCCGAAGTGTTGTGGCAGCACACCAAAGTGATCAATCAGCAGTGCAGAAGCTGCTCCGATATATGAGAACATCGCCGCATAGGAAAAGCTTCCCACCAGTGCAGGCGTACGAAAACTAGAATCCTTGAGCAATCGTCCATAGGTCACAAACACATTCTTAAGATTGAGCGTTTGGCGCTTTTCTTGATGCAGGGTTTCTTTAAATCCAAAGTGAATTGCGGCTACGCTTAAGAGCCCGACGCCTGCCAAAGTTGTAAAAATGCTGTGCCAGCTAAAATGAATGAGCAGCCACCCCCCAAGCAGGGGGGCAAGTATAGGCGCAATACCCATGATCAAAACCATACTCGAAAATGCTTTGGCAGATTGCGCTGGTGATAGGCGGTCACGGATCGCTGCACGTACGATCACCATGCCCACACAGCCACCAAGCGCTTGAATGATCCGCGCGATTTGCATCTGCTCAAGCCCCGTCGCAAAGATACAAGCGATAGAAGCCAGCGTAAAGAGTGTCAATCCAAAGTACAAAGGCGGCTTGCGTCCAAATCGATCACTGACGGGTCCGTAAATCAATTGGCCAATCGCCAGTCCGCAAAAATAAGCAGGTAGTGTCGTTGAGATTGCACCAGTAGTGACGCCAAATTCAAGCGCCATACTGGGGAGGGCTGGCAGGTACATATCGATCGATAACGGACCCAGAGCCGTCAGTAAACCCAGCAGTGCAATCCAAGCCATACTGTAGGATTGATCAGGTGAATGGGTAGGCGAATGAGAGTGCAATGGGGATTTGGAGGGCATACGCGAGTATAAGAAAGCAAAAGGTAAGTTTAACAATATCTCAGGCCATTTTCCTTTAAAGGATAAGATATTTTGTACCAATTGGTTTGATCAGACATATTCAACCATAGTCTCTACACATGCATAGAGACTACGATACTATCGCTATTACGCATGTGCGGGCGTCAGTACGGTGCTCAGTGCGGGTTGTGACGAAGCTTGAGTGAAATTAAAAAAGCCCATTTGATTACGGATTGTCAATGCAGAAACCATCAATTCTTCGTCACCATGGTTCTCTGCAAATTTTTCAGCCTCAGCTAATACATCGTTGCAGTAAACTGGATCGGTCACCAGTAGTGACAATTCAATAGTGCGATTCATTTTACGGCGTAACTTGGTTTTAAATTGAGTCAACTGGTGTAGTTCTTCATGAGTGAGCATTGTCTGCCTCCTTGGCATTGACGTTGTTTTTTGTGCTGTCGCTATTTTCTTAATAGCAGCTTTGTTTTAATTGGTATTTTATTATAGACCCAAAAAAATGGGGAAGCTTTAAGCTAGTGTTAGCTTTTTCAAGTTTTAGTACTTCAATTGCTGTCAGTATATGCTTACAAGCGACATCTAAGTCGCTCGTATTGTGTAAATGACATTAGAGCGACTTGATGGCATGCACCATGTAAAAACCGAACGCTGTGGCAGCGATTGAGCCGATGACATGCAATCCAATCAAAAAGAACGCCATGCCTATACGACCCTGATCGAGCAGTGTGAAACTTTCTGCCGAGAAAGTGGAAAATGTGGTCAGTCCACCTAAAAAACCTGTTGCAAGCAAGATACGCATTTCCGTACTGAGCTGCTCTGTCGAGGCCAGAATCAACCCCATGAGGAAACCCCCCAATATATTTGCAAGCAAAGTTCCATAGGGAATGCTCGGATGTACGGCATTGAGCGCTTGTGCAAAAAAAAGCCTGAGCATCGCACCGAACGCGGCACCAATACTGACGAGGATCCACTGCATACTGACTCCAGACAAAAAATGGTAACCCACATTCATTTATTTTAATGTATTTTTAATCCCAATATCGACTGGATAAGGATGATTTAAGCGCATGGAATAGGTAAAATGCCGCCATTGACCTTTAATTAAGTACGCGCTGCGCTGGAGTTTATCGTATGAACCATCCGAGTGATCTACACTATACCAAGAACCATTCTTGGGTGCGTTTGGAAGGCGACATCATCGTCACGGGCATTACCGATTTTGCTCAGGATCAATTAGGGGACTTGGTCTATGTAGAAGGGCCTGATATTGGCAAGAACATGACCGCAGGCGATGAGGCTGGATTTGTTGAGTCGGTTAAAACCGCATCGGATATTTTTGCCCCGATTGATGGCGAAGTTATTGCGATCAATGAGCTGCTTGAAGAAGATCCAGACTTGATCAATACTGACCCTTATGGCGATGGTTGGATCTATAAAATTAAACCTGTTTCGGTTGCGGATCTTGATGAGCTCCTCGATGCTGATGACTATGAGCAGGTGATTGGTTAATCGATTTTTTGACATCATTGGATATTTCATTCTAACCAATGCATGTCGATTTTAAAACGCGATGATTCAGAGCCTCATGTAGGCGACTTGGTCATCGCGTTTTTGTTGATATTCTGTTTGTTATGACCAGAATAATGCTTTAATTCAATGATCCCTATCTTTTTATCACTGACATTCGATCATGACGCAGCACAGTAAAAATAAGCATCAAATCACCGATCTAATTCATCATCCCTATCAAGCCCCTGCTGGTTTTGCTGCGGTGCAACCCGCCATCTATAAAGCCTCTACGGTGATCTTTCCCGATATTCATGCGATGCATACCCGCAATTGGCGTGTGGGGAATAATTACAGTTATGGCCTGCATGGAACCCCAACGACATTCACGCTGCAAGAGCGGATGGATACGCTAGAAGTTTGTTTATATGGTATGCTGGCCCCGAGTGGG
>CAYJTU010000050.1:0-19514 GCA_964373105.1 uncultured Moraxellaceae bacterium | reverse complement strand
ATGAGAGATACTCAACCATCTAATGAGGTGGGTACTTAATGGGTGCCATTACAAAGTCATATCTCAGAGAGTTGGCGCGCTTTACTAAGCCCCTTCTTTGCATATGCTTTATTCAACAGAGTCGCGGAATATCATAAAAACCTCTCTCTCAAACCCATATACCCTGCGCTCTGTGCAGCGCTGTTCTTTGGGACTCAGCTGATTGGCATCATCCCCACGACTTTGGTCTGGGTCTCTCTGCTCTCCGTACTGACCATCATTCCCATTCAATATGCGGTAAATCGAATCAATCGCACCGAAGCACCCCTCCATGATCCAAATTCACGTTTTAGCCGAGGGCAAAAGATTTTTATTACGATTTCTTCAATATTGCTGATCATTATTGTTTTTGCGGCAGTGTATGACTGGCTATATCAAGAGCCTCCTATCGAATAACTCGCATCCCAGCTTTGCATCACTCAACCAAAGAATCCTGACACATCAACGCGAAAAAGAAACACCCCATCACCCTTCCGTATGCTGTTTGATAAAACCCGCTATTTGATCAAGTGCCTTATTCGCAACGATTAAGTACGGATTAAACATCTGAAAATTATGCCACATGCCGTCATAGACCTGACTATCAACCGAGACACCTGCTGCGCGTGCAAACTCAGCTAAACGCAAAGCATCATCCCACAGAATCTCCTCACTGCCCACTTGGATCAACATCGGCGGTAGTCTGCGTAGATCCGCAAAGAGCGGCGACACACGGGGATCACGTGCAGGAATAGATCCACGATAGCCATCTGATCCACGTTGTAAGGCATGCGCAGTCAGCATTGGATCACGGGATTTCAAGGTTGTCACTGAGCCTGCGCTTAAGGTCATATCGACATAGGGCGATATCATAAACATCGCTGCAGGCAGCGCCAAACCTTGTTCGCGAAGGGCTATCGCCAGACTCAGGATATGCGCGCAGCCTGCCGAATCACCACCAAGGATGATATTTCGCGGCTCATGGCCTTGGGCGAGTAGTGCACGATAAGCCGCTAGACCATCATCCAATGCCGCAGGATAAGGATGCTCAGGGGCAAGTCGATATTCCAACATATAGACCATTGCATTTGCGCGCGCGGCAAACTCTGCGCCGAAGGCACGGTGCGTCTTTGCTGAACCCGCAAAATAGGCACCGCCATGCAAATGAAGTATCACACGGTCGGTTTTGGCTTGAGGACTCAGGCGCTCGGCACGAATACCACCAAGGGTCAGTTGCTCAACCCGCACATCATCCCGTACTTTAAAGAGCTGCGCACTTTGATCCATGCCACTGCGCAGTAAGGCGACTGGCAACGGCAAGGCGCTAGGGAGCTTAAATGAAATACGTAGACCCGCTTTGATTACACGACCGACTATATTGTCCTTGATACTCATTGCTTCTCTCTTCTATCCCATGCCATGGATTTATTTTTTGACTGCAAGTTTGGCAATCCGTTGCTCATAGCCAGCATGTGCCGCATGATCCAAATTGGTCAAGATACGGTTATCCCCCAGTATGCGGCGACCCCGCTCTTGTAACCAACTGGGCACCAGACCATACAACGCATGCGCCGTTTGCAGATAGTCAGGCACCGCTACCATTAAACACGGCTGACGGATCGCATTCACGACTGCCGCCGCGACCTCTTGTGGACTAACCGCAGGGATACCGCGACCGGCATCGTCTGTACCCGAGGCCAACTCGGTCGTGACTTTCGATGGCATGATGATGGTGAAATTCACGCCCGAATTTCTATTCTCCGCCGCAACCGCTTCAGTCATGCCGACCACTGCAAACTTAGTGCCTGTATAGACTGCAGCACCGGGGATCGCAAAACGCCCCGCAAGTGACGCGATATTAACGATATGCCCACGCTGACGCGCCAGCATATCCGGCAAAGCCAATTGCATGCCATACAGCACACCGCGAAAATTGATGTCGATCTGTGCTTCCGCAAGCGCGGGGTCCTCTAGAGTGAAGGCACCCATCGGCATGATGCCGGCGTTGTTCACCAGTACATCAATCGGTCCTAATGCCTTCTCGGTCGCCTCTAAAAAATCGGCAAACGACGCCCGGCTCCGGACATCAAGATGCGCTGCAAAGATGCCCAGACGCTTGGCTTCCGTCTCTGCCAATGCCACATCCACATCGCCGATACTGACTTTGGCGCCTGCAGCGAGCATAGCTTCAGTGATCGCTAGGCCAATGCCTCGAGCACCACCGGTGACCACAACGACTGCGCCTTTAAGATTAAGCGGTTTAGAGCGTGTCATATCGATTTCCTTAAAATATGTGGTTGAGACGGTTTATTGCAAGTCATAGTCAGCAAGCTGTACATGATGTAGCTTATGTTTGATGACTAGCCCATATTCAGGCCAAACGAAATGATTGCGCCCCACTGCATCCAAGTAATAGCTCTTGCACACATCCGCACGAATTGGCATGCGCTCAAGCAGCTTGTCGATGCGAGTATTGAAATCATCCTGCACGGACTGCTTCACTTCAAAGCGCTGTATCCCCGCATCATGGATCGCTTTGATCGCTTTGGAGATATAGATCGCTTGCTGCTCGGCGGTCCACATCACCGAGCCTTGGACGTTGTTGGAGTTGGGCCCCAGCATCATAAACATATTGGGGAAACCATGAATCGCGACGCCTTGGTACGCACGCGGCTGACCCTGCCAATGTTCACTGAGTGAGCGACCATCTGCGCCTTTGATAATGCGATAGATCGCCGGCTCCGCCACCGCATAGCCCGTACCAAAAATAATGGTATCTACGGGATATTCACGACCATTCTCAGCGACCACACCCGTTTCTGTGATGTGCGATAAGCCTTGAAAGACCACATCCACGTTAGGCTTAGCCAGTGCTGCATACCATTCATTGGAGAACATTGGACGCTTACAGCCGAGCGTATGATCTGGGGTGAGCTGCGCTTGCATCCCTGAATCGGTAATTGAGCGGCGGATATTATAAAGGCCTATCGGATGGGTCGCTGCGCGCAGTACCCGCTCGCGCATAAAGATCGGCAACGATGGCTCAAGCCCCAGCAGTGCAGTTTCGCGCACCATTTTTTGCAGTGCCGGTACTTTTTTAAACAGCTTGCTCACCACTTTAGGCATCGCAAAATCAGGTTTAGGCAACACCCATGATGGTGTGCGCTGAAAGCTGATGAGTGTTTTGACCTTGGGCTGAATCGCAGGTAAAAATTGAATGGCTGAGGCACCGCTGCCGATCACGGCGACGTTCTCGCCCGTCAGATCATGTGCATGATTCCACATACCTGAGTGAAAAATGGTGCCTTTGAACGTCTCTTGACCCGGAAAAGACGGCATTTTGGCTTCGCCGATAAAACCAGTCGCCGAGACCAATACCTTGGCAGAATAAGTGTCGCCAGCTGTCGTGCTGATCAACCAACGCTGGGTTTTGTTATCCCAGTGTGCATCGCTCACGGTAGTGTTCAAGCGAATCTGACTGACGATCGCAAACTGATGGGCGACATCTTCCAGATATTTTTGAATCTCGGCTTGCGGTGCATAGGTGCGTGACCAATTGGGATTTGGCGCAAAACCCAGCGAATACATCTCACTCGGCACATCACAGCGTAGCCCCGGATAGTCATTCAGTGCCCACGTGCCGCCAATACGACTGGCCAAGTCCAAAATCACGGTATTAGTGATTCCCAGTTCCTTCAATTTAATACAGGCACTCAGTCCAGACGGGCCAGCACCGATGATTAAGACATCGACGTTTTTTACTTGGGACGGCTTCAAGGGTGCAGCTTTACTACGGGTCACCATGGACTTCACTCCGGTCAATTACATCATCTTTGGTCTGTTGTGCACGGCACATCATGCGCGGCGCTGCAATCCCTGTCATTCACATAAATGCTCACAATGCATGCCAGTCTGGAACATCACACCACTTACGGAACAGTAAATCACTTACGGAATGAAGTGTCAATTTATTTTCAAGGGTCGCCATTCACCAGACAATCCGCTATGATTCCTGCTATGACTGACACACCGACACTCTCTCGAGCCGAACGTAATCGCCTGCAACTGCGCGCGGAGATCATCCAAACCGCTTTTGAGGAATTCTCTGCCAAGGGCTACCATCAAACAGCCATTTCCGACATCGCGAAACGGCTGGGGATTGGTCACGGCACCTTCTATCGTCACTTTGAAAATAAGCGCGATATTCTTGAGCACGTCATCAATGAGGTCAGTGCGAAAATCATTAACGCGCTCAGTGAAGAAAATGCGCCGAATGCCACGGCGACCCTTGATGGCTATCGTGAGCAAACCGCTCGTATCGCCAAGCGTCTGACTGCGATCTTTGCCGAGAATCCAGGCATTGCCCGCCTGATGCTGTTTGAAGCCACATCCATCGACCCTGAGATGACCCAGCGGATCATGACCTTACTCGACTGGGGCGGTCGCTTAACTGCAAGTTATATGGAAAATGGCGTCAAGCTGGGTTTTTTCCGCGCAGACCTCGATACCGAAGCCACAGGACATGCGGTGATAGGCATGATCATGATGAGCGTGATCCGCTTCTTAAATACCCCTGACGATCGTGACGCGCAAAAGACATTTGGTGAGGCGATCCAGCGTCTGCTGGTCGATGGCATAGCGCGGCGTTAAAGCACAGTTATAGCGCCTCTTAAAAGATATGCACGCAGAACTTTTATAACAATAAGGGCAAACAACGGCTGTAATGCCAAACCGTTATCCAATCCAAATACTTGGGCCTATTAAATTTACAAAAAAGAACACTTATTTCCCAATCGGTTACTTTATGCTCGATCACGTGCACGATCTGTACTGAATCTGCGGCACAGAATCGACAAGGACCGTCGAGCTATTCTAGATCCCCGCGACCCAATCGCGGCATCTGGGATCATGAAAAAAAATACGATGAATAAAATACGTTCCATAAAAATGAAAACAAGGATGAATGAAAGCGCTTTCGCCAAAAAAAGCGCATTTGGATCTGATCACCGACCCAAGCATCCTCTATAAAACACCATAATAAAACACCCCATAAGCCAATCTATGCTTATGTTTAATAAAATATTTTAGAAAATTCAGGGGCGAATCGATGAACGTTGAACCGCAAAATCAAGCCCAAGATCAGCAACAGAACCCATCGAATCGCCCAGAGCAGCGCCATCAAGGCTCAATCCAACTGCCGAAAGGTGGCGGCGCCATCCGTGGCATCGACGAGAAATTTTCCAGTAATCCCAGTAATGGTAGCGGTGCGATGAGCGTGCCGATCACCGTCAGTGCCGGACGGGCAGGATTTACGCCGCAACTGGGGCTTGCCTATAACTCGGGGATGGGCAACAGTGCCTTTGGATTTGGCTGGGATCTGTCTCTGCCTGCAATCACGCGCAAAACCAATGGTGAGCTCCCACGCTATCGAGATCATGATGAGTCCGCCTCTCAAGAGATCGATACCTTTTTGCTGTCTGGTGCTGAGGATTTGGTACCGGAATTTCAGACCGACAGTAACGGACAGTGGCTTAACGATGCCGCAGGGCGGCCGCGCCCCTTTCTATACGACCACAGTGGCTATCGTATTCAACGCTATAAACCACGTATCGAAGGTCTTTTTGCCCGTATTGAACGATGGACCAAGATCAGTGATACACGCGATGTACATTGGCGCGCGATCAGCAAAGCAAATATCCTCAGTATCTACGGCTTAGATGACCAGTCGCGGATCACCAATCCCAGCAATCCGCATCACATCTTCAGTTGGTTGCTGTGTGAAACCCGTGATGACAAAGGTAATGCGATCCTCTACCGCTATAAAGCAGAAGATGGTGTCGGAGTCCGGCGCCATCAGGTCAATGAACGTGCACGTGGCGATCTCAATGACCGCCGTCGTACCGCGAATCGCTATCTTAAGCGCATCCTCTATGGCAACCGTCACCCGCTCCTCGACGCATCGGGCCAGCGGCCTGTATTCTTAGATCCAGTCGCCATCCAGAATCAGATCAACAACGCCGAGTGGTTGTTTGAAGTGGTATTCGACTATGGCGAGCATGATCCGAGCACCCCGACTGCCAACGATACAGGGGCTTGGGCGTTTCGCAGTGATCCTTTCTCTAGCTACCGCGCAGGCTTTGAGATACGTACCACACGGCTATGTCAGCGGGTACTGATGTTTCATCACTTTGAACAAGAAGCCAGCGTTGGCCGCAACTGCTTGGTGCAATCAACTGACTTCAACTACACCGATCAATTAGACACACCGGCGATAGACAGTGCGGTGTATTGCTTTTTAAAGACGGTCACCCTGGCAGGTTATCAGCGCAAAGCGGGTGGCGGCTACAGCAAAAAAACCATCCCACCAATCGCCTTTGAGTACAGCACACCGCAGATACAGCATGACATCGAAGAGATTGATGCCCAGAGCCTCGCACATATGCCTGCGGGACTGGGCGACATCAATCAATGGATTGACCTGTACGGTGAGGGCACTCCGGGCATCTTGACCAAACTTTCTGATGCGTGGCTCTATAAACAAAACCAAAGCCCACTGACTCAGCAAAAAGTGGGCACGACCGATCAACACAGCCGTGTTCGCTTTGCCAGCAGCCAGACCGTCGCCATTCACCCCAATGTGCTGATGACTCGCGGTGCGGATTTGCTCGATATCAGTGGTGATGGCCTGCCGGATGTCGTGGTGCTGGATGAGATCCCAAGCGGGGTGTATCGTCAGGATCCGCTCTTGGGCTGGCAGCCCTTTCGTGCTTTTAGCGACAAGTTGAACCGTCCGGGCAACGATCCGAATATGCGTTTTATCGACTTAAATGGGGATGGTCTTGCCGATATCCTCATCACGGAAAACGATACGCTCACTTGGCATGCGGCACTGGGTGAGGCAGGTTTTGCGGCTGCGCAAACACTCACACTCGCTCTGGATGAAGAGCAGGCTCCGCGCATCCTCTTTGCTGATCAAAGCCAAGCGATTTATCTGGCAGACCTAAGTGGTGATGGGCTTACAGATATCGTCCGCATCCGCAATGGCGAAGTCTGCTACTGGCCGAATCTCGGCTATGGGCGCTTTGCGGGCAAAGTCACCATGCACAACGCACCGCGCTTTGATCATGACGAGTTGTTTAAACAAGCACGAATTCGCTTTGCCGATATCGATGGCAGCGGCACCGCTGATCTCATTTATCTGCATCCCGCAGGGATCAAAATCTATCTCAATCAGTCTGGTAATGGCTGGAGCGATGCCCAAACACTGCCGGTCTTTCCCAGTGTCGATGAGATCAGTAGCATCGTCCCACTGGACCTACTGGGCAATGGCACAACTTGTTTAGTTTGGTCATCACCGTCGAGCCAACATGCCCAGCGTCCGATGCGCTATGTCAACCTCATGGGCGGACAAAAACCCCACCTGCTGATCCGAACCATCAATAATATGGGTGCGGAAACACGGGTGCACTACGCGCCGTCCACCCAGTTCTACCTGCAAGACCAGCAAGCTGGCAAACCATGGATCACACGGCTTCCCTTCCCCGTGCATGTCGTGGAACAAGTCGAGCGCATTGACCATATCAGTCGCAGTCGTTTGGTCAGTCGTTATGCGTATCATCATGGCTACTTTGATGGCAAAGAGCAGGAGTTTCATGGCTTTGGCATGGTTGAACAGTGGGATTGTGAGTCGTTTGCAGACTATGTGGTCGGGGTACAACAGATCGGTGGTACCCAAACACTAGCGCCAGAACTCAATCAACCCCCGATCACCACACGCCGCTGGTTTCATACCGGCGCACTGATCAATCGCCATCTGATTCTTCAGCAGTTTCGCGGTGAATACTATCAGCAGACCCAGCACCTTCCCGAATCAACACTGCCGATCGGCCTCAGTGATGATGAACTGCGTGAATGTCTACGCGCGTTAAAAGGCCTCCCCCTGCGCGAGGAAATCTATAGCTTCGATGGCTCAGCCGAGCAGAACCATCCGTATAGCGTGGTTGAAAATAACTATGATATCCGTTGGCTACAACCCAAAGCCCAAAACCCTCATGCCATCTTCTTTCCCGTCGGCCGCGAAAGCGTCTCGCTCAGTTATGAGCGCAACCCTATCGACCCCCGCATCAGCCATGAGTTTGGTTTGCAGCTTGATCGCTATGGTCAAGCGCAAAGAACCTGTACGGTCGTGTATGGTCGACAAGTCATCGACCCACTGCTTCCCGCAGCCGTTTCACAGGATCAGCAGCAGTATCATATGACCGTTGATGAGACAGACTACACGACTGACATCAATACCCCTGACAACACCAATCCGTCAGCCAGTCCACAATACCGGATGTGCACCCCCTATGAATCCCGCAGCTATGACCTGACAGGGGTGAAGCCACTCGCGGGCTTACTGCAATGGGATGAACTCAACACCCATATCAGCAGTGCGGCACTGATCCCCTATATCACCCTCGCCGATCCCAGTCTGGTGCAGAAGCGCCTGATCAGTCATCAGCGCGCAATATTTTTGGACAATCAACTGAGTCCACTTCCACTTGGCCAATGGGACAGTTTAGGGCTCGGTCATCGTAGCTTCAAATTGGCGTTTAGCCCAGATGTGGTTGCCGCACATTTTGCAGGTCACGTCAGCGATAGTGAATTCTTCGCAGCGGGCTACGTCCATTTCAGTCTAGGCAGTGGTAATACCAGTTCCGACTGGTGGATTCCCTCAGGCACCATGATCTACCCCACCAATCCCCAAGCGCACTTCTTTCTGCCGATCGGCTCGAAGGATGCTTCGGGGTTAGAAACACGCATGACCTTGGACGCCTACGACCTGCTCCCGATCAAAGTCGTGACGATGCAAGCCGCGTGGAATCAATCCAGCGCGGAAAACGACTACCGCGTCCTCAGCGCAGTCAGTATCACTAATGCCAACCAAAATCGCTCCGCGGTCGAGCATGATGAGCTGGGTATGGTGATCAAGACCGCTGTCATGGGCAAAGTCGGTAGCAGTGATGGCGACAGCTTGGCTGACCCCACCACACGCATGGAGTACGCACTGTTTAATTGGATGAATCTCGGCCAACCCAACGTCGTCCATCACTTTGCCCGTGAGCAACACGGTGCATCCAACCCCCGTTGGCAAGAAAGTTATAGCTACTATAACGGCAGCGGTGCGGTAGTCATGAGCAAGATGCAGGCGCATCCAGGCAAGGCGCTTCAGATCAATCCCGATGGCAGCACGCAAGAAGTGGACGCCAGTACGCGCTGGATTGGTAACGGCCGTACCATCTTTAATAATAAAGGCAAGCCCGTTAAACGCTATGAGCCTTACTTTAGTGTCAGTCATGACTATGAAGATGAACAGGTGTTACGTGAGATCGGCGTGACACCGATTTTTTATTACGACTCCGCAGGACGGAACATCAAGACGCTACTGCCGAATCAAACCTTCACCCAAACCACATTCAGCGCATGGCAGCAGACCGTCTGGGATGCCAATGACACCGTCAAACGCAGTCAGTGGTATGCCGACCTCGGCAGCCCCAACCCAGACACCGATGCTGAACCTACCGATGCCGCAATACGCAGTGCGTGGCTGGCGGCCAAGCATGCGGAAACCCCCAGTATCATTCATAGTGACAGTTTGGGCAGGTCCATCTACGTCATTACCGATTATGGTCAAGGCAAAAGCAGTGCCGTCCGTTCCACCAGTGATTTAACGGGGCGTTATACCCAACTGTTTGACCAGCTTGAGCGCAAAATTGCGCATAGCGTCGTCGGTATGGGAGGTCTGCCGATCTTTAATCACAACGCAGAAAAAGGCGGACGCTGGGAGTTCCGCAATATCCGCAATGGCTTGGTCAAAATGTGGGATGAGCAAGGCCGCATCTTCCGTGCCGAGTACGACACCCTACATCGACCTATCAGTAGCTTTGTCAAGCCCACGGGTCAGCCTGAAATCTTATTTAACTACATCGTCTATGGCGATCAAGTGGCCAACGCCGCTCAACTGAATTTGCTGGGAACCACCCATCAGGTCTTCGACCAAGCAGGGATGGTGCGGGTGCCCGCACTCGACTTCAAAGGCAACCCGACCCGCGTCGAACGTGCCCTGACCAAAGCCTATAAAACCGCGCCCGATTGGACCCCCTTAGCCCAGCAGACCAGTTACACTGCGATCCAAAGTGCGGCCAACGCATTGCTTGATCTGAGTGAAATCTTCGCCGCCAGCTCAACACTGGATGCACTGAATCGTCCAGTCGAAGTCCACTTCCCTGACGGCACGATCGTCAAGCCCCACTATAACGAATCCAACTTTCTCGCCTCACTTGAGGCCAAGGTTCGTGGCCAAGGCAGCTTTGTGACTTTTTTGAGAGATCAAGATCTCGATGCCAAAGGGCAACGTCAATTTGCCACCTACGGCAATGACGTGCTGCGCCGCTACTTCTATGATCCGCAGAGCTTTAGACTGACCCACTTGGTGACCCAACACAGCAGTAGCTCCCCCTCTGCCAGCCTTCAGGATCTGCACTACAGTTATGATCCTGTCGGCAACATCACCCAGATTCGTGATGATGCACAGCAAACCCATTTCTTCAATAATGCGGTGGTCAACCCTGAACATGCCTTTGAATATGATGCAACCTATCAACTGATCAAATCCAGTGGTCGGGAGCATAGTAGCCTCAGCCATATCATTGCCGATGGTGATTTTACCTTCATCAACCAACTGCCGCATGCCAATAGCGTCGAAGCGATAAGGCGCTACACCGAAGAATATGAATACGATCTTCTGGGCAACATCACCCGACTCAAACATCGCTTTCAGACCCAACAAGGCATCGGCAGTGGTTGGACACGCCATTTTAAATACGCCTATCAAGACAATGTGCTGAATACCACCAATCGCCTCAGCGCCAACAGTGTGACGGGCGATGCTGAGGCAGGGCCGTATAGTGCGACCTATGACTATGATACTTACGGCAACATGACCCGGATGCCCCATCTCGCAGTCATGGATTGGGACTTCCTAGATCAACTCCAGCACGTCGATCTTGGCGGCGGCGGCCATGCCTACTATCAATATGGTCTCAGCGGCCAACGCTTGCGTAAAGTGATTGAACGCACCGGCAACATGATCTTGGAGTGGATCTATATCGGCTCCATCGCCATCTTTAGACGGCGGCGCAAGGACAACCATGCCCTCACCTTCGAACGCTGGACCGTCCATATCAATGACAACGCTGGCAATATCGCTCAGGTCGATACCAAAACGATCGATGTCGATCAGAGTGATCCCAGCAATCCTTTACAGCAGGCATTGATCCGCTATCAATACGCCAACCATCTGGGTTCTGCGGTGCTTGAAACCGATGCTGGTGGCCAGCTGATTTCCTATGAGGAATACCATCCTTTTGGCACTTCGGCCTACCGCTTTGCCAAACAGGGCGTGGATTTGAGCCTCAAGCGCTTCCGCTTCTGTGGTCAGGAGCGCGATGACGAGACGGGACTATTCTATGTCGGCGCGCGCTACTACGCGGCATGGCTCTGTCGCTGGACCAGCAGTGATCCAGCGGGATTTGCCGATGGCACGAATCAATTCTGTTACTGCCACAACGCACCCATCACCTATACCGATCCCTCAGGCACGCAAGCCGCGATCCCCTTTAGCGGCTTTACCGGGCGTGAGTCCTATGAAGACTTGCAAACGTTTGCACGCAATAACCATGCGGTCATTACGGATCCCAATTTCACACCTGAAAATATGAGTGCCGCAAATCGCGGACGCTTCTATGAAGCCAACCCGACGCGCCCTGATGGCACTGGGGGATACTGGCGTTTCTCGGTTCGAAGCATGACCGAAGAAGAACTGCATCCAGTCACCCCGCCCGAGGAACCCATTGCCTCTATGCCACCTCCAACCAGCTCCAGTGCGGCCACACCGCCGCCCCCACCCACGACGGGAGGCAGCAGTGCACCACCGCCAACGGGTGGCGGTGGATCTGGCAGCGGCAGTGGTGAAGATCGCTCGTTTTGGAGTCGCGGCGGGTCGGTCGTCGTCATGGGCGGCGTGTTACTGGCGGCAGGGGCATTCACGGTGCTCACTGCCGGTGCAGGTACACCTGTGCTGTTACTGGCGATGGGTTATATGGGCGTTGCGGGTGGTGCGATCATGGTCGGCGGCGGCGGCTCACTACTCAATGAATCGTACTCGGGTCGCACAAGCGCCGCAGAAGATCGTGCAGTTTCAGAGACCTTGCATGACGTCGGCGCCGTCAGTTCCCCCTTTGGCATGGCGGGCGGTGCAATCGGCTATGCTGTAGATGGCCGTGAGGGTATGCGCACAGGCGCAATGATCGGTAACGTTACCCACATTGGTCATGGTATTGCTCGCTTTGGGATTTCACGGCTCGGTTCAGGAACCTCGATGGCCTTATCTGCCGATCCCGTCGTCGCGAATGCCGTCACCAATATTGAGTATGCCGCCTCCATTACCCCAGGCACGACCACCATGGTCGCACATGGCGGCCCAGGGATTATCCAAACCAGCGCGGGGATCATACCCATTGGTGAGCTGGCACCAGCCATCAACGCCACCTCCTCGGGCAGAGTCGTCGTCTTCGCCTGTAGTGTCGGCGGTGATGCGCCTGCGGTGCAAACACTGGCCAATGCAACGGGACGATCCATCCGCGCCTTTTCTACACCAGTGGGCTCAGGCAATACCACGATTTTAAATGGGGTGGAATACTGGAATGCCGCCTCAAGCGCCTCAGAAGCCGCAACGTTTATCGATGTCGCGCCGCAGTACCTGAGCCCGTATTTAAACTTCACCCCCAATGTCGTCGCTCCCGCTGCAGCCGCTGCATCAGGAGCCAGCCGATGACACTCACCTTACCAGACTTGCCCGCCTCCCCATACCACGCATGCGTGGTGGGGCGACAGGGACAGCTCAATCGCACCTTGTACACACGGACTATAACAAACACCAATAGGGATAACGCCTGAGGAGGCTTAGATCATGGGTAAAATAATATTTCCAGCCGAACTTAAGCTGGCACGCGATACCACAGCAGCACACCCGACCACAGGCAAATCCGTCGGTGAACTCCATACCGCCCTGTCAAAGTTAAAATTAAATATCGCACCCCGAGATCTCACGCGTAAAGAGATGGGCGACTCCACGCTTGAAGCAGTGCGCCAATTCCAGTCTCGGGTGGGTATCCAAGTGGATGGGCAAATCTCCCATCAGACCGTGGATAAAATTAACAGCGAACTTGCCCATCAATTTGTCGCGCAGAGTAAGACCCGTACCCAACGCTTGCAACTGCTGTTGCAACAAGCGGGGCACAGCATCGCCGATGATGAGCTTAAAACCCGTCAGTTTGGTCAATCAACCGAGCGAGCACTCAAACATTTCCAAGAAAAAACTGGTGTTGCTGCTGACGGACGGATCACATCCGCCTTAACCGATCAGCTCTATGACGCGGCGCTGCGCGAGAAACTCAGTTCAAAAACCCAAATCGCCCAAACTCAAAAGGTCTTACTGCGCGCCTTGCACATCGCACAGCTCAAAGACATCCGCATCGATGCCGCCGAACTCAAAGACAAGCAAATCGGCACCAGTGCGCGTACCGCCATTCGCGCGTTGCAGGACAAATACAAACTGCCGACCACGGGGGAGCTGGACTACGCCACCTATGAAAAACTGCAATCGATTGCCCAAAGTATCCCTGAGCCGCCAAAGATCCTAAAAGCCAAAAATGCCGCTGAATTAAAACCCCTCAAAAAAGCCACGCGTCTAAATATGAAGAATGCACACGTCAGTGATGTGCAACTGACCTTGGCGTTCTTAGGCTATCAGATTCACGATGCCGAATTTAAAGCGCAGCGCTTTGGTCCATCAACCCGTGCTGCCGTCGTCAGTTATCAACGCAGCAAAGGATACGCCATCACGGGCCATGTGGATCTGGATACCTTGTTGGCATTCAACCGTGAAATCAAACGCGCCAACCCCAAAGCCGTGCTCGGTGAATTTGCTTATCGTATTCGCGGTTCAGTGCGTGATGAACGTTGGGAAGGTAAATCCGGCGTCAGCGTGCAAATCTGGGAAAAACTACTGACGGGTGAAGGCAGTAAACTCGCAGAGCGCAAAACTGCGGACAATGGTTTTTTTGATATCCCCTATGACCCACCGCGCTCTGATCAAACCAATCAAATCAAAAAACCGTTTCACTTGCTCATCAAAGTCGTCGATCGTCAGCAACAGGTGCTCAGCCAAAGTACCTTGTTTAATCCCACGCAAATCGCTTGGGCAAACTTTACCGATGGCAGCGAACCCTATCGCGGTGTCTCGGTATACGACGCCCGTCTCAATGCCATTTTTAAAGCCATGGGCAACCGTAATATCGATACCGTCAGCCAACTCCAAGAGTCCAGCAGCACGAAACAAATCAGCCAAACCGCACAAACCGCCAACTTAACCGCGGAACAGGTTATGGAAGTGGTCTTGGCGCTACGGGTTGCCAAAAAGATCAACCTCCCATCCTTAACTGCAGAAACATGCTTTGCCTATATCGCCCAAAACCTGCCGGCAAGCTTGCCCAATGATTTATTAGATGGCAGTGAAGACTGGACCCAGATTGACAGTCTCGTTGACCTCACAGCACAAGACTTGGTCTTCATGGACGATGCCCTTAAGGCTGCGGCTTTTGAAAATGCCGTCAAACTCAATCTGATCCCGATCACCGTCAGTCTACAAAAGACCGCGAGCCTCGCTGCATTTGCCAGTGCTAAGCAAACCTTCACGCTGAAAAAACCGATCCTGATGGGCGATCAATCCTTGGTCAATTTGCTGGCCGCCACCAGTATTGACCCAAACCAATATGCGCTGGTCGCAGCCAGCTACACCAAACACCAGAACTTTGGTCCCGAATTCTGGACCGAGATCAATGCGCAAGCCAATACCTTGGGCGGCGCAAGTGCCGTCAAAGACTTTAAATCCACGATAGAAATTGGCGCGGTGACTCAGAACTTTGAGCCGATGCTCATCATCCTGAAAAAAATGATTGTCGATCCTCTACAAACACACCTCAATGCCAGCCAAGACCTCGCTAAACTCTCAAGCGACGACTGGGTCACGATCATCAATGCCAATGGCGGTCAGGTCCCCACTTCGATCACAGGGTCAACGGCACAAGAGCAAGTCCACAACTATGCCCTAACCCTCACCAACCAGAGCGAACTGATGTTTCCCGGGGTTGCGCTCATCGCAAGCGTTGCTCGTAGTACAGCTAATCCCCTGACGCAGATTAAAAAAGTGCAAAAAATGATGGATGAACATCCTGATTTTAATCTACGCACCGACAATATCGACGTCTATAGCCATCAGCAAAATCTCAATCTCGATCAAGACACGCTGACGGACACGCGGGTTCTGCAGCGTGTTCATCGCATTGCGCCGAATGCCTTGACGGGGCAAGTGCTTCTCGACAACAACCTGCATAGCTCAGCCCAAATTGTCAGCATGGGCAAAGCCAAATTTATCACGACACTGATGCAAAACAACCGCATCGACCAACCGACCGCACTGACCGCCTTCAGCATTGCTGAGTACCAATACGCCCAAGTCTTGCAGCGTATCGCCGACTATCGCTTTGACTTCCACCGCGCCGACCCCAAAGCGATACTCAAGCATGGCTATAGCCCCGCAGAGTTACCCAGTGAACTGTCCGCCATTCCCAATCTGGCAGCCCTGTTTGGTTCTTTAGATTTCTGTGATTGCAATCACTGTCAATCGGTCTACGGACCCTCGGCCTATCTGGCGGATGTGCTGCGTTTCTTAGATCAACACCCCGCAGAAACGGCGGGCAAGAGCGTGCAGGACATCTTGTTTGAACGGCGTCCAGATCTGGGTAATATCAAACTCAACTGCCCGAACACCGACACCCCGCTGCCCTATATCGACTTGGTCAACGAAGTGCTCGAAAATGCCGTACTCGCCCCAGCTGCAAATGCCAACTTTAACTTTCAAACCAGCAAAACCGCAGCAGAACTACGCGCGGCGCCCGAACACGTTCGCAATGCCACCTATCAGAAACTGCGTAGCTCAGACTTCCCATTAAACGTTGGCTTTGACCTGTGGCAAGAACAAACCCGCGACCTGTTACAACACTTGGGATTATCACGTTGGTCTTTGATGGAGGCACTGCAAACGCCGCAGCACAGTGCGAGCAGCCTGCCCTCAGCCGCGAGTATTGCTGGTGAATACTGGCAGATCTCATCCTATGAAACGACGATCATCACCGCCACCAATCACAACACCGATGCGAAGCAAAAAGTCTATTGGGGTGTCACCAGCGCCAGCCTCCCCACATCGCTGAGTGTGGCGGACTTTATGCGCCGCAGTTTCCTCAGCTACAATGAAGTGATCGAACTCCTCAGTGTGCGCTGGATCAACCCCACCAATGATCCAAACAATGTCGTGATTGAACGACCCGAAGCCACCTGCGATACCGAACTGCAAAAAGTTGTCCATTTGAACGCGGATCGATTCGACAAATTGCAGCGCTTCTTAAGACTTAAAAATCATGTGCAATGGTCAATGTGGCAACTGGATCTGTTGATCCGCTTTGGCAGTACCAGCAGCGTCAATTTTGATGGTGACAGCCTTGTCCGCTTACAGCACGTTGATCAGTTGCAGAAACGACTCGGACTATCGGTCGAAGCGCTACTGACCCTCTATAGCGACATCAATCATGAAGCGCGCATCGCAATCGACCCATCGGCATCGCCTATCGCCTCGTTCTACGACAGTTTGTTTTTGAATCCCAATGTGATCAATCCGGTCGATAGCGCCTATACACTGCCCATCGCCGCAGGCAAAAAAATCTCTGAGCATCAAAGCACCTTGCTCGCGGCTTTTGCACT
Source organism: uncultured Moraxellaceae bacterium (assembly GCA_964373105.1). Classification (GTDB taxonomy): domain Bacteria; phylum Pseudomonadota; class Gammaproteobacteria; order Pseudomonadales; family Moraxellaceae; genus Aquirhabdus. The sequence goes on along the minus strand of CAYJTU010000050.1, from coordinate 2,576 downwards.
GAGTGAAACGCAATTCGGCCTGATCAAGAAAAAAATCAACAGCGACGACTTAACCCTCGCCAATCTGTCCAAGATTGCGCGCTATGCCTTGCTGGCAGAGGGCCTTAATCTCGACATCAAATCGCTGCTGCTGTTAGAAAATCTCGCTGCAGCGACGATCACCAACATCTTTGCCACACCCAAAGACACGCTGGATTTTATCCAGTACGTGGATTGGGTCGCCCAATCAGGGATGAGCCTTGATGAATTGGACTATACCCTCGGCGCCAATATCGACTCGCCACTCGGTCTACGCATCGACAGCCTCACCCAGTCGATCAGCACGCTGCGTGATAGTCTTAAAGTCGATAACGCGGTTAATCCAAGCGGCACGGTGATTAGCTTTATCGCCGCAACCTTCGCCATCAGCGCCAATCAAGCCGAGCTACTACTGAGCCAGATCCAGATCAGTGGTCAGACCTTGCTTACGGTGCTCTTGAACCCTGATCTGATTGCCGAGGACAGTAACGGTCAATTTATCAAGGACATCACGCCCGCGCATTTTGCGCAGATTTACACGGTACTTAAAGCGCTGCACCAACTTGCGCTCATCATTAGCCGTTTTAAGCTGGATGCCGTGAATCTGGCATGGCTGCTCAGCAAAGCCAGCAGCTATGCCCTGCTGAACCTCGCCAATCTGCCCGTTCTGAATCCGGCACAGACCGGCAGTGGCTTGTTTAGCCCATGGCTGAATCTGGTCAAATGGCGTTTGGTCCAATCCCTCTACCCTGAGCCAGAGGGGATCTCGTTGCGCAGCGTATTTGATCTGGCCAATACGACGGGCAGTGCCATCGCCGATATCAAGTCGATGTTGCATCAGCTCACCCAATGGGGAACGCAAGCAATTGATGATCTGATCAGTCAGTTGGGGCTACAACACGCGAGTGCGCCCTCCGATTTTATCAATATCGATAACTACTTGAGAATGGATCAGGTGTCGCGTGTCGCAAGTCGCATCGGGGTGCGGGTGACTACACTGAGTCAGTGGGCGAACCGCGACAACAACAGCAACGATGCCTACATCACGACCGCACAAGACGTCAAAAAAGCGGCTAAAGCGAAATATGACAGTGCCGCGTGGTTGCAAAAAATCACCCCGCTGGAGGATGCGCTGCGCGAGAAAAAGCGTGATGCCTTGATCGGTTATCTGATCGCCAGCAGCGTCGTCAGTGTACCCGCAGAGATCTCGGTCAGCGGTAAAACCTACGCCAATCCCGCATTTTGGCGCGATGCCAATGACTTGTTGAACTATTTCTTAATTGACGTCGAGATGTGTTCTTGCCAGCTCACCTCACGGATCAAACAAGCGATCAGCTCAACCCAAATGTTTGTCCAGCGCTGTCTGCTGGGCTTAGAACAACCGCGCATCGAAGTCTCGCGCGCAGAGCAACAGGACAGCGTTTCTGACAACAGTTGGAAGCAATGGAAGTGGATGAAGAACTATCGCATCTGGGAAGCCAACCGCAAAGTCTTTCTCTATCCAGAGAACTGGATCGAGCCTGAGCTACGCGATGATAAATCACCCTTCTTTGAAGAACTGGAAAACGAGCTGCTGCAATCCGATATGACCGATGAGCATGCAGAAGCCGCTTACTTAAATTACATCCAAAAAGTACATGACGTCTCGCGACTCGATATCGTCGGCACCTACTATGAACTGGATGATAGCGACCCGCGTGATCACTTGCCGCCGGATATCAATGTCCTGCATGTGATTGGTCGCACCAAAGCCCAGCCTGCCCTGTACTTCTATCGCAAGTATGATCTCAACGCCGGCGAGTGGTCCGCATGGCAACGCATTGATCTGGATATCCAAGGGGATCATGTGGTGCCTGTGGTGTATAACCGGCGCTTATACTTGTTCTGGCTCAACTTCCTGCCAAAGCCGCAAAAAGTCAAAAAGCTGCCCGCAGCCAAACCCAGCGAGCAACCTTCTGACCCCTCAGAACCACCCAACCTGTTAGAGCTGCAACTGTGCTGGAGCGCGCATAAAGATGATGGCTGGACCACCAAAAAAGTCTCCCATCAAAAAATCATCCATCCATGGCAAAGACCGCTGTTTTCTTATAACTTAAAACCACGCTACAAACGCCGTGAAAATCTGCTGTGGCTCGATGTCTATATCTCACAATCGCAAGAATTTAACAGCACACGCTTTTGGGATGCGTATCGCAGCACGCGCGACTTTGTGACCGCCAGAACGCCCTATGATGAAACGGCAAGACCGTGGCACTCGTCATCCTTTTTATTTGATGGCGATGTCGTCGATGTAAAAATGAAAGCTCTCACCGGTCAATACCATGTGCTGGACAGCAATGGCATGGCGAACGAAGCACTGACCACCACCACCTCACTGACCTATGTGCAAGACAGCTTCAGCGATGCGGGCAAAGCCATCCATGCACTGTCGGGCAAATATGAAATAGCGCCGCGCCTGCCCTTGCCCACGGGCATGCGCTACAACACCACCAAACTGGTCAATCTGGGCAGCAACCCCAACCATGCCAATGTCCTTGAAAACGGCAAGACCAAGACCT
>CAYJTU010000049.1:0-19719 GCA_964373105.1 uncultured Moraxellaceae bacterium | reverse complement strand
GGGGGCGGCACTGGATTTTTGCCCACAATGGCGACTTAAAGAATTATGCACCAGAATTGAACGGCACCTACCTCCCGGTTGGAACCACCGACAGTGAGCTTGCCTACTGCGCACTGCTGCAAGGACTCCGTGAGCGCTTTGGCAACAATGAACCAGATCTGTCCGAGATCTTTGCCGTGCTATCCGAACTGGCACCGACCATTGCAGCGCATGGTACGTTTAACTTTATGCTGTCCAATGGTCAGGCGCTCTTTGCTTATGCAACGACCAACTTGCACTGGTTGATTCGCTCATGGCCTTTTAGCCAAGCCCATCTGGTGGATATGGATCTCGACATCGACTTTAGTCACTATGCCAAGCCAGATGATCGCGTTGCCGTCATTGCGACCGAACCACTCACGGACAACGAACAGTGGACGCCTTTCACTTCTGGTGAGTTACTCGGTTTTGAAAACGGTCATTTACGCTATCAAGCACAAACCCATGTCGAATTAATTGAACTGCCCACTGAACCTACGTCTGAACTGCAATTTGCCAACGCGGTTTGATAGACACGTATTTAACATAAAAAACCCCTTCCTTGAGGTACAAGTAAGGGGTTTTTTATTGGACTCTACCAAGGCACCAACATATCAAGATAACTGAATAAATGATGCTTAGGAAATGGCATCAAAACCATCTAATAATGGATTGATCAGTGCTGCCATCATGTCGATATGGGCAGCATCGGCATTCAGCGCAGGGATATAGCTGTATGACGTACCGCCTGCCAGTAAAAACACATCCCGATTTTCAATCGCGAGCTCCTCAAGCGTCTCTAAACAATCGGCAGAAAACGCTGGACTAATGATCTGCACCGACTGTACGCCAGATTGCGCCCACTCCGTCAGCAGCACATTGGTATACGGTTTGACCCACTCTTGCTTACCAAAGCGCGATTGAAAACTAATGGCCCATTGATCATCGTGCAAGCCCAGCGCTTGTGCGACCAGTCTAGCTGTCGCATGACAGCGCTCAGGATACGGATCACCACGATCAGCATAGGGAATCGGAATGCCATGAAAGGACATCAATAAACGATCAGGTACCCCGTGCTCAGTCTGATAGCGTCGGACACTGTCTGCGAGTGCTTGAATATAGCCCGGGTGTGCAAAATAATCCTTTATAAACGTGATGCTCGGTAAGTTACGCTGCGTCTGCATCCAACGCGTGGCCGTATCATAGACAGCACCTGTGGAGGTCGCCGAGTACTGTGGATAGAGGGGGAATACAATGATCTGCTCGACCCCACTCTGCGACAAACGATTCAGCGCTGCAGTCATGCCTGGGTTGCCATAAGTCATGGCAGGGATCACGCTGACATCACGGTGTACGATCTGATCATCCAGCTTCAGCTGTAACGCATCTGCCTGCGCCTTCAAAATCAAACGCATCGGCGAATCACCCATTGCCCAGATTGAGGCATAGGCATGGGCTACGCGTTTGGGACGAAAAGGTAGCACAAAAAGATTTAAGATGATCGCCCAGATCACACGCGGAATCTCAATCACGCGTGGGTCGGAGAGGAATTCACGCAAAAACCGCCTCACGGCATGCGGCGTGGGTGCATCGGGTGTGCCGAGATTGACCAGAAGTACCGCACGTTTGGTTGGGTTTGCAAGGACTGGAGTATTCGATGTCATCTATGAACCTGTTTCAAGGCGCTGACCTGCCATGAGTTGATTGAGCTGCCCCTCACCCAGTGTTGATAAACCCCACAGGATGCGATGTTTTTCATCACGTCCCACGGGCACAATCCATTTATTATTTTTAAGCTGCATTTTGATGGCGTGCAAAGCACGAATGTTGATCTGACAGCGCGCCGTCGCATGTGCACGCGGCATAGAGTCTTGCACGTCTTTGAGTGCCGAGGTATTCAAATACTCATTGATGATACGGGCAAAATCCTCTTCAGGTGCGGGTGGTCTAAACCCTGGACCCATCGCCATCAGTAGCTCGTTCCAAGACATCTGACGCCGTGGACGCATTTCACGGAAATTTCCATCTTGATAGGCATGCACGCGATAATCAAAGGCAACGACCTCATCACCGCGTACCACAGGCACTTCTAAAGGAGTGGGCTTTTCATCCACATCCACAAAGCTCTGCTCGACACTGGCATCGACAGGTGTTGGTCTGACCGTAGAGCGACCTCGACCGAGTGTGGTTAACTGTTGGACTTTTAAGCGTAGTTTTTCATTTTCAGCTTGCAAGGTCTGCATCGGGACATCATTCGGACGTACCCAGCCCAGTGATGGATAGCGCTGCGTCAATTGCGGCATCGCGTGTCGCAAGATCACTTCAAGTTCACGTGGCTCGCGGAACGTGACGACCATATCCCGCTCACGTTGCAACTGACGGCGAAAATCTTGGAACTTAACCTGCCCTTCTTGGGTTTGCTCTTGAAAATCTGGTGCACGGGTCTCAGGTGACTCATGTAAAATCACAAAAACCGGTTTTTGTTTGGTAATGGCATAGATATATTCGAGGTGTACGTAGCTCACACCTGATGCGGAGAGCTCACCATAACGGGATCCCAGCATCAGCACAAAGTAATCGCAATCGTCAATTTGACGGCGAGCAAACGCTGTGGTCAGCGGCGTACGGGTCTCAAGTCCCCACGAGAAAAAGCCTAAACTGGCTAAAGTTTGTGCCAGTACTGACCGCTCTGCTTGCATATCTGCGCCAGTCGTACTGATAAATACATGATACCGCTTGTCGATCATCTGATCGCTCCCATTCATGATCACCTTTATAAGACGGCAATCTGCAGATTCGTCCTTATCTGCTTTCCCGATGAGTGTACATTTGCACAGTACACCACGCAACTAGGGCAATGCCTCAACACGCAATAAAAGCGTCAATATCTGACATTTTCTGCATAAAAGTGTTAAAAAGCATCATCAACTCATATCCATATCATCCTGTTGCGTCAAACACTCCAACAAAACTGATGATTGAATATGACAAAAAGAGTCACTAGCGCCCTTGGGTCATGCGCGCCAATAACGCCAAAAAGCCCTGCATAAACACGAGCTCTTGATCGACCTCTCTGACAGCCGCGTATAAAGTGCGCCGCAGCCCCTGTGTAGATGCCTGTGCACCTTTGGGAACCAAGCGCCGACTGATTACCCAGCCCTTCTGCTCATAATCCTTCACCACCCAATCGGGCAATGCCGCAATCCCGCGACCACTGGCAACCAATTGAATCAACATCGGCGTCAGCTCTGTCGTACGCAATTGGGCGGGCTTAAGGCCATATGGCGTCAAGAATCCTGCAACGATATCCAGTCGTGTCGGCTCCACGGGATAAGCAATCAACGTCTGTGCAGCAACTTCTTCAGCAGAAATCACCTCTAACGCAGCCAATGGATGCGAAGGAGCCAGCACCAAACGTGACTCGTAATCAAACAAACGATGATACTGAATGCCTTTCATGGGTAGACAGTCGGTTGTCACCAGCAGATCAATCTCGCCCTGCTGCAATTGGGTATGCGGTTCCGGCTCAAAACCACTGGCAAAATCCAGATCGACATCAGGGAAATCTTGGCGATAGCGATTGAGCACTGGCATCAACCAGTCAAAACAACTGTGGCACTCTGATGCAAGGAGTAAACGACCGGTTTGCCCATGGGCCAGTCGGGTTAACTCGGCTCGAGTGGTTTGCACCAAAGGCAAGACCTGATCAGCCAACTGCAACAAACGTAGACCCGCTGCTGAAAACTGTAGTGGTTTGGTCTTGCGATTAACCAAGGACATCGACAACCACTGCTCCAACTCTTTTAATTGATGAGAGAGTGCAGATGGCGTGAGATGCAGATACTCCGATGCCGCAGCCAAGGATCCTTGCTCACGCAGGGCATGCAGTGTTTTCAGGTGCCGAAGTTCCAGCATAGATGTCAGCCTTAAGATGGATAAAAATGATTAAACATTAATAATATTCATCTTATCATGAAAAATATGAGTTTGATTCATGTTTCTAAAATAGCCATACTAGCTCATCGAAATTCTTGTCAGGCGGCTTGAAAACCCGTAACGGGGTAGAGATCAAAACGGCGTTGACCGAAATGGTCAAACGGGCGAAGAGGGTTCGTGCATAACTGGCGAGCTCATAAAATGAAGCAGGTACTGATTCACTTGGTTCTATGATAAGAAAAATAATCAGCCACGGATAAGCTGATGTTTCACTCCCCTCTACCAGCACCTCTTGATGACGTTTTCCACGGTGTCATCAAGAGGTCTTTTTTTGAGATTTAAATCGCAGAAATCAAAGTGCCCACAACCCCAACCGACCCAGACTGCTCGCCAGCTTTAAGCGTGCCACATGCCAATTGGAGAGCGCCTGCACGCGTTGCTGCTGCGCTTTGCTTAGCGTGCTTTGCGCACTTAATAGCTCAATGATGTTCCCAACACCTGCCTTGTAGCGTCCTTTGGCCGTGTCGAAGGACTGCTGTGCACTTTTCTGCAAATCGTCCGTGGCTTTCAGACTTTCAGTTTCGGTTGTCAGTGCTTGATAGTTCTTCCACACTTCCAGCGACACTTGCTGTTCTGCACTCTCCAGTTCCACAGTCTTCAGCTCGGCCTGCGCTTTAGCCGCTCGAATACGATAGGTACGACCAAATCCTTCAAACAGCGGAATTTTCAGTTGTATCCCGACACTGCTGTTATTGGACTCGGTGGCTGCTGGCGGCTGTCCAGTCTGTTGATTCCGATTGGCGGAGCCAAATAAAGAAATCGAGGGCAAGCCTTCATTGCGGACCGCCGAGACATTGGCATTGGCTGCTGCGAGCTGAGCTTGTGCAGCACGTAAGCTGGGGTGTGTTCGTTTTGCATCCTGAATCAGTTGATCGATGGACGTGACAAAGGCCGTATCCGGCATATCGCGCGCATCGGCGCTGATGGTTAAGGGGGTATTCGCATCGACCCCCATCGCAATCGCCAGTGTCCCTTGTGCAGTACGTAGATCACCGAGTGCTTTCACTCGATCTAATCGCGCTTGGGCATAATCAGTTTGCGCTTGCAGCTTATCCGCCAAGGTGCCAGCACCGGCTAGATACTTCGCTTCTGCCGCTTTAAAACTCTCACCTGAGGTTTTTTCCGCCTCACTAAACGCGTTCAGGGCACCTTTGGCACTGATCAGATCATAGTAGGCTTGTGCGGCAGCCACAAAAACCTTCTGCAAGGTGAGATCTTGGGTTGCATTCGCCGCGATCAGAAGTTGCCGTGCACTTTCAAGATTGGCACGGCGCAGACCAAAATCGAACAGCACCCAATTGGCATTGACCCCAATATTTCGAGTGGATGTTTTGGAGTTGAAACTGAGTTCAGGCGTATCTTTCACCTGATAACTATTGGGCCCACGGCTATAACTAACGTTGGCTTCTGCTGTTGGCAAGTAAGCCGCTTTGGCAACGCCGACCTGCGCGGCTTGAATCTTGACACTCACCCACGCTTGACGTGCTTCACTGTTGCTACACATCGCCCGCTCAACCACCTCGAGCAAATCGACTGCCGTATGGATGGCACCCCAGGTACAAGGATCGGCAGCGGCTCTGTCTGCGGGTACCGCGCTTTCTGCGATTGTGCTTCTGTCTGCGATTGCGGGGCGATCCAAGGGTTTAGTCGAAACCTCCTCAACAGTCACTTGTTTTTTCAGACGCACACTGCCTTGAGCTGGCGATTTTGAATACAGTTTTTTGACCGAGAAGGGATCGATCTCAAAAGCATGCACGGATCCCGTCGCCGCAAAAAACGCGGTCGTGATCCCGACAAAAAGAGCATGGTGAGCGAGTCGGCTCATATCATTGCTCACTGGCCGGCTGAAGGGCATCTTTCACCAGGAGATCGTGCGCAACTTTACCGCCCGCTAAAACAATCACTCGATTGGCAGAGGCAATAGTCTCAGGACGATGGGCGATAATCACCCGCGTCACATCTAAGGACTTGACGACCTGATTCACCTCTTGTTCTTTGGCGATGTCGAGGTGGCTGGTTGCTTCATCTAAAAAGAGAATTTTCGGGCGTTTATACAGTGCACGGGCAAGCAATACCCGTTGCTTTTGCCCGCCGGACAATACCGTGCCCATGTCACCGACCAAGGTGTTATAACCCATCGGCATGGCGGAGATCTCAATATCCACCGCCGCCATTTTTGCACATTGCTCAACCCAAGCTTGATCAGCTTTAGAGTCAAAAAAGCTGATATTGTCGGAGATGGACCCCGCAAACAGAACATCATCTTGAAGTACCGTGCCCACCATACTGCGCAATGTATGGATACCCAATTGCTTGACGCTGATACCTCCAATCAAGACATCGCCCTCTGTGGGGGGCAATGTTCCGAGTAAGACATTCATCAACGTGGTTTTACCGCAACCTGAAGGACCGACGATGGCTACGGAATCACCCGCATCCACTTTAAAGCTCACCTCATCCAAGACGAAAGGCTCTTGATCTGAGTAGCGATAACGCAAACCACTCACCTCGATAGTTGGGGATAACGGCGTATCCTCAGCCATACTCACACGCCCATAGACCTCCTCAGGCTCAGTTAGGACAATATCCGCCAAGCGCTCACCCTGCAGTTGCAGCATTTTGACTTCAACAAATTTATCAATCAGCGAGGCAACCCGCCCATCAAACTGTCCTTTGTACGCCATGAAGGCCATCAATGCACCGACACTGAAATTGCCATCCAGCACCAATAAAGCACCGAGCCAGATGATCAGGATGTTTTCAACGCCAAACAGCACACCATTGAAGAGTTTAAAGAGGATTTGTAGCTTTTGGGTACGCAAGCCTGCGTTGGTTTGATCTACAAGTAGCGTCAACCACGTCGACCGACGCTCATCTTGGCGTTGAAACAGCTTAATGGCTTTGACACCCCGCACCGTTTCCATGAAATGGCTTTCTTGCTTGGCGGCATGGATGATTTGTTCTTCAGTCGCATTGCGCAGTGGACGATACCAGATCCAGCGACTTAAGGCATAAAGTGCCATCGCGACAATCGCAATCCATGCCAGTTTTGGACTATAGATAAACATCATGATCAAGGTCACAACGGTCATCAAACCATCCAAAATTGCCTCTAGAAAGGTGGCAGTCAAGGTATGCTGAATTTGATCAATCGCACCAAAGCGTGAGACCACATCCCCTAAATGGCGCTTTTCAAAATACTGTACGGGCAAACGAATCAAATGGGTAAAGACATTGGCGCGCCACTGAACATTGAGCGTCGTGCCCATGTACATGATGATCCAAGATCGCATCACGCTAACGGCTTGTTGCATCAGCATCAGAATACCAAAGCCGATGGCCAAGGTCGCAAGCAAATCTCGATCCGCCGTCACAATGACATTGTCAATCACCCACTGCATAAAGAATGGACTGACCAGCGCAAAGACTTCTAAAGCCAGTGCCAACAGCAAAATCTGACTTAAGGAACGCCATAAGCCTTTAACATGCCCCATCAGCTCACGCAGCTTAATCGACTGAACTTCTTCTTTCTTTTTGAATTCAGGATTGGGCCACAATTCAAGAGCAACCCCGGTGAATGACTTGGAGACCTCGCCCATCGATAACTTACGAATCCCAAACGCTGGATCATAAATCGTGACAGAGCCACTATGCACCTCTTTGAGCACCACAAAGTGATTAAAATCCCAGTGCAGAATACACGGCAGCTTGAGTTGGTCGAGATCTTCAAGCTCTAACTTCAGCGGGCGTGTGGCCATCTCTAGGCGATTGGCAATTTGAATCAAGTTGGCCAGTGTCGCGCCTTTAAGTGAAATCGGGTAAGAGCGGCGTAGCGTCGCCAAATCGGTACGGTGACCATAAAAGCTGGCAACCATCCCCAAGCAAGCCAGACCGCACTCCGTAGCCTCCGTTTGCAGGATCATGGGAAGCTTTTTTGAAAATCCAAAAGACAGCTCGTCGAGAAAAGTCATTATGTGCAGCCTAACAATGGAGGGCTTAAAAGAATTTAAAGTTTACCGGTCAAGCTATACAAGGGCTCTAAGACCCACTCGTACAAGCGACGTTTCTCTTGCAAGATATCTGCATCGAGCAACATACCGGCTTGGAGTGTTTGTGATTTGCCATAGGCTTGGACGTTCTGCTGGTTCAATTTAACCGTGATGCGATAGAGTGGCTCACTATTCTGCCCTCCGCCGATATTCAAATTGGTGATCTCATTACTCGGCAGGGCTGTTTTTGAAACGGTGACTACGGTGCCTCTTGCGTGACCAAACTTTTGATAGGGATAGGCTTGATAGCGCAGGAGTACTGAATCGCCAGCTTTAATAAAACCAATCGCTTTACTCGGTGCATACAGCTGAGCTTGTAACACTGAACCTTGCGGGACAATGCTGACCAGCTGTTTACCAGTATCCACCGTCTGCCCAACTTCGGCCGTGACAGTCGTTGCGACACCCGATTCAGATGCAGTGATGACCAGCCGTCTTTTCGCCTCACTCTCTGTCAACTCTTGACCGGTACTTGCCAATGCACGATCTATCTGTGCTAATTGGTTTTGTTGGGTCAGTGATAAGCTGCTGAGGGTATGTGCTTGAGCATCTAGCTCACGGCCAACAGTAATTCGGTCTCGTTCTAAGCTTTGTAAGCGATTGCGTTGATCCAATAAATCTTCTTGTTTTTGTTGAAATTGTTCTTTAGAAATAAAATCTTGATTTAACAAACTCTGATAGCGGCTGATGGTCTGCTGCGCCAGTGCAACCCGACTTTTTTGCCCTTGGATTTGATCACCCAGCGTTGCCAGTTCCGCACGCAGATCAGCGACCTTTCGAGTCTGTGCCGCTTGGTCATCAACTTGGATGCTTCGGGTTTTGGTCAACTCATCACGCAGAGATTGTTCGCGGGCTTGTACTTGGCGACTTATCGCTGTTTGCGTATCGCCTTGAGTGCTACTTTGACGCTCGCTCGATAAGACATAAAGGATATCGCCTTTTTTGACAGCTTGACCTTCAACGACTTTTTTTTCTAAAACGATGCCTGGCTGCTGTGCATAGATCTGCACCAATCCGGTGTTGGGAACCAACTGGCCAGTAACCGTACTGCGCTTGGTATACGTGCCCCAGATCAAAAAGCACACCACAATGAGCGCAAGTACACCTGCAAACGCAGTCATCAAGCTAAAAGAAATCGGGCGCGCAAGAATGATGTTACCCAGCCAATTGACCTGCTGTGCATTCAGTGCTTCTGTACGAAAAAGAGGCTTATTTGACATGTTTTAAATTTTCTTGATTTGATTTTTTAAAATTGTAGTTTTTAAATCAGTTGCTTTTAATTTGTCGATTTGAAAGTTGATGGTCATGTTTAGAAAATCCTTTATCGTCGTGAACGTTGAAGAACTTTCCACGGTGTACGACGTAAGTAATGACTGTAAAAAACCAACTATTAAAAAAATATGCCTATTACGTCCCAGAGTCAACCATAACTACGTATATTTAGATCATAAAAATGGAATTTATTGATGATACTTTATCAATCAGATTGCTCATCCATGAGCAATTCACTCAAATCACAAAGCCTATTACGTACCAACTACAGTGGGCACTGTTGGTATCGTTGGTTTGCAAGGGGGTTTTGGATGACATCCGAAACTAGGCTTTGGTTTGCAATAGGAAAAAGATGGTTTGCGGCAGAAAAAGAAACCACCTGAAACCTGTTGCACTTCTTGCATGGATAATACTTGCATTGATGATCTTCCTCGTTTGACCCAAGGTTAGGTCGATTGATGACAATAAAACCTCAATCAAGTGCAAACATCACACTTTCTCAAAGCCACGGACAATCAACGACTCGCTTTTCACGACGAGTCATTTTTAAAAATCAGTTATATTGAATGGTAAACGTCGCGGTACTATTTGCAGTTCCCGGCGTTACGGTCGTTTGAGTCTGGTAATAGCGCGCTTTAAACGGCACACTTAGCGGTCCTGCACTAGAGACACGATTACCTGCTGGAATCCCCACGCCATAACTGACGGGTTGGTCGTTGCGCGCATCCAATAGCTGAATCCCTACCCCGGTCGCCGCCCCGGCACCCGTGGCGATCGCAAGTATGCCGGGTGTTGTACTGCTACCACCTGCAGCTGGATCCAGAGAAATCAAGACATTACCTGGACTTTGCTGACACGTGAGATTAATTGCGAAGTTGCGCTCTGCAGCGGTCGAACCGACTCCGCTAAATGTACTTTTAGGGACGCTCCCAAAATCAACGGGGATGTTTCTGGAGCCCGCATCAACGGTGCAAGACGGCGAAACAATCGTAATACCATTACCTGAGAGCACCGAAGTCAACATGGGTCGACCCGGCCCCGTACCGTTCAAGTAATACGAGGTATATTCACCAGCAGCAAAAGCGCCACTGCCTGTTGTTGCTGCGGTCTTGATCAACTCGACGCGAAAAAGACCTGCGTTCAAATTTAGCGTTGATGCCCCGGTCAACGTCAGCACATGCGGATAATCTAACTGACCCAGACTGCCTGCCACACGGGATAAGCGAATACCGACACCCGGCACTAAGGAACTATAAATTCTGCCCCCCATGTCACTGCCTTGCTCCATGATCCCGATCGCGCTACCACCTGAAGACGTACAGCTGCCGTAACCGTTAATGCCCGAGATTGGAAAATCACGCGTGGCAAATACTGCCCCGATCGCCGTCGTCGCAGGGATCACGATTCGCCCCATGTCCATCTGAATCACTTGCGGCAACCCTGTGGTCATCGTGACATTACAAGCTGCCGATACGCTATGACTCACCACAACATAGAGCAGCGAACACGCTATAACACCACGTGATAGCACTTTAAATTGATGTTTCATTATTGAGCACTCACTAGGCTGTTCGGTGACATCAGGGAAGTATCCACACACTGCACATCCAGCATTTCATACTGGGCGCCAATATCTTTTTTGGCGCGTTGTGGCAGTTTGTAGTTGATCTTGCACTGCTGATCTTTTTGCTCGCCCCACTTGATGAGTAAGGTGCCAACATCTTGATTCAGACGCGCAAAGAGTTGCCCCGATTGACCGACGACACCGACATTCTGACCGTCAGCATCGAAGACCGAAGCGCCAAATGGCAGGGTCTGATCAGCGGTGGTTTTAACACGGAGCAGTATGGATCGACCCACTGTGGTCTTAAAGCCGACTTTCACCACTGCACCAGCGTAGGGTGCAACTTGCTGACTGCTGTTTTCCAACTGCACATCAGTAGAGATGCCTTTGGGATCAATTTCGACCGTGTTGTTACTGTATGGCGTCAAGTACGGAATCAGCGCATAGCCACGGCTATCGATACGTGCACCGGCATAGTTGGCTACACGTGCCCCTTTTGCCGACTGCGCTTCCACAATCGCCATGGTCTCGCCGCTTTGTGGACCAAAAGTGATACCGCCTTGATGGAGTACGATACCGCCACTTGCGCCTGCGGATACGGTGCGATAGTTACTGCTTTCAGTATAGGCACCTGTCAGTGTCGTGTATGGGCTTTGGTACTGACCACTCACAGTTCCGCTGGTCTCATCACTGCGTGAGCTGTTATTGACGCTGAGACCGTAGCTTAGATTACGATCCTCACCATAGGAGCCATTTAAGCCGACGCGACTACTCGTCCCGCTTTGCGTGCTATTACTGATACTACTATTCACAGAAGGTGCATAGGTACCATTGCCGAGTGGGAAAGATAAACTGAGCATGTATTGGGTGTCATTCCGCCCGAGTACATCGCGCGTACGTGCCGCAGATAAGCCATAGCTCATACTGCCGTAGCTGTTGTTGTAACCGGCTTGGTATTGCGTATTGGTGCCTTCCCGATTCCAATAGTTCCGCGCAGAACCCGTGACATAGAACGAGCCAGACTTACCCACCGTCTGATTGATGGTGACTTCAAAGTTATTCTTCTGGCGCTCCACGCCTTCGGCCAGCAGACCACGGCTATCAAAATCCCGCATGTAAATCGCATCGTGCAGGCTCAAAAACTCAGAGGTCGAATAGCGATAAGCCGCAACCGCGATGTTGGTATCGGTTTCGCTAAAGCGTTTGCTATAGCCGAGCTTGACACTCTGTCCGCTATAGTTTTTGAGGTTTTTAAAGTCAGTATTGGCTTGGGTCAGATCCAATGCAAAGGCGCCTAAGGCGGTGTTTAAAGCGCCCCCGAAGATCACCGAGGCATAACCCGCACTGACATTCGCACCGCCATATACGGTGGTCAGATTGGACAGACCATACTGATAAGACCCTTGCAGGAAGTAAGGTGTGCTACTCAATTGAGCATCACGATACTGTCCACTGGTCAACTCATAGCGACTAGTGCCTGGGCGCAGTAAACGCGCGACCGAAGCAAAGGGCACGATGAACGTTCGTTTCTGTCCGTCCGTCTCTGTCACGGTCACATCCAAATCACCACCGTAACCCGTGGCGTACAGATCCTTGATTTCAAAAGGACCAGCTGCTACGGTAGATTGGTAGATCAGGAAACCATTCTGACGAATTTCAACCAAGGCATTGGAGTTCGCTACACCACGAACAACCGGCGCATAGCCACGTAAAGAGTCCGGCAACATCCGATCATCCGAGACCAGTTGCATCCCGCGAAATGGCAAGGTGTCAAAGACTTCGCCAGTGGTATTCGAGTCACCCAAAATGAAACGGCTACGCAGCGCAGCAGAGTTATATTGCGCATACGTCGCAATATTCTGCCATTTGGTGGCGGAGTCCGTAAATTTGCTCACCGAAGAATTATGACGGAACTGCCATTCACCCAGATTAAATCCAGAGTTCAAACCCAAGTAGGACATGGTTTGATCTTTGCCATTCATCTGGGTTTGATAGGTACTGAAGTTATAGCCCAATGTAGCCGCAGTTACACCATGATCCCAATAGCGTGGATCAACATAGCCGCGAGCCGAGCGACTGACCATGGCTTGAGGGATGCTTAAATCCAAACGTAAATCAGAACCATCGAAGTCATAACTGGCCTGCGGCATGAAGAAATCAATTGGACGGCATTCATTTTTGGCAAGTTTAAGGCTTGGATCAAATTTACTGATATCGACCCCGTAGCGCTGCAATTGCGCAATCGTGAAACACGGCGCGGCTACAGTCTGATCTTTTTCAGCACGAAAGCGAATATCCTCACGCCCAATCCAACGTTTATTGGCATACAGGTCTACACGATAGTTACCCGCGAGGACTGGATTACTTTTTTGAAAATTGGAGATATCAACTTTGCCCGTTTCACCCGCAAGAAATCGACTATCAAAGACCAACGTGTTGGACGCGCCAATCGCAGCAGGTCCGCTCACAGTAGCAGACCAAGTCAGGGAGGACAGCGTGCAGCTTGCAATCAGCAGTGATACCGAGCCACAAGCAAAGCCGCGACTGGGCATAGCTTGACGGACCTCGCGCTGCTGGATTGGTTCGTAGTCTATAGAGAATGCAATTTTTTGCACAGAGAAACTCCTGTATCAACTCAAACCGAAGTTTTGAGTGAATGCGACACTGTTCTTATTGCGAATTAAGGGGTTTGTAGAACTGCTTTGCTGTCCACACCTGAGCCGTAGTCATTGATAAAGGTGTAATGGACTGGGCTGGCTGTGGCTGGCTGCTGAGTCAGGTCTTTTAAGTGGAAAAGCGTTTTAGAAAACGGCGCAACCATCCCACCTTCTTTATAGGTATAGTCTTTGCCATTGGCGGTAATGCCCGCCTGACTAAAAGAGACGTGATAGACCGTTGGATTATCAACTTGCAATGCCAAGCCCGTCGGATCAGGGACGACCGACCAGCGCAGTTTTTCAGGGGCGTCTATTGCAAGGCCCGGTAAGCCTTTGGGGCGGAAGAATACTTTGACGCGTGATCGAAAGGCGATCTGCAAATAATTACGCGCTGCGGCATCGGTCGCTTGAGGCGGAATCTCGAGGACATTGAGCCAGAATACCGATTCACGATCTTGCGGTTGCGGCGCACCGGTATAAATCAAACGTAAGGTTTGCCCACGGCCATTTTCAATGCGGGTCAGTGGTGGTGTTAATAGAAATGGTGCGGTACTTTTTTCAGGGGCTTGCTTTGGGTCTCCACCATCCAGCCATGCCTGAACCAATGAGGGTGAGTCCCCATTATTATCAAGTTTAATGGTCACTTCGCGCTCGCTTGCTGGGTAAATAATTCGTGTACCGTTAATCACGACACTTGCGAAAGATTGACTGCTGGCACATAACAACAATGCAGCTGCCCAGACTAAATGGATCGAAGCTTTCATAGGAGAACCTTAGCAATATAAATAATGTCCTTATGATGCAAATGGATGCGGCAACGAGTCCGTGTCGCCACAAAAAACCAATGGTCTATAAAACTTAGTTATAAACGATGGTGTAGTTGGTACGGCTTGCAACTTTACCTGCAGTCGCTGCACCGCCTACTGCGGTGTATTGAACGAAGTAGTTCAATGTTGCGGCGCCTGCATTCAAAGCAACTGCTTTAGAACCGTTGGTACCATTTTTGGCTTGGTTTAATTTCAAACCAGAGGTGTCATCATTCAACAGTTCAAGTTGAACGTTCGTTGCTTGAGCTGCACCAGTATCATTTTTCAAGAAACCAGTGGTCAGGTCAGTTGCTGCACCTGGTTCAAAGTAAGTTGCAACGTTACCCGTTGCAGGAACGCAATTGGTCAATGCAATGTTGAACGGTGTACGGCCAGCCCATGAACCTACTGTTGGCAAGGTTTGAACAGAAACGGTAGGAAGCGTAACAGTGAAGTCTTTACCGCCGCCGTTACCACTGATTGTGCAAGTCTGTGCAGTGATTTGACCCACAAAGTTGATCAAGCCATCAGCCGCTTGTGCATTGATTGGTAATAAAGCTGCAGTGCCTAAAGACAAAACTAAAGCGGTGTTTAATGCAGAAATTTTCATGCGATTTTCCTTTCATTCAGGTGTGAAGAATTAAGTTCTTTTGGAGCACCCTTTTCATGAGCATCTGATCCACTTGACAGATGTCGATCGCTGGTTAGCGCTTTAGCGATTGATCATCCAGAGTTGAGATTTGTCATGAAGGAGCAGGAAGTAGTCTATGATGAATTTCTAATTTTATTATTTAGATAAACTTAATGATAATTTGACCGTTCGGTAGCTTTTTGGAGAATTATTCCAATAAAATGTGACGCAGTTATCGTTATAATGGTTTTAAATTTACCATCTATCCTTAATTCTTGTATTTCATCCATATAGTCATAAAACAAACTTAACAATTCATGCTAAAATTATGACCGGGATCGATCTGTCAGCGGGCCGCATGATACTCAGTTTATCGTGTAGATGGAATTGAATATGACAGGTTGTTTACAAAATAAATGCGCAAAAAATTGTGACGTAGTTATCACTTTTATAGTTAATTGAGTAATTTTTGCCGCGTAAACGTGACCTTGACTAACCTAACCCACACAGAAGGCAGTATCGTGATCACAGCAGCACACGCTGATGACACGGCAACGCATTACAGTATTCCAACCAGCAACGCCGGAATCACCTTGGGTTGATCAATCTGAAGACGCTTGATTTTAGAGGTTTCTCCGCTCAGCAATGTGACTTGCCGGAGTGGTACATCGAAAACCCTGGCTAGAAATACACACAAGAGATGATTGGCTTTGCCCTCAATAGGGGGCGCCGCCAAACGAATTTTTAGCATCGGAGTTGGTCGGTTTGAAGCAGGATGATTAATCGTCTCAAACCCAATGATTTCAGTCCTCTTGGCATTGGGCTGGACTTTGACAAACAAAAGTACAGGATCCTGGCTCAAGACGTCCTACTCACTTTTTAAGTATCATAAGAGCGACCGAGCACTGAATCGACATCGTTACAGCAAACCTTGCAGCAGGAAATTATGTGCATAGGTCAATAGGAAACGCAGTGCACCAATGACCAACAAAGCCACCAGTGGGGACAAATCCAGCGGTCCGAGATCAGGCATGAATCGTCTAAATGGCGCATACAGCGGCTCAGTCATTTGCATGACCAAAACAATCATAGGTGTCGGTGCTTGCGTAAACATCATGACGAGACTGGAGATAATCGAGACATAAATCAGGATCTTACACATCCATAAAAAGTCTTCAAGCAAGCCAAAAACTAGTTGAAGTAATAAAACATCGGGTCCTATATCGGTGACACCGGTGAGCAGATTAGTCCCGCCCAAGTCCACTAATCGAACCAGAACCATCAGCCCTAAAGCGGATAGACAGATACGCCCATGCCCAACTGTCGGTAAAATACGCGTAAAAATATCAACCACATATGTCGCACGGACCGTCGACATGACGATCGGATTATACGGATCGACTTGAGTCAATTGCATCATGAAGCGCAAGAACAATAACAACATCGCCACACCTGTGACGATATTAAAGATCTGTAAAATAAACGAATCCATACCACTGTTTCCTCATCTCTAATCTATAAAATCTAACTGCTCAAGCAGCAAAGCCGGCTTTAGCAGGCAACTTGAGCATAAAAATGAACTTCAATTAATTCGCGGATAGCTCAATACTGCGCGTACCTGCGGCAAGGAGCGCATCAACGATATCTGCACGCACACCTTGCGCATCCAAATGCTCAATCGCCGCAGCGGTTGTCCCATTGGGCGAAGTCACTTTCTGACGCAATTTAGCGGGGCTATCCTCACTGATGATCGCCATCTGCGCGGCCCCTAAAGCCGTCTGTAGCGTCAGTGCGCGCGCAGTACGCTCATCCAAGCCCTGCGCAACACCAGCATCAATCATCGCTTCCATCAGATAGAAGAAGTAGGCAGGACCAGAACCCGATACCGCAGTGACGGCATGCATGAGCGACTCATCATCGACCCAGAGTACCAATCCTGCGGCGGAGAGAATCGTGGCAGCGCTCTCACGATCCAATTGCGTCAGACCTTCATCCGCATACAATCCGGTTGCGCCCGTCTGCACCAAAGCCGGTGTATTTGGCATCGCACGAACGATACGCTGATGACCCGCAAGGCCAGAGGCGATCGTCGCAATTGAAATACCCGCAGCAATCGAAATGACCAGCTTATCCGCGACCAGATCAGATAACTCAGCCAGCACCTCTTGAATAATCTGTGGCTTCACGGCAAGTACCACCACGTCGGCGCCATTGACCGCTGCTGTCGCTGAAGAAAAAGCACCAACACCGCGCAATGCCAGTATCTCGCGCAGTTCCTCCATAGGTTCAGCAACACGAATCATCGTGGCAGGCAGTCCTTCCGCAAGCAACCCCCCGATCAGCGCCTGTGCCATGTTGCCCCCCCCAATGAATGCAACGATCTTGGTTGAATCAATGGGGGTCACATTGTGTTGTACGCTCATAAAACTAAATCCACTTAATCATTATTAATAAAAATATTTTTGAGAATCGCCTTAATGACGATTAGGCTCACCATAACCAAATTCTATTTGAGTTTCATGACACTGGATCAAGCCCCAACCTGTTGCTTGTGCGGCGTGTGCGGTGACCCAAAACCCTGCTGCACTGACTAATGCCAGCGGTTCAGCGTTTATTGTTTCTAACACCTGAATTTGCTCGCGTTGCCATGGAGCTAAACCTAAAGACTGTAACAGTTTTTTAAGCGGCCAATGCCCAACCCTGCCATTTAAGTGTAAGGACTCCCCTGTCTGCCTAGGACGAAGTCTCAAAGGCTGACCCAAGTAATCCTCCGATAGACCGTTTTGCATGGCTTGGACGCGCCAGCGTCCCGTCGGCAGAAGCAACTGTTGGTCAAGTGCAAACGCCTGCTCTAGGGTGTCCGCTTGAGCAAGACCAAGGGGCAGCCGAAACAATCGTCCTTGGTAACGCCTAAACTGATAGCTATGCAAACCTCCTGCCTGCCAGATCACTTCAGGCGTCGCATCTACCTTCGCCCCAATCATCTGGCGCACAGCCTCAACACGACTAAGCGGCGGTGCATACTGGGCATCGCCTTGCATCCAACGCGCAATCAACCAACGCGCTCTGGCATCCGACAACATCTGCACAGCTTCAATATCCAGTTGGTTTTGCCCGCGCTGACAGAAGCGGAGATCTGCCATACCCTGATCTTTAAGGACGGACTCCGCATCAGCCATCAACAGTGCAGTCCGCGCCATGGCTGCTTCAAAACCAGGCCACTGCTCAGTCAATAGCGGCCAAACCTTTTGTCGCAACATGACGCGATCAAAACCCACATCGTCATTGGCAGGATCATCTACCCACTCCAATTGCTGGGTCTCAGCATAATGGCGTATGTCTGCACGTGCTACACCGAGCAAGGGCCGAGCAAGAGTAAGACCGCTTTGCGCATGCACCTCGCGCATTGCCGCCAAACCACTGACCCCACTGCCAGAGAGCAAACGCATCAGTACCGTCTCGGCTTGATCTTGTTGATGATGCGCCAATACCAACACCTCATCCGCTTCAATGACTTCTCTAAAGGCACGATAGCGGGCGACACGGGCTTCATTTTCAAGATTGCCAGCGGCCACACAGACTTTTCTGACCACCACCTCAAGGTTTAAAGCCTGAGCATGGCGGGTCACGAGCCTCGCCCAATCGCTGGAACTGGCCTGTAAGTCATGATCTATATGAATGACACGCAACTTGAACTGAGCATCAGGCTGTATCGAGAGATGTTGCATAGCAGACAGCAGAGCCATCGAACCAAGGCCGCCGCCACAACCCAACCAAAAACGCCGATTCGGTTTAAACCGTCTCAGCGATTCCTTAATCGCCTGTTCAATCAGCATGCAAGCTGTATCCGTTTTATCTAAAACGCCAAGTCGATGCCAATTACGACTTCGGTAATGCGGGCAGTCGACTACTAAAATTCATCAAACGTTGATAACGCGCCTCAACCAGTTCTGGAATCGGTAAGCGGCTCAGTTGATCCAGCCATGCTGTCAGTGCAATACGCAGCTCATCCACGGCACATGCTGGTGTCAAATGCGCACCATCGCCTTCACTGATCACCTGATCAATCAGACCCAGTGCTTTTAATTTCTGCGCAGTCAACGCCAATGCTTCACTGGCGCGCTCTGCTTGTTCATTGGTTTTCCACAAGATCGATGCACAGCCTTCCGGGGAGATCACCGAGTACATACTGTTTTCAAGCATCAGGACTTTGTCCGCGACGCCGATCGCCAGTGCTCCACCTGATCCACCCTCACCAATCACAGTTGCTATGACAGGGACTTTTAAAGTCGAGAGCACCGCCAAATTACGGGCAATCGCTTCGGCCTGACCGCGCTCTTCAGCACCGACACCGGGATAAGCACCCATGGTGTCGATAAAGGTCAGAACCGGTAGGCCAAAACGTTCTGCCATATCAAACAGCCGAAGCGCTTTGCGATAACCTTCGGGGTTGGTCATCCCAAAGTTATGATAAATCCGTTCAGATGTGCTACGACCCCGATGCTGGCCAACGACAATAACTGGGCGGCCGTTAAATCGTGCTAGCCCGCCAATCAAGGCATGATCATCACCAAATGCACGATCGCCGTGCAAGATGTCAAACTCGGTAAAAAGCCCGTCAACTTAGTCCAAAAACTGTGGCCGGTCCGCATGCCGTTCTATCTGTACGTTTTGCCATGCGCTTTTGATCGGATTCAGTTATGCATTCATGGTTTATCCTATTTAA